>CAYYTT010000032.1:10132-29706 GCA_964474635.1 uncultured Alphaproteobacteria bacterium | reverse complement strand
GCCATGCGCACCGTGCGCCGGGTCGTAACGGGCGCCCTGGAGGTGGAGCGGCGCGAGGGCCGGATCGGCTCCAGCCTGGAGGCTGGGCCGGTCATCCATGTGAGCGATCCGGAGCTTGCCAAAGCCATCGAAGGCCTCGACATGGCCGAACTCGCCATCACCAGCAGCGCGCGCCTGACCACCGAAGCCGGCCCGGACACGGCGTTCCGCCTGGACGATGTGCCCGGGGTGGCGGTGGTGCCCGCCCTTGCCGAGGGGCGCAAATGCCGCCGGTCGTGGAAAATCCTGCCCGAAGTCGGGACGCATCCGGTCTATAAGGATGTAACCTTGCGCGATGCGGAGGCGTTGGAGGCTCTCGTGGCCGCTGGTCTTTGGTCGCCGGAGGCGCCCGCCGATGCGGCGCAGATCGGTGCGGCACCGGCAAAATCCGCCCCTGCGCCCAACGCGTAACGCTAGGGACCGGACAGCAGAAAAACCTTCGGCCCGAACGGTTCGGGCCGGAGCGGATCCAGGGAGGCCCCATGGCCCTATCGATTTACGCCCGCGCCGGCTGGACCCTCGCCCTGATCACCCTTGCGACGGATCAGATATCCAAAAATCTCCTGCTTTACCGCTTCGGCTTCAAAGACCTGCAGCCGGGCGAGGGCATCGTGGTCACGCCCTTTTTCAATCTGGTGATGGCCTGGAACGAAGGGGTGAGTTTCGGCCTGCTCCAGGCGGGCAGCACCTGGGCAAAGGCCCTGTTGACCGCCTTTGCGCTTGGTGTCGTGGTGGGCCTGGCGATCTGGCTGCACCGATGCTCAAGCCGTGTCCTGGCCATTGGCCTGGGGCTGATCATCGGCGGCGCGATCGGCAACGCGATCGATCGGGCACTGTACGGCGCGGTTGCGGATTTTTTCGATTTCCACGCCTTCGGCTTCCATTGGTACATTTTTAACGTTGCCGATGTAGCCATCGTGGTTGGGGTCGGGTTTTTGCTGCTCGACACTGTCTTCGACGCCCGCTCCGATGCAGCCGGCGCGCGCGAGACCGAGACGCCCTGACCGGCGCCGGCGCCAGTCGTGAAACCGGCGCCGTTCATGAGGCAGGTCAAGGAACCGGACGGGTCCTGGCGTTGAGATAAAGGCGCCGTGTCGGGTCGCTTGCGCACAAGCCGTAAGGGCCCCCGCGGCGGTGGGTGCCGGAATTTCCGCGCCGGATTTATCCCCACCCTGTCGCCAAGGCGCTGAAGTTGCGGTACAGTCATGGAAATGTGTCCAGAACGATGAGGGACGGATGTCGATGAACCGGACTTTTGTTGGCGTTTCCGAGCGCAAATCGGCGCTCCGCCTGACGACCGCGCGTGCTGCGGTGGTTGCCGCGGCATGCCTGCTTCTTCCTGGGTGCAGCGGCCTTGCAAAGGCGCTTGGCCTCAACAAGTCCTCGCCGGATGAATTCGCGATCGTGACCAAGGCGCCGCTTGTGATCCCGCCGGATTTCTCCCTGCGTCCGCCGCGCCCCGGCGCTAGCCGGCCCCAGGATGTGGAGCCGGGCCAGGCGGCCGCTCAGCTGCTTTTTGCTGATTTCGGCCAGCCGCGCGACACGGGTCCGCGCCAGAGCCGCGGCGAGCAGGCTCTGCTCTCCCAGGCCGGCGCGCTCCAGGTGGACGCGTCCATCCGCCGGGTTCTTGAGCGTGAAACGACCATGCTGGCCCGCAAGGATCGCACCTTCGCCGACCAGATCCTCTTCTGGCAGGGCGATGACAGTCTGACCGAGCAGGTGGTGGATGCCGCCAGCGAGCCACAACAGGTGAGTGAAAGTCTCGGCACCGGACAAGTCCGCGCCGACGCCGCCCTCGCCCAGCAGGATCGCCGACAGGGCTGGTTCTAGCCCCCGTCAATCCCCCTCCGTCGCCGGCACGGCTGTGCCTGGCACGACCGGCGACACTGGGGTTTCGGGAATTGAACGGATCAGACGGCAAGCCGGAGTGTCCCCAACTCCGGCTTTCGGGAGTCAAAGGGTTGCCATGGTGCGCCCGCCGGCCCCGGCGCTCAGCCTGAAGACCGATCTCGCCCGATCCCCCCTCTCGACCCTCAGCTCCCCCCTGCGACCGACCTTCTTCTTGGAAGGGCTCGGAACCGCGAACCGTTTGCGCGGACGCGCGCCCGTGACCGATCCGGGCAGCCGCCCCAAGCCCCTGGCCCCGCCGCGCGGCACCGCCCAGCCGGCCCAAGGCACGCCTGACCGGCTGCAGGATCCCTACGAGATGCCCGAATCCGCGCCAGCCTATGTGGACGCCGGAGGCGCATCCCAGGCCGCAGGCACATCCAGAAGCGTCGTCGCCGCGCAGCAATCGTCCGGCCTTGACCGGTTGACCACGCTGAGCGCCGCCGCCGTGGATACGGGCGCGGAAACCCTGGCAATTCTCGATCCCGCGACCTTGCCGCTCGGCACCTTGGCCTCCGGGCGGCGCACGGGCCTGACCTTGCGCGAGCGCATGACGCCAACCCTGGCGGCACGGCCCTGACACACAGCTCGCGCGGCCCGGGCGACCGCTTGCCCTACCCACAGGCGCGACTCGCCCCTTATCCTCTGGGCAACTCACTCTTTTTTCGCAGCGTCAGCCCCGGTGAGCGTTCCGCCCATGACCGCCCGTCCCGCCCACGCCCCCTCCACACCGTCGGCGTCCGCCCATCCGGTCCCCACGCATTCGACGCCGGGCCACACCGACGTCCCAGTGATCCGGCGCCTGCCGGACTCGGCCGTCAACCAGATCGCCGCCGGCGAAGTGATCGAACGGCCGGCCAGCGCGGTGAAGGAGCTTGTCGAAAACGCCCTTGATGCGGGGGCGCGGCGGATCGACATCCAAATTGACGACGGCGGCAAGCGGCTCATCGCCATCACCGATGACGGCTGCGGTATGGACGCGCGGGCTCTTGGCCTTGCCGTGGAGCGGCACGCCACCTCCAAACTGGCCGCGGACGATGCCGGCGATGTGGACCTGCTCGCCATCGACACATTGGGTTTTCGCGGCGAGGCCCTGCCCTCCATCGCCGCCGTGGCGCGCCTGGAAATTCTGAGCCGCCCCCGCGAAGACGGCGGCACCGTCAGTCCCCATGCCTGGTCCCTGACGCGCGAGGCGGGCGCCGGCGGGGCGGCGGAACCGGCCGCCTTTCAGGGCGCAAGCGGGGGCAGCGGCACGCGGGTCAGCGTCCGCGATCTTTTCTTCGCCACGCCGGCCCGGCTCAAATTCATGAAATCGGACCGGGCCGAAACGGCCGCGGTAAGCGATGTGGTGCGCCGGCTCGCCATGGCCCAACCTCAAGTGGCCTTCAGTCTGCGCAGTCAGGGGCGCCTCGTCCTCTGCCTCGAGACGGCGGGCGAGGCGGGCCTTGCGCGCCGGCTCGGCGATCTTCTGGGTCCGGACTTTGCCGACAACGCCGTTGCCGTGGAGGCGGGCCGGGAAGACATTCGAATTTCAGGGCTTGCGGCCTTGCCCACCTTCAACCGGGCCACGGCGCAAATGCAGTATCTGTTCGTCAACGGACGGCCGGTCCGGGACCGGATGCTGCTGGGCGCCTTGCGCGCAGCCTATGCGGACTATATCGCGCGGGACCGGCATGCGGCCGCCGCCCTGTTCATTGCCTGCCCGCCGTCCCTGGTGGATGTGAATGTTCACCCGGCCAAGCACGATGTGCGTTTTCGCAATCCGGCCCTGGTGCGCGCCGCCCTGATCGGCGCGGTGGGCGCGGCCCTGGCCGGGGACGGGCACCGGGCCTCGACAACGGTCGCCGCCGGCGTGCTTCAGGCGCTGCGGCCCGGCGGCACGTCGGATGCCCTCCAGGGCCCGCCGCTGAACCTGCGCCAGGCCTCCTTCCGGCCCTCCGCCTACCGACCGTCCCCGCCGCCGCCCCAGGGCCTCAGCGAAACGGCCCGGGATTTTTTTGCGCCCGAAGGCGGTGGCACCGCGGGCGACGGCGCGCCCGATGGGGCCCTCGCCGCGCCGCCGGCGGCACGGTTCGAAGGCGAGCCCGCGATGGACGGCACACCGGCGACGGCCTTTCCCCTTGGCGCAGCCCGGGCACAGCTCCACACCAATTACATTGTCGCGCAGACGACGGATGGTCTCGTCATCGTCGATCAGCACGCGGCCCATGAACGGCTCGTCTATGAGCGCATGAAGGCGGCCCTTATCGAGCGCGGCGTGACGCGCCAGGGCCTGCTCATTCCCGAAGTCGTGGAGCTTGCCGCTGGGGCTGGCGCCCGGCTCGCGGCGCGGGCGGAGGAACTGGCGGGCCTTGGCCTCGTGCTCGAGCCCTTTGGCGGCGATGCGGTGCTGGTGCGCGAGACGCCGGCCCTGCTCGGCCAGCCGGACATCCAGGGCCTTGTGCGCGATTTGGCCGATCTGCTCGAAGATCTGGAGGAAACCGTGGCCCTGAAGGAGCGGCTCGAGGCGGTCTGCGCCACCATGGCCTGCCACGGCAGCGTGCGCTCCGGGCGCACCCTGTCGGGCCCGGAAATGAACGCCCTCCTGCGCGAAATGGAACGCACCCCCCATTCCGGCCAATGCAACCACGGCCGCCCCACCTATGTGGAACTCAAACTCACCGATATCGAACGCCTGTTCGGCCGGCGGTGAACTGACGAACACCGCGCCAACGCCTCTCACGGGTTCCAGCCCTTATCCAACCCCGCCGACGTCGTCATCGGGGCCGAGGGGACACGACCTGGAACGGCGGACACGGAGCATGTGGCTCTGGATGGCTTCGCGGCCGCTCGCCATGACGAGCAAGGCGGGACGGGGAATTCACCCAGCCCCTACTGAAAGCGTCATCGCGACCGAAGGGAAGCGATCCAGAGAGGCGGGCACGGAGCACCTTACTCTCAATGGCCTCGCGTGCGCTCGCCATGCCGCGCACGACGGGCCTTCCTCACATATGCAGGCCGGACTTGTTCTCCACGCCATATCGCGATGTCACGAGGCCGGATGGGAATGTCTTTGTTTCTCTATGGTGAAGGCGGATGTCTTCGGAGAGCGGGCCAAAGAGGCGCAGGCCGTCACCGAGCAGGATCGGCACATGGGTCAGGGTCAACTCGTCGATGAGGCCTTCGACCAGGAAAGACGTCACGAGGCGCCCGCCGTCCACATAGGCGCGGGACCAGCCCTCACCCCGCAGGCGGTCCATCAGGACCCGGGGCACCTCATTCGACAGGCACACCCGGCTGCGCACCTCTTCGGGAATATCCACCGGACGCAAGGTTCGGCTCATGACCACCACCGGCTTGTCGTAGGGCCAGCGCCCAAAGCCGCGAATGACCTCAAAGGTGGCGCGGCCCATGATGAGCCCGTCGATGGAGGCCATGAAAGCCTCGAAGCCATGGTCCTCTCCGGCGCCCGCATGGGCCGACAACCAGTCGACCTCGCCGCTTCGCCGCGCGATGAACCCGTCAAGGCTCATCGCCATGAACGCCGCTCCGCTTGTCATATCCGTGCCTTTCTGTGCCAGGCCGCTGTACGGCACCTTAAAGCACACAAGGCGGCACTGGGTATTGCGACCATACGATGGTGAACGCCCCCGGAGCCACGCCGCGCCACTCGCGCGTCAGGCGAATGGTGTGGCTCCCCTCAAACCAAGAGCAAGAATGCTCTGCTTTTCCGCGCTCACGCGCCCCCATCGGACCTTTTCGGGCGCTCCGCGGGGGCGGCGCACCAGCGCCGGGCCGCCGCCGCGGCCTTGAGCGCGGTGCCGATTAATCGCCCCGCACCCTAATCACCGGACGCTCTACCCAGTGGCGTGGAGGCGCTGGGCGTCGCTGGCGATGGCCACGGCGGTGGCGATGTTGCCGAGTTTGTCGCTGGCCGCCTGGAGGCGCGCGATGGCGGCCTGGGCGTCAAGCCCCTCGCTGCCCTCGCCCGGCCCCTCAACGCCGCCTTCCATGATCCGGCGCGCCAGGAGCGCGGAGCGGCGCTCCAGCACATCGATGACATCCGTGACGGCATCGATATCGGCGGCCGCATGGGGCAGGCTGTCCTGATCCGGATCGACCATACCCTGCTCCTTAAGCTGACGGACAAAGTCGGTCAGGGACTGGACCACGGGTTCGGTCATCACTTGGGCCGGCGTCCCGGTTCCCGCGGCAAGGCCGGCAAGGGCCTGGCGGGCTTCTTCACCGATCCGTTCCGAGAGCACCGCGAGGGTCTGGTGATCGAGGGTCGGCGCGCCGCCCGACGCCTTGAGCGCGGCAAGCTCGGCCACCATCGTCTCCAGCCGCGCCTCAAGATCCTGTTTCAAACCGCGCAGGGCGTCCGTAAGGTCACCGATGCGGTCCGCCATGGCACCCTCGCCCTCGCCGGTTTCCCGATCATCCACTTTTTCGGTCAGGGTACCGAGCTTCTCGACCACGTCCTGGAGGAGCGCGGTGGCCGCAAGGGCGTCGGTGCCGCCCTCGGCGTCCGCGTCGGTGAAGGGCTTGAGGGTTTCTTCAATGCAGGTGCGCAGATCATCCACCGGGATGGACCCGCCCACCCCGCCGGCTCGCGGTTCAAGCGCCTCAGCCACGGCTCCAAGGCGCGCATCGATCCGGGCCAGGGCCTCGGCGAGTGCCGGGTCCCCGCCCGCCGGCCGGTTTGCAAGAGACGACAGACCATCGGCAAGCACGCTCGCCAGGCTCTCGGTCTTGGCCTCGAGGCCGCCGAAGCCGGCCCGCATTTCCTCGGCCTGGGCCAGACCGGTGAGGCTTTCCCCAAGGCCAGTGGTGCCCGATTCTAGGCGCGCGAATTGCGTTTCAAGGGCTTCGGCGAGGCGCAAAGCGTTGTCCTCGATCCGGGCCACGGCCTCGCGAAGGACGCCGAGATCTTCAGGCTGGCCGACGGCCGTGCCGTCCTCGTCCGCCTTGGCGAGGAGGGCACAGACACTGTCGATGCGGCCCAAAATGCCCTCAAGCGTCGGGCGCAGATCGGCCTGCTGGCGGGCAACGGCGGCGGCCGTATTGCTTTGTTCGTCCACGGCCTTTGCGACCTGGGTGATCACCTCCGAGAGGCTTTCGCCGAGGCCATCGACCTTGACCGTGAGGCCCGCCAGATCGCCCGATTGACCATCCCTCGCCGGCGCGGCGGCGGCGAGGCCCGCGATCCTGCCGTCAAGCTCGTTGAGGACCGACAGCCGGCTGAAGACCTCCGAAAGACCCGTGGCCACCGCTTCAAGCCGGCCTTCCACGGCCGTCAGGATGGATGGATCGACACTCTCGGGCGCCGGCCGTCCGGCCAGATCCTGCACCTGCTCGGCGATGGCCGGCAACACGGTAGCGCGTTCGGCCAGATCGGACAGGCCCTGGGAGAGATCGCCGGCGAGGGCGTCGATCCGTTCCTGGAGGGCACTGAGCGCATCGAGAGCCTTGCCCGGATCCTGCGTCAGGGCTGACTGCCTTGTGGCCTCAACCTGGTCAGACAAGCCCTTCAGCATGTCGAGAATGGCGCCGGCATGGGTTTCAAGCCGGCCGAGCGCCTCGCCGTGGAGGGCGACCGTGCGCTCGGTGTCCTCGTCGGGCCGTTTGGCGTGTTCCGCACTGTGCTGGAGTGCCTCGATGCCCACGCGCAGCCTGGCAAGGTCATGCTCCAGGCCCTCGGCCCGGGCGTTGCCCTGCTCAAGGCTGCGGCTGATCTGGCTGATCCCATTGGCGACCGTTTCGCCGAACTGGCGCAGATCCGTGTGCGTTTCACCAATCCGTTCGCCCTGAGAGGCTTGGGCGGAACCGATCTGCCCGATGGTGGCGTCGATGGCATCGGCGGCCGCGATCAGCCGCGCATTGATTTCCGCGTAGGTCTCATCGACGCTGGCCTTTTGGCCCTGTACGGACTGGCCGATCTGCACCGCCTCCTGGCCCACGGTGGTGACCGTGTCCTGGAGCCGGCCGAAGGCGGCGCGCACTTCTTCAAGGGCGACGCCGAACTGGGTCTTGAGGACGTCGGCCGCGGAGCGCGCGGTTTCGTTGATGCTGCGGGTATCTGTGATCAGGCCGCTGACCGCGCTCTGCGTCTGGGTCAGACCACTGACCACATCGCCCATCCGGGTGCCTACCGTTTCGGCCGTGTCGGTGAGCGCCGTCGTTGTCTTGGCGAAATCGTCGGCCCGGGTGCGGAACGCCGTCAGGGTGTCCTCAAATTTGGCCTGCATCTGGTCGCCGGCCTCGCGCAGGGACCCAACCGTTTCATGCAAGGAAGAGCGCACCGCGCCCAAATCCTTGCGCTGGGCGGAGACCAGTTCGTCGATCTTGCGCCGGCTCGACTCAAGCTCCTGAACGCCCGTGGACAGGCGGGCGATTTCATCGGCGGCCTTTTGCGCGGCTTCCTCGCGCGAGGCATCCAGACTGTGGCCCCGCTCGGCAAGGTCGCCCGCCGCCTGGCGCAGCGTGTCCAAAAGCTCATCGAGCACGCCGCCGCTCGGGCCCGTAAGGCTGACCTTGAGCACCCCGTCGGCCGTGGCAAAGCCGGGACGTCCGGCACCGGCGGCTTGGCGCAAGCGCGCCACCGCCCGGGCCAGATCGCCGATTTCGTCGCGCCGCTCCACACCCCAGAGCGTGGTGTCGGCGCCATCGCCGGTCTCGGACACGGTGGCCAGATCCTGCATCTGGCGCACCACGGCGCTCAAGGGATCGTTGACGCGCGCGCGGATGAGCAGGGCACCGATCATCAAGACCACGAAGGCCCCGGCGAAGGCGAAGATCACCGTGCCTTGGGTCAGGTTGGCGACCCGCTCGGCGCCTTCGAAGCGTTGCACCACATCAACCTGACGCAGGGCGCTGGCCAGGGCCGCAAGCTGGGCATTGGTCGCCTCGAGCCGGCCGGCGAGGATCGCCGGATCGAGCCCTTCGGCGTTGGCGTGGAGGCTGCTGACCTTCTGGTAGAGCGCCCGAAGCTCCACGGCGCCCTGCTGCTGCTCCCGGGTCACGGCGCTCTCGGTGTAAAGACCGATCACCTGACGGGCGGTGCCCAGGTAGCGCCCCGTGGCCTCCAGAAGCCTGGGCGTGCGCGTCAGGGCGAATTCGCGCAATGCGCCGCCGGCGCCTCGGGGGCCGAGCACACGCTCCACCTCCGAGATGTATTCGGCTCGTTTGGACGGCGCGCTGTCCGGCGCCAGGGTGCCCATCCGAAGCTCAGAGATGTAGCCGGTGGCGTAAAGACTGAGGCCGCCTGCCGCAACCAGAAACAGGACGGCGCCCAGCATGAATAGTCTCGAGACGGAACGAAACGACATGATACGACCCCAATCTCCGTTGACCTGTACTGTACACGGAGTTATCTTCACCGCTGTCCACGGTCCGGTGATTGGGGTAAATGAAAGATTAACGCGTCTTAATATTGCACACTCAAAAGGATAACTGGCTGCAAGATCTATCTATAAAGATGTGCTTGAAAAGGCGGCCGACGGGGCGGGAAAAGGCCCCACGAAGCCGAAATCCGTCACAGCAAAGAGCCCAGCGGCCCCAGATCGAGATTGAGGTCTTCCGGCGCCAGGCCGAAAGCCTCCCGCAGTTCGGCGATTTTATCGCGCGCCGCAAGCAGCGCGGCGCCCAGGCGCTCCACCTCATCATCGGACAGGGTGCCCCGTTCCATGCGGTGTACCGCCTGGGATTCCATGAGTCGGCGCAGAAGTTCCACCAAAGTCAGCACGAGTTTGGCCAAATCTTTTTCCAAACGCTCCGGATCGAGCGTGAGCGCCTCATCGGGGCGGCGAAAGGGCGCCATCACATCCTGCGTGTCCACCGTGCCCAGGGGTCCGGCCGACACCATGATTTTATCGGCGAGCGACCCATCATTCAGAGAGGCCATGGCGCTCACGCCGCCGCCGCGCTGAGCACTGGCAGGCCTTGCGCCGCGAAATGGTAGGGCGGCCAGGGTCCCGTAAGGGCAACTGAAAAATCGGTACCAGCCCCCATACCTTGTTCGACGGCGTCCTCGAAATCGGCGAGCATCGGACGATCCACCAGATAGGCGGCCTTCAAGAGCACCGGCGGCACGGCACCGCTGGTGACACGGGCATCGGCGGAAAGCCCCCGCAACCTTTCATGGAGACGGGCGACGGTCGGGTGATGCTGTCCAGCGGAAAAAGCCTGCGACAGAGAGAGTAAATGCGCCGTACCCGGACGCTCGCTGGCGCGGGCATTCGTGATCTGGCAGGCCGGCGCGCCGGACGGTGTCCCCGCGCCTGGCCGGCTCTCCACACGCAGACCCACTTCAACGCGGCCATCAAGGCTTTTAAGCGCGCGCACGAAATCGGCCGTGTTGCGCACCAGAAGCTCAAGAACCGCGTCGCTGCCGGCCAGAAGCGTGCCAAAGCGCAAGGGCAGGACGGGCCCCGCCTCCAGCGCGGCATCGCACACCGCGCCGTGGGCTTTCAAATCCTCAATACGCGCCTTGGTATCGCGGCCATGCTCCGCATCCCCCTCAATGGTGCTGATGAGGGCGCCGACCGGCCCGGCGCCAAGGAGCGTGACCGGCAACTCAGCGAGCCCAAGCGGCCAGCCACCCTTGGGCCCCCGGCCCGCGGGCACGATGGCATAGACATAGGTGAAGCGGAAATCGCTCATGGTCCGGGGTCCTCACACTTTGGAAATTGGCGCGGAAGCGGACATCTTGTCGGGCGCGCACACAAGCAGGCGCAGCCCCACATAAACGAGATCCACATCCGCCAGGGACAAGGTGAGGTCGCCGGCCACGACGACGCCGTGGTCAAGCACCCGGTCCAGAAGATCGACGAGGGCCACGCGTTCGGCAGTGTCTGTAACACTGACGGCCCGGTCCGCTTGACCACCGCTCATGCCGCGTCCTCCTGAAGATTGGTGAAGCTGTAGGCGGGCCAGGGCCCCTGGACGAGCGTGCACCAGCCTTCCGCCTTCAGACGGCCGGCACGATCATCAAGGCGGGACAAGAAGCGGTCCCGGTCCCGGTCGGCGACGAGATAGGCCCCCTTGAAGGCCGTGCGCCGGGCCTCGGGCACGGACATGGGCCCGCGATCGCCGCGCGGCGCTTGGCTGCGCTCCACACCGCCATGGGCGATCTCCACCGCATCGCGCGCCAGGGCGCGCAGATCCTCGTGCAATGCGTCGATCCGTTCCCGGAGCACAAGGCGGCGCCGGTCTCGAAGACTGCGATCAAAGCGCTGCTGAAGCAGGAAGCGCCGCCCTGGCGAGGCTGCCTCCATGTCATCGCGCAAGGCCCGCATGGCCGGGTCGTCCACCAGATCCGTGCCCACCGTCTCTTCGTCCTGGACAAGACGGATGGACCATTCCGCCGCCCCCGCGAGGCGCCCCAGGGTGGCGCGAAAAAGGTCGCCATGGGCCTGCAACATCTCAAGAACGGGATCCAGGTGGCGATAAAGGGTGCAGAAGGGAAACGGCAGGAGCGCGGAGGTTTCATCGCGCAAGTGGCACAGGAAATCCTGGTGCTCCCGCACGAAGGCCTCCCCGGCGTCCGCCGAAGCGATATCGGCCTCCAGCCGGCCGGCATCGATTCCTGAGGAACCAAGATCCGTGTAGAGGACCGCCAAATCCTTCCAGCGCACCGCGCCCAGACTGTCCGCACTGCGCAAACCGGCCTCGCCAACACTGGCGTCGATGGCTGGAACGATGGCATGCAGATAATAAAGGGGGATCGGTTTTGTCATGCGGCCTCCGCTGTCTCGTCACCGGCCCGGCGCAGGCGCACGGAAAAACTCTTCTCGACCGCCGGCGCGGTGAATTGGATGGGGGGCAGGTCCTGCGCGGCGACCCGTGCAGGCTTGCGAAGCTGTCCTTCGGCGATGCGCGAGAGAAGATTGTAGGCATCGCGCAACTGGGCCATTTCCTCCGACACCGCCACACCCCGTGGATTGGCGTCGGGGTGGAGTGCCTTGACCGCCTGCCGATAGGCCCGCTTGACATCTTCAAGGCGCACCGTCTGGTCAAGGCGCAGGCGCCTGCGCGCCGCCTCCACGCTGGAAAAATCCGCCGCCTCAACTTCCACGGCCGCGAAACTGCACGCCGGAAGGGGCCCGATGCAGCGAATGCGCAGGCGCCCGCCAGTCTCCCGGTCGAAGGCCTTCAAGGCCGCGTCAAGCGCCAGTTCATCGGCCCGGCGCAGCAGACACGTGAAATTGGAGACCACCGTGTCCTCAATACGGGGTGTCTCGATCACATCGAGGGAGACACCCGTCAACATGGTCCGGATACGGTCCGTCAGGGCACGGCGATGGCCTTCGACAGCTGCCTTGAGGGCGAGCGCGGCTTCCTGGTCCTGGGTCTCGCCCTGACCGAATTTAAGGCCGATCAGCCCGTCGCTGCGCAGTTGCTCGATGGCGTCGACCACGGACCAGGACACCAGCACCTCGAACTGGATGAGGCTTCCATATTGCTCCAAGGGACTGCGCAGATCCCGGCCACAGGTATGCAGAAAGGTCCGCACCTTGTCGTTGCCCGCCATGCGGGTTTCGAACCGGGCCGGCAGGATCGGCATGAAGCCCATGAGGGACTCAAGAACCGTTTGATAAAACCGCAGCCGGTAAAGCGCCCGGCGCTGGCGCCCCTGCCAAAACGGGCCGCGCGGCGAGGAGGCCACAATGGCCGCAAGCCCGCCGGCGATGACCGGGCGCAATCGGCGTCCCTCGACGCGGGTCTTGCGGGCCGCGAGGCGGCTTGCACCGTCCAACGTCGTCACGCCGTAAAGGGTTTGTTCGATCATGGACGGCCAGCTCCGGTCGGATGTTCGGCCGCGCCCAGGGCGCGTGCCTTCAGGATACGGTCGAAATGGGCGGCCGTAATGGTGAGGTCCTTGCCGCGCGCGTCCCCGGCCAGGTGGTCTTTGAGGGCCTGCAAGGCGGCTTGGCGGCACAGGCCCTCCAAATCGGCGCCCGACAGGCCATCGGTCGCGGTGACCAAATCCGCCACACGCACATCGCGGGCAATGGGCCGGTCTCGCAAATGGATGTCGAGGATCGCCGCCCGCGCGTCTGCCCCCGGGGCGGGCAGATCCACGATCACGTCGAAGCGCCCGGGACGCAGCAGGGCCGGATCGATCCGGTCCCGCCGATTGGTTGCGGCCAGGACAAGAACACCGGTCAGCGGATCAACGCCGTCCATCTCCACCAGAAACTGGGCAACGACCCGTTCCGCTGTTTGACCATCACTGCCGGCGCCTTCGCCGCGTATGGGAACGAGGGCATCGATTTCGTCAAAAAACAGGATGCACGGCGCGGCCATGCGCGCCTTTCGGAACACATCCCGCAAGGCCCGTTCGGACTCGCCCAGATACATGGACAGGATCTGCGGACCCCGGACAGAAATGAAGTTGACCTGCGTCTCCGTGGCGAGCGCCTTTGCCAGTAAGGTCTTGCCCGTGCCGGGAGGACCGCAGAGCAGCACACCACGCGGCGCTCGAAGGCCGACCGCGGCATAGGCCGCCTCATGGCGCAGGGGCCAGTCCACCGCCTCAATCAGAAGCTGTTTCTCCGCCTCCAGACCGCCCACATCGTCCCACCGGACCATGGGCACTTCCGTGAACACCTCCCGAATGGCCGACGGCGCGATATCGGCCATGGCGTGACGGAAATCATCCATGGTCACGCTGAGGTCAAGGCTGTCCACATCGCTTTGATCGGGATCGACGGCCTCCTGCTGGGCCAGATAGCGGCGCAGGGCCCCCATGCCGGCTTCCCGGCTCAAGGCCTCCAGATCGGCGCCCACATAGCCGTGGGTGCACTCGGCGATCTGTCCTAAATCCACATCCTCCGCCAGCGGCATATCCTGGGCATAGATATCGAGGATGGTGCGCCGCGCATGGCGGTCCGGCACGGGGATGGACAGTTCCCGGTCGAAACGGCCCGGCCGGCGCAGGGCCGGATCGAGGCAGTCTGCGAGATTCGTGGCCGCGATAACGACCACTTGGCCGCGCCCTTCCAGCCCGTCCATCAAGGTAAGAAGCTGCGCCACGATGCGCCGTTCCACCTGACGCTCCCCACCCAGATCTTCCCGCTTTGGCGCGATGGCATCGATTTCATCAATGAAAATGATCGAAGGCGCCTTCGCACGCGCGGTCTCGAAGATCTCGCGCAGTTGGGCTTCGGACGCGCCGTAAAACTTATCCACAATCTCCGGACCGTTCACGGAGATGAAGGTGGCTTCGGCCTCATCGGCTACGGCGCGCGCAATGAGCGTTTTGCCCGAACCGGGCGGACCGGTCAGCAGCACGCCCTTGGGCGCGGCGATGCCCAGATGATCGAACAGATCCGGCCGGCGCAAGGGCAGTTCAATCATTTCGCGCACGCGCGAAAGTTCCCGGTCGAGGCCTCCGATCCGCCCATAGGCGGCGCCCGTTCCGCCAGCGCGCGCGCCGGTGCGGCGGGGGCGAGAAGTCGTTTTGTCCTGACCCAGAAGGATCCGCGTTGCGGGCCGAACGATGACGGGGCCCTTGGGATCTGTCTCCAGGATCGTAAACGTCACTGATCGCCCGCTTTTGAGGCGCACCCGCACATCATCGCCGGCCGTAAGGGGCATGTTTTCGAGCGCTTGCTCCAGCGCGCCGACACTCGCAAGCGGGCCCGTGCGCTCGCGCGCCGTGGTGCGTCCGTTGCCATCCGCCTGCGCCAGACGCACGCGCCGCGCCTCCCGGGCGGAGGCGGGACGCACAAGGATCGTCTCGCCGGGCTCGGTTCCCGCATTGACGCATTGGACCTCGTCCATGCGGATCAGATCGCGGCCACGATCTTCCGGGAAGGCGGGCATCAGGCGGGCGTGGGTGTAGGTGATCGAGGACCGGTCCATGGCCCCCACAACGGCCACCACGTCTCCGACGCTCAAGCCAAGCCGCGCCGAATCGTCCGGATCGATCCGTATGATTCCGCGATCCTGATCCACGGGCCGCGCGGATGCCACGGTGAGGCTGATTTCCTCCTCCCGCTCGGGCGCTCTTTTTTCCCCGCCGGCCGCCCCTTGCCCGCGGGCAATGGGAACCGATACCCGACCATCAGCCACGGTCTTTTTCCTTCTGCCATGCGCGGATTTCCTTCAAACGGTGCAGAAGCAGTTCTTCCTCGCGCATATAGGTTTCTTCCGTGATGAACCCGAGTTCCAATTGATCCTCCAGGGCCCGGAGCGCAGCTTGAACCTTGGCCGGATTGTAATACTCCGCCTCCGATGCTTCGGCGATTTTGCGGGCGATCCAACCCACGCTGCGCATCGGCAGGGACACGGGAGCAGTCAGGGCAGCCGAGAGGAATCCCATGGCACGTCTCCTTTGATCAGGCCGAGGCGGCCTGGTTTTGTGCAGTCCCGGGGGACCAGTCGATTGAAAGGCTGACGAAACTGTAGGCAGGCACGGGACCGATGTAACGCAGCGTCATGCGCCCGTCCTCCCGCGCGCGGATATCGGCGACGACCGCGTCGAACGCTGCCTCGCGGCCCGCTTCAACCAGAAAGGCTGCATTGAGAACCATACGATCTTCCGTTGGCTGCGTGATTTCGACTTCGGTCGCGAGCGGCGTGAGCAGCCGCAGAAGATCCGAGGCCTCCGCCTCGCGCTTGGCATCAATGGCATCTTCAATGCGGCGGCCAAGGTCGATGCGCTGGTAGTAGGTTTTGGCCTCCGAGGAGCCCTGCAGTTGCTCCTTAAGCTGCCGGATCTTGGGATCGTCGGCACCCACCTCGGCGAAGAGACGTTCCATGTCCCAGAAGGCCTTGACACCCAACTCCACCTTGCCCTCGATCCTGGCGAACAGGCGGGTAAAATCTTCGCCATGGGCATCGAGAATGGGGCTGAGTTGATCCGGATCGTCGGCAATGGTGCCAAAGCGCACGGGCAGCACGGGGCCGGCGCGCATGGCCTCCTCAAGGATGCGTGTGTGGGCCAGCAGATTGCGCCGTGTGGGATCCACGTCACCAATGGCCATGGCACTGACGATCACGCCGTACTCACCTGCCTCCACGATGGTCGCCGGCCCCGCCCCGGGCATGGGCGGCTGGAGGAAGCCCTCGTCCTCGGCCCGGTCCCCAAGCCGCACGACGCCATAAACATAGGCGCCCAAAGGGCCTTCCAGGGCGGCCTCGTCGCTGTCACCCAGGGGCAAAACCGTCATGCGTCACTCCGTGTCAGGCGGATTTCAAGTATACCGTTCTGGTAATTCCGGCTCAGACTGGCCTCGTCCACAGGGCCGCCAAGTTCAATGTCGGTCGCGTAGCGCCGGCCGCCTTCGGCCGCCACCCGCAGGGTCTCGCCATCGAGGGTCGTCTCGATCCGGTCCGCGTCGGCCCCGGGCAATTCTACCGTGACCGTCACGGTGGCGCCGTCCTCGATGAGGTCGACCAGGGGTTCGCGGGCATCGGCCATTTCGGTTCCGTCCGGACCCGGCTTTAAGTTTCCGAAGGTCTGGGTTTCCACGCCCGCCGCGCCCATACGGACGCTGAAGCCGAAGACGCCTTCAAGGGGCCCCGTCCCGAACGACAGGCCGTCGGTCCCATTGCCGGTCGAGGATGCGGCGCCCGCGCCGCCGAAGACCTGCTCCAGACGGTCCGTAATGGCATTCAGACCCGCTTTGATGTCCCGTACGGCTTCGGCGGGATTGGCGGGGCGCTGCGGGTTCGGCCGGCGTGTCGGGGGCATGGTCAGGTCTCCTGCTCAGGTGAGGGGATGGGCGCGGATTGATCCGTAGGCGGCGGCGATATGTCTGGCTTGGCGGCAATGCGCTGCTCAAGCCGGGCGAGGCGGTCCTCCAGGGCAGCAAGGTTTGTCTGCTGACCAGGGCCTGGCAGGGCGCGGGACGGCGCGCCTCGCGATCCGGCCGCCGTGCTGGAGAGATACGGATCGTGTTGCCACCAATCGATGCCGAGTTCCCGCGCCTTGTCGACCGAACAGACGACGAGACGCAGTTTGATGGTTAGCAATTCGATCCCGACCAGCGCGACCGACACGTCGCCGGCCACCACAACACCCTTGTCGAGCACCCGTTCGAGGATGTCGGCAAGACTGTCGCCGTGGACGGCGTGCTGCATGCGCATGGTCATGGGGCGATGGCCTCACTCTCGCCGTTCACTCTTCCGTCTGCCCTCGAATAAACCGGCGGACACGCTCATAGGTCAGCATTGTGCCCTCGCCATCCAGGATCAGCTCATAGGTTGCGATCACGTCACGGCTTTCGGGAATGGACTTATGTTCGATCATGTCGATGTTCACGACCCAGCCTTTATCGCCGTGCAGGACCTTCGACACCGTGTCGGGCTTGAGGCCCGTGATTTCCTGAAGTTCGGATTTGGCCCTCAGGGCAATGTCCCGTGCACCCATGACGGCTTTGGCCTCCTCATTTCCGGCCGAAGCCGTGTTGGTTTGCGATGGCGTGGACGGATGTTCGATAACGATGATATCCATGATGCCCCCTTATCGACGGCGCGCGGCCGCGACGCGGGCGGGCGGTTCGGGCTGGCGCGGCAGGGCCGGTTGTCCCGCCCCGCCTTCGATGAGGGTCAACCGGCGGCTTTGGGCATGGATCTGCGCGACGTTGTCGTAGAGCATGTCGAGCCGCCCGTTGATCTGGTCCAGCCGTTGGCGTGCGGAGCGCTCCTTGTCCGACCAGGCGGCAAGTTCTTTTTCAGCCCGCTCGCGCATGTGCTCAAGGCGCATGAGTTCCGTAACGATGGCCTGGCGGCCGCGCGGGACGGCGCGCGGATGGGGCAGATCGCGCGTGGATGCCCTGGGGGGCTGGCGGCGGAAGGTGGACATGGGCTCACCTCTTGGGGAACTGGGGCAGGGAAGGCAACGCGAGGGACCACGCGACCTCAAGACAGCGCTTCAAGAACGGGCGCGACGCAGATGGGGGGATGGATCGGTTCGTGACCCGACGGGAAGGGCGGACAGTAATGGGTCAGCAGGCGGATCAGAATATCCCGGCACCTCGCGCGTTCCCGCTGCACATCCAAGCCGCGATCCGCCTTGATCATGACCTTGGCGAGCAGCACATCGACGCACAGCTGAACAAAACCGGGTTCCGAGACGCTCACCGCCCAGCCCTGATCGGCGGCGATGCGTGCAATCATCAGGCAGGCCCGCATGGTGGGGATCTGCGCGCAGGCGTTCGACTGCCGGAAATCGCGGACCACATTGACGATTCGCCGTGCGCCAGGGGAATCGATGCCCGTCTTCCCGATGATGATCTGCTCTTCCGTCTGCCGATCATAGAATCCCAGATCGAGTGTGATCATCCGGTCCAGGAGGGCATCCTGCAGGTCCTGAACACCGGCATAGTCGACCGGGTTCGACGTGAAAATCACGCGAAAATCAGGGTGAACGCGCAGATAGTTGTCTTCCTGCGCAATGCTTGGGATCAGCAGGAGGCGTTCCTCAAGCACCGTCAACAGGGCATTGTTGGCCTCAGGAGGAGAGCGGGTGAATTCATCATAGACCAGAATATGTCCCTGACGGCAGGCCGCCGTCAGGACTTCGTCCGTCCAGACCGCACTCGCCTCGGTCTCGGTCTTCACGACCGAGGCCACATATTTGTCGACGACCCGGCGGGTTTTGAAATTCCCTTTACCCCCCAGAAGGCTGTCGGCGGTAAAAGTTGCACTGCCGGAGATCATTGCCACGGGCCGGTCCATCAGGCCGGCAATGTGCATCGCCAAAGTAGTCTTGCCCGTGCCCGCGGGACCGCGCAGGTGCAGCGGAAAACCGCTTGCCAGGTAATCCATGGCCCGGTCGGTCAGGCTACGGATTTCATCCGTCTCCACGATCACCGGATGGTCCGGCCGGGGCAGGCTGTCTAGCGTTGAGGTGTGTCGCCGCGCGCTGCTCGACATGGGTTTCCCGCTTTGGACGGCGCAGCAGACAGGGTGTACGGACCGCATGGGGGGTCCGCAGTCCATGGCGCTGCGAGGGTTGTGGCCGCGGGATGGATGCGGGGGCCGAGTGTGGACATACTGGGATCGGCCGCCCGCGCCCCGATCCTCGAAACCGTTGCGTAAAGATGATGGTGCGCGGTGCCGGTTAACGATTGGTAACGCGTGGTCGCGCCCTCAGTCCTGCGCCGCGGCCGGGCCCGAGGACCCGTGGAGAAAAACGCTCGCGGCGTCGATCCAGGCCTCCACATGGGCAAGGCGCGAGACCTCGCCGAGTGACGCCTTGAGCGCCACCGGGTCAGCCGCGGCCAGATCCTGGACCGTCCTGACACCGATTTGATTAAGGCGAACCCGCATGCCCGTGCCGATCATGGGCAGGGCATCGATTGGCACGGGCGTGCGGATCTTGCGCTGTTTCAGGGCCTCCCGCAGATCGACGGGCTCGCTTGGCGCGTCGGGCGTTTCGCCGCCGCCGGAGGCAGGCGAAGCATCAGGCGCCGGGTCCAGCGGCGTGTCGAAGGCGTCGCGATTGACCCAAACACCGGATGTGGAGGATGCCGCGGGGCGGTCCATCGCCGGCTTGCCCGCCTGTTCCGCCGCCTGTGTCTCAACGCCGGGCGCGCCGGAGGGTGGGGCGGATTGGAGGTCCACGTCGCACTCACCAGCCGGCGCCAGTTCGGTGGCATCGCCGGAACTTGGATCGCCAGGACCCGCCCCAACGGGACTGGCTTCAACGGGACTGG
>CAYYTT010000032.1:0-10032 GCA_964474635.1 uncultured Alphaproteobacteria bacterium | reverse complement strand
TCAACGGGACTGGGCTCAACGGGCCCAGCCTCAACGGGGTCCCGCTCATCGGGGCGGGGCCCGGCCGCCTCTCCCTTCAGCAGACGTTCAAAGACGGAATGGTCTTCCGATTGGGGCGCCGCGTCGGGCAGGGCCGAGCGGGCTTGGGCCGTGGATTGAGACTGGGCGGCAGAGCCGCGGCGTGGGCGGGTCGGGGCTGCCTCGCCGCGCTCGTCATCGGCCAGCCCCAAGGCGCGGCGGGCGAGGAGGGTGCGCACCTGCGTCCGGCGCTCCGCAGCTTCACGCCGACGGGCTTCGGCGTCCTCTGGATTCGGAAGACCGGAGGGTGTGCGGGGGGCAGGTTGCCAATGGACAAGCCGGCGGACGGGACGGCGGGGCAGACCGCCGGTGCGGGCCGCTCGCGCGCCATCAACCGTCTCGAGCGTCTCGGGCGGGCCATGGTCCGCATGGGGCGCGCCGTGATCCGTCTGGGCGTCCAGGTTCACGCCGGAGCCACCGGGCGCGAGGCGGGCCGAGGGCTCCGCGCTGCCTGCTCCGGACGGCGCCGGCTCCTCTCCATGGGGCTCCTCGCCGCGCTTGCGCGCAAGGCGATCGGCGCGGAGCCTTTGAAGGTAAGATGTCGTCTCCCCACGGATTTCCTGGACACGGGCTCGCGCCCCATCCCGCGCCCGGCGTCCCGCGGATGGCTGATCGCTCTTTTGCTCTGAACACTGATCGGCCTCCGACACGTCCTCCATCGGGGGATTGGGGCCGGTTTCCGGTTCCGATGTGTCAAGCTCGGACGCTTTTTTGGGGGAAGGCGTAGCCATGGTCACCTGTGAGGGGCAGGGCCCGGCCCGACGATCGAGAAAGGATCGCCAAGCCGGAACAGGCTGACGGAAACAGTCGGGAAACCCGCCGGACGGTCCGGCGGTCCCGCCGTTATCAGGCCGTCGCGGCCATGGGCTCGACGGTCAGGCCGACGGCTTCGGCATATTTCAGGTAGGTCTCCACGCTGGCGACGATGGCGCGGGCTTCAATGGAGACGAGTTCGATACCAACCAGCGCCACACGAACGAATGCATCGATCACGATGCCCTTGTCGAGGATGCGGTCGATGACTTCGGCGAGGCTGGACGATGCGACGGATTTTTCAATGGCCATGGCCTGTGACCTTTCACTGGTAGGATTGGGCGGCCCCGGGATGGGACCGCCGTGATGCGAACCCTCGTGTTTGTGGTCACTTAAAGTTAATAAGCGGATAATCAGTCGCGCAGCAGATCATTGATGGACGTCTTGGCGCGCGTTTTCGCATCCACCTTCTTGACGATCACCGCGCAGTAAAGCGAGGGCGTGCCCACCGGCCCCGGCAGGCTTCCCGGCACCACGACCGAGTAGGCCGGCACCCGGCCATAGTGAACCTCACCGGTTTCCCGGTCGATGATTTTGGTGGAGGCGCCCAGATAAACACCCATGGACAGGACGGAGCCTTCCTCCACGATCACGCCCTCGGCGACTTCCGACCGTGCACCGATAAAACAGCCGTCTTCGATGATGACGGGCGCGGCCTGGAGCGGCTCCAGGACGCCGCCGATCCCCGCCCCGCCGGAGATATGGCAGTTGCGCCCAATCTGCGCGCAGGATCCGATCGTGGCCCAGGTGTCCACCATGGTCCCCTCGCCCACATAAGCCCCCAGATTGACGAAACTGGGCATCAGGACCGCGCCGGGCGCGATATAGGCGGAATGGCGCACGACACAGCTCGGCACCGCGCGAAAGCCAGCCGCCTCAAAGCGATCCGCATCCCACCCTTCAAACTTTGAAGGCACCTTGTCGAACCACAGGCTGGTCTGGCCCGGCCCGCCCGGGATTGGTGTCATGGGATTCAACCGAAACGACAGGAGCACAGCCTTTTTAAGCCATTCGTGTACGACCCACTGGCCCGCCACTTTACTCGCCACCCGGAATGTTCCCGAATCAAGCCCCCTGAGGGCCATGTTGACCGCCTCCCGCACGGGCCCAAAGGTGTGAACCGAAAGGGTGTCCCGCGACTCCCAGGCTTGGGTGACGGTGGCTTCCAGAGCGGCGGGAGACAGATCGGAGGACATGAGACTACCTTTCAAACAAACGGGGACGATTGGTGCACTCAGCCGAGCCGGACACCGGCCAGAAATCCGGCGAGATCGTCCGTGACATGGTCGATATGGGGATGATCGGCAAGGTCGTCTGAGATCAGCGGATCCGCATCACCGGGCAGGGGCCGGGCAGGACGCACCCAGACGGTCACGAGGCCAAGGGCATGGGCCGCCTCCAGATTGCGGGCGATGTCCTCAAACATGATGGCGCGGGTGGGATCGACCCGCCCGTGCAAAAAGATATGTTCATAGGCCGAGCGATGGGGCTTGGGCACGTAATCCGCTGCGACAATGTCGAAAATGTCGGAAAAATGCCGCCGGATGCCAACCCGTGCCAGAACATTCTCCGCATGCGACACCGAGCCATTCGTATAGATCACCTTGCGCCCGGGCAGACGCGCCAGCGCGGCGTCGAGCGCTGTGTTGGGCTCGATCATGCTGACATCGATGTCGTGAACAAAGTCGAGGAAGGGCTTTGGCGCCATGCCATGAACAGTCATCAGACCGCTGAGTGTTGTGCCGAATTCGCGGTAGTACAGTTTTTGAACGCGCCGCGCTTCCTGGGCGTCAACTTTAAGGAAATCGGCAATAAAGGCGCCCATGCGCTCGTCGACCTGGTCGAACACACGGCCATCGGCGGGGTACAGCGTGTTGTCGAGATCGAAGACCCAGGTCTCGATATGGCGCAGATCCGGACCCTTGGGATCTTCCGTAGGCGATGCAACGGCGCTGTGTGATGTGGGCATAAGTCCTCGCAGTGTGGCTGGTACGACGCATGGTCAAATATTAAAGCGTCCGATTTACGATAAATATCCCCATTAAGCTCCTGGTAAAGCCGTCCGGCCGACAAGCGTGATCATGCTTGTGCGCTGGATCACTTCCTGGGCGCGCCGGGCCGCCGGCGCCGCATTGCCCGCCTCCGGATCGGCCAAAAGGACCGGCGCGGGCACCGCCATCCTTGCCTCCTACACGGCGGCACGTTCCGCGCTGGCCCGCAACGACTTGCAGGCGCGCACAGTCCTGTCCCGCTCGGCGCAGACGCCTCCGGAAATGCTCTATTTTCTGGCCTCGGACGAGGACGAGGGCGTGCGCGAAGGCGTGGCCACCAACGCGGCCACCCCGACCAAGGCGCTGCTCCAGCTTGCCGACGACAGCGCCAGTTCCGTGCGCGGGGAACTCGCCCGGCGGCTCGTGCGCCTGATGCCCGACCTCAAGACCGGGCAGGTCAGTCAGCAACGGGATGAGACCATCGCCATGGTGGAGGCCCTGGCCCGGGACGAGGCGCCCCGCGTGCGCCGCCTGCTGGCCGAGGAGATCGCGCGCCTGCCCCATGCGCCGCCCGGCGTAATCCGGACCCTGGCCCATGACGCCATCACGGGCGTTGCGGCGCCGATCCTTGAATTTTCGCCCTTGCTCCAGGACGAGGATCTCATTGAGATCATCGCGGCCAGCCGGGCCCAGGGCGCCCTGACGACCATTGCGCGCCGCGCAAGCGTCAGTGAACCCGTCAGTGACGACATCGTGGCCTCGCTTGAAATCCCGGCCATCGCGGCCCTTCTGGCCAATCCGAGGGCCCGGATCCGTGAAGAAACCATGGAGCGGATCGTCGACCAGGCCGAGACAACCCAGGCCTTGCATGAACCCCTGGTGATGCGGACGGATCTGTCCGTGCGCACGATCCGGCGCGTTGCCGATTTTGTCGGGGCGTCCCTCCTTGATCGCCTGATCGCCCGCGAGGGCCTTGACGAGGACACCGCCGACCTGCTGCGGGCCCGCCTGCGCCAACGCATGATCGCCGAGACCTCAAGCCAAGGCGCCTCGGGCGTGTCGCAAAAGACCCAGGCCGCCCGGGCCCAGGTGGCGGCGGCGGCCGCGAAGGGGCGCCTCACCCCCGATTTCGTCGCCGACCTGTCGGCCGAGGGCGACCGCGCCGGCGTCGCGGCGGCCTTGGCCAGCCTGGCGGGCGCCCCCATCGCGACCGTTGAAAAGATCCTTGGCTCGGCCAGTGCCAAAGCCGTCACGGCCTTGTGCTGGCGGGCCGGCCTGCCGATGCGCCAGGCCGTGGCCATTCAGCGGGAGATCGCCCGGGTGCCCCATGGCGAAGTCCTGCTCGCGCGCCAGGGACGCGATTATCCCCTGCCGCCCGAGGCGATGATCTGGCATTTGGAGTTTTTCGGCATCGCGCCGCCGTGACCGGCGCCGCGCGGACCATCAAGCTTTGGCTTATGGATCATCTCGCGTCCGGCTCCCCGTCGTCGCTGACGTCGGGTGCGGTGTTTGGGTCCGCCTCCGGCGGGGCTGGAACCTTGACCCCAGTCCCCGGCTCAGCGGCGCGGCGGGTGTTTGGGCCCGCCTCCGGCGGGGCTGGAAACTTGGGCAGGGGCAATGCAGGCGGAGCGTCGGGCTGGTCTTCGACGGTCTCCGGCCCGGCAATATCATCGGCGCCGATCTCGCGCGGATCGTCCTGCAATGCGAAATCCCACCCCTCCTTCTCACCGGTATCGATACGGATGAACTCGGCCGTCTCATAGCCCCGGGATTCGCAGGTCTCAGTCCCTTCGATCTCGAATTTCACATCCGAGATGCAAAAAGGGTACTCGCCGGACCACAGGATTTCCTCGCCGACCTTCGTCGTCGCCGCCGCATAAACGTACACGAACTGGTTCGGCAGTTTGTCCTTGATCGCCTTGACGCAGGTGCCCGGTTCCGGCGACCACCAACCGCGCGAGGACCACGCGCCCTCCACCTCAAAGGCCACAGCGGCGAACACTTCGTGCTTGGTCTCATTACAAAAGCGGAAGCCCCGTTTGGTCTGCACGGTTTCCAGATTGCGCAACAGGGCATCAATGAAATCGAAGGAATCCGCCTTCACGTCCGTCACGCCCAGGTCGCTTGCCGCCTTGGCCGCCGCCCGACGCGTCCGGCGCCCCATGTAACCGTCCATGCGCACCTGATCGTAGCCATTGTCGAGCAGAAGGCGCTGCACACCGCCCACGCGCGCCTCGCGCAGTGTCATCAAGTCCGCCGTCGGCTCACGGAAACGGTGGACCCACTCCTTGGCGCCGGCCTCGATTTGCACACGGAAAAAGGGCCTGGTCTCGCTGCCGGCCTCGCACGGATTGGGCCCTGAAAAACTGAAATTCTTCTTCTGAACACAGAAGTCACGCCGCCCGGCCCAGCGGCGCATGGCCCCTTGATGGGCCTCATGGGCCTCGGCATAGACATAAAAACTGGGAACGGCCGAAAGGCGTTTGAGAATTTGCCGGCATTCGCCCGGGCGCAGCCGCGTCCAGCCCTCCACCTTCCAGCCGTCGGGCTGGGGCAGGGCCGAGGCCGCCTCAAGGACGAAAACAGTGTGATTGCAAAAGGACAGGCTTGCCTCGGCCGGCCTTGCGCCAAGAACGCCGGTGAGAAGAAGGCCTGCCAGGACCACAAACCCGGCCCGCCGGGCACCCCATGCTGTCATCCGCTGTCCAATCATCCTGTTGTCCCGGATCGTTCCACTCGATCTTGGGGCGCAAGGGCCCATTATTTCGACAAACCCGGCTCCGGCGGGGTCTGTTCCGGCGCGATCAAGGTGCCCGCCCCCGCCGACGTGAACAATTCGACCAACAAGCCATGGGGCATACGGCCATCAAGGATGACCGCCCCTTCCGCACCGGCCGCCACTGCCTCCATGGCCGTGGTCAGCTTGGGGATCATACCGCCCTTGACCACGCCTTCCCGGATCAGGGTGCCGGCTTGGGCCACCGTAAGACGTTCGATCAGGCGACTGTCCGACCCGAGAACACCGGGCACATCCGTCAGGAGCAAAAGCCGCCGGGCCCCGAGAGCCGCGGCAATGGCGCCGGCGGCCGTGTCCGCATTGATGTTGAAGGTTTCGCCGCCCCGGCCAAGACCAATGGGCGCGATCACCGGGATCACATCGGAAGACAGGATCGACTGGAGTACGGCCGGATTGACCGTGTCGGGCTCACCAACAAAGCCGAGGTCGAGCACCTTCTCAATGTTGGAGGCGGGGTCGCGTTCGGTCCGGTGCACTTTCCGTGCAATGATCAGGTTACCGTCCTTGCCGGAAAGCCCGAGGGCACGGCCCCCTTCCCGATTGATGCTCGTCACGATCTGTTTGTTGATTGAGCCGGCCAGGACCATCTCGACCACATCCACGGTCGCCGCATCGGTGACCCGGAGGCCCTGAACGAAGGTGCTCTTGATTGCAAGGCGTTCCAGCATCGCCGCGATTTGCGGGCCGCCGCCATGGACCACGACGGGCTTCAGGCCAATCTGCTTGAGCAGGACAATATCGCGGGCGAAATCCCGGGTCAGCTCCGGATCGCCCATGGCGTGGCCGCCATATTTGATCACGACCGGCTGATCGTCATAGCGCAGAATATAGGGGAGCGCTTCGGTCAGCGTTTTGCCCGTCTGCAACCAGTCCGCCCGCAAACGTTCCGCGCTGGACTGGACCGATCCCTGGCTGGCGCCGTCCGCGGCCCGGCCGCCGAAATTGCCACTCATCTGAGCGTCCTCTCCCAGTGTCCTGGAGTGCGGGCCGTCCTTGCCGAGCCGCCTCCCAATAAAGGCTGCCCGCAACCGATCGGGCGGCCTCACATTCTCAGGCGCTCGGGGCGGCGAAGCGGGCAAGGCCGGCACGCACCTCGGCAACGCCCTGGGCCGTCTCGCTCGACGTGACGACCACTTGCGGGTGGGCGGCCACATGGGTGCGCAAGGCCTTCATCACACCGCCCCAGATCGCCGGGCGATCCTTCATGCGCACCTTGTCCGCCTTGGTCAGGATCACTTGATAGGACACGGCGGCAAGGTCCAGCAAGGCGAGCATGTCCTTATCCGGCGCCTTGAGGCCATGCCGGCCGTCCACGAGCACGAGGGCCCGGCGCAGGGTCGGTCTGCCCTGCAAATACGCCTTCAGAAGGGCCGTCCAGCGTTCCACCTTGTCCTTGGACACCTGGGCGTAGCCGTAGCCCGGCAGATCCACGAGGCGCAGCACGCCGCGCGGCCCCCGGCAGATAAACAGATTGAGTTCCTGGGTGCGGCCCGGAGTGTTCGATGTGCGGGCCAGTGCGCGCCGCCCCGTTACGGCATTGACGAGGCTCGACTTGCCGACATTGGAACGGCCCGCAAAGGCGATTTCGGGAACATCGTCGTCGGGCAGGCCGTCGAGGGCGACAACGCCCTTTTCGAACGTCCAGCCCTGCGCGAAGAGCAGACGCCCCGCCTCCAGATCGAGGGGGTCTGGTTCCGCCGGGCCCAGGAGCGGCCCGGCGAAGTCTTCAGGTTCACTGCCGACATCGAGCCCGGAGGGTTCGGCCGGTATGACGTCGGGGTCCGGAGTGCCCATGGCCTTTGCCTATACCGGTGGCTGCTCAGTCCTCGGACTTGCGAGCCGCCTGCCCCACCTGGCCCTCTCGCGGCCCTTCGCCGAGCCCGCCATCGCCCGATTTCTGTCCCATAAGGGTGGCGAGGCCCGGAATGTTTTTCTTCCACTCCGGCTCAACGCCCATGCGCCGCATGATCACATACTGCTGGAGGATCGAGAGGATGTTGTTCCACGCCCAGTAAATCACCAGACCGGCGGAAAAACTGGCCAGCATAATCGTGAAGACAATCGGCATATAGGCAAAGATCTTGGCCTGAATTTCATCCGTGGGCTGCGGGTTCATCTGCATCTGCAGCCACATGCTGATGCCCATCACGATCGGCCAGACGCCGATCATCAGGAAGGGACCAAGCGCGGGCACGGTCGCCGGATCCCACGGGATGAGACCGAACAGGTTGAAGATCGTCGTCGGGTCGGGCGCGGACAGATCCTGGATCCAGCCGAAGAACGGCGCGTGACGCATGTCGATCGTCACAAACAACACCTTGTAAAGCGCAAAGAACACGGGGATCTGGATCAGGACGGGCAAGCAGCCGGCCAGCGGATTGATCTTCTCGCGCTTGTACAGCTCCATCATCTCCTGCTGTTGGCGCATTTTGTCGTCCTTGAAGCGCTCCTTCAGCTTCAGGAGTTCCGGCTGCAGCTGCTTCATCTTCGTCATCGCCTCATAGGATTTGTTGGCGAGCGGAAAGAACAGCAGTTTCACAAGGACGGTGAACAGCAGGATGGACACGCCGAAATTGCCGGTCAGCTTGGCCAGGAAATCGATGGCCAGGAAGAACGGCTTGGTCAGGAAAAAGAACCAGCCCCAGTCGATGGCCAGTTCAAAGCGCCCAATGCCGCGCTCTTCCTCATACCGGCTGATGATGGAATGTTTCTTGGCGCCGGCGAACAGGGTGCTGGTCGCCGTCTGGGTCTCGCCGACGGGAACGGACTGCGCGTCCATCAGATAGTCGGCCTGGTAGACCGTTCCGGAGCGCCCCTCGCGGGATTTGAAGCGGGCGGAGAAGGCCTGCCCATCCTCGGGTGCAAGGGTCGTCATCCAGTATTTGCTGGTCAGGCCGAGCCAGCCATCGGGCGTGCGGGTTGTGAAGGTCTCGCCATCAAGACCGTCCCAGGTCTCTTGCACCAGGGCTTCGTTAAAGACGCCCAGAAAGCCTTCATGCAGAATCCAAAAGCCCTGACTTGCCGGTTTGCCGCGCCGGGACATGAGGCCATAGGGGAACACTTCGACGCCTTGGCCGGATTCGTTGGTCACGCTTTGGCTGACCGTGAACAGATAATCCTGGTCGATCTCAAAGCGTAAGGTAAAGCGCACCCCCTCGCCATTGTCCCAGAACAGCGTGACCGGAGTGTCCGGGGTCAGTGCGCCGTTCGAGACCGGCGTCCAGACCGCGTTTGTGTCGGGAACCTTCAGCGTACTGCCCGGCTTTACCGTCCAGCCGAACTGCGCGTAATAGGTCTTCTCCGTTCCTTGGGGGGAGAGCAGCGTGATGATGTCGCTCTCCGGGTCGGTCGTTTCCCGGTACCGCTTCAACCGGAGATCATCAATACGCGCGCCGGTCAGGCTGATGGAGCCGATCACGGCGGGCGCCTCGATCCGCACACGGTCCGATTGGGCAAGCGCATCGCCGCGATCCAGGGCGATCTGCGCCGGTGCGTCAAATCCGTTGGCCTGGGGAATATCGGAGCGGCTGTCCGCGGCCACGTCGCCGCCGGTCGACTCGCCCGTGCCGGCACTCGCGCTCTGGGCGGCGCGTTCGGCTTCGAGCCGGGCCCGCTCCTCCTCCTGGGCCGGACCGCCGATGAAGGTCTGCCAGAGGAAAAGGATGGCCATGGACAGGGCGATGGCGAGGAAGAAGTTCCGTTGGTCCGACATGGTGATCCTGTGCAACCGGGTGGCCGAGCCGTGCAGCCGCGGCTCTTGTCTGGGAGGTTCGCGGCAGCATGCACTGCCGACGGCGTCAGGTATACCGGGCGAAAAGGCCGAGGAACAGGCCGTGTGACACCGCCGTTCCCCCGAGGCGCTCCAACACGATGTGCCTAGGGCTCATTTTCCCGCTGGCCCGGCTGGAGGGACCCTCGCCCGTCAGCGGCCGGCGGCACGGGATCGAACCCGGACCGCCCCCCGAGCCAAGTGATCGGATGGCACCGCGCCATCCGCCGCACGGCGAGCGCCGCGCCGCGCACGGGGCCGTGAAGGCGCAGCGCCTCCAGCGCATATTCCGAGCAGGTCGGCACGAACCGGCAGGACGGGGGAAACAGGGGCGAGAGGGCCGCGCGGTAAAACAGGATCGGCGCACTCAAAACGGCAATGGCCACGCGGGCAACAACACCACGGGGCGCCGCCGCTGGGCCTGAGACGGAGCGCCTTGGGACGGTGAGCCCGGGGTCATTTGGATCGGTGCCGAGATCATTTGGATCGGTGGTTGTCATCGCGTCAGCCATCCGCTGCGCGTTTGTCGACATGCACGCGGCGCAGGGCGTGTCGCAGATCCGCCCACAACCGGTCATAGGCCC
>CAYYTT010000031.1:0-29765 GCA_964474635.1 uncultured Alphaproteobacteria bacterium | reverse complement strand
GATAGGGCCCTTGGTCTTCGCGCGTGAAACGGCGGTCGATACGCATGCGAACCGTCTTCCCTTCGTAGCCGAGGTTGTCGTGTCAGACCATGACCGATTCGCCCCGGTGCCTCAGACACGGCTCAGTGGCCTCAGGCACAAATCAAGGGATCGTGCCGAAGATGGCCTCCGGCACGGGAATAGGTCGAAAAGCCTGTGTTTTTCCAAAAGGGCACAAGGTGTTGTGGGTGCCTCAGCCCTCTGCCACGAACCGTAGTAGGTGATCCGGCGGGGCGCAAACACATTTTGTGTCCCAAAAAAGGCCGCCCCCCAAGATCTGGTGCTCTGCCGTGGCAAGGGCCGGATTCCGCGGGGCGTTACGCCGCCGGACGGGTGCGCGGGCTGGACGAGGCTTTGGTGCGGTGCGATAGTCCGCGCGAACAGATCTCACGACCTCTCTTCCCACGGATTATGACTGCCATGCTTTCCCTGCTCCGGTCGATATTCACCTGGTGGAATGGTGCGACATTCGGAACCGTTCTGAACACCTGGATGAACGGGCGTTTCGTGGGCGAGGACGATTTCGGCAACCGCTATTTTGAACAACGCAAAATCCAGACCGGTCGCAAGGTGAAGCGCCGCTGGGTGCTTTACAAAGACTATGCGGAAGCCTCGGCGGTACCCCCCGAATGGCATGCCTGGCTCCACCACATTGTCGAAGAGCCGCCCACGACCCATCCACCCAAGCGTCAGCGCTGGGAAAAGGAACACCGCGCGAATCCAACTGGGACGCCGCAGGCCTACAGGCCGCCAGGATCCTTGAGCGGGACAGGCGAACGTGCGCCCGCGACCGGCGATTACGAGGCTTGGCGGCCCGATGGTGCTTCGGACCCCACTGGCTCTTTGAACCCCAGGGGCTCTTCGAACCCCAAGGGCTCTTCGAACAAGGGCACATCTGGGGAGGCGTAAGACGGTCCGGCACGTCGCGCCGGACTTGCGAGAGGACGCATTGCTCCGACTCGCGTGTTATTGAGCGATCAAGTGCGTTGTGCGACATCTCAGCGTCGAGTGCGCGGCAACGCCCCGTTCTTTAGTGGGCCCCGTCCTTTGGTGGGCCCCGTCCTTTGGTGGGATGGCGCCGGGCGTGTCGGGTCGCCGACGATCGCGATTGGGACCCTCCGGCACGGGGCCGTGCCAGTCTCGTCGTCCTGTGACACTCTCGCGGTCCTGCAAAACCCTGGCGGCCCTGAAAAACAAAGTGTGATCATCCATGCGTCAAAACCTGGTCGAAACCCTCATCGGCGCAATCGTGGTCGGCGTGGCGGTGTCGTTTTTCCTGTTCGCCTACCGCAATGCGGATCCGGGCGGCTTTTCCGGCGGGTACAAATTGTCCGCGCGGGTCAACAACATCACTGGTGTGGGCGTGGGCACCGATGTGCGGATCTCGGGCATCAAAGTGGGCACCGTCTCCAACCTCGCGCTTGATCCGCAGACCTTCGAAGCCGTCCTCACCTTGACGATCGACTCCTCTTTTGAGCTCAGCGAGGACACGAGCCTCAGCATCGCCTCGGAGAGCCTCCTTGGCGGTAACTTTGTGACACTCCAGCCCGGCGGCGATTTTGAAAACCTCCTCCAGGATGGCGACGAAATCGTGCTGGCGACCGGGACCGTGGATCTCCTATCCCTGATCCAGCAGGCCCTGTTCGGAACCGGGGGAAGCGGCTCCTCCACGTCGGGCACAAGCGCGGACGCCGCCATATCAGAACCCGAACCCTCCACGGCATTTTGAGCCGCGCGCAGGCGAGTGACCCGCGCCCAGGGGGTTGACCGCATCAAGAGCTCGGCGCAGACGGGGGCGGCGTGAACGGGCCTGCAGGGCCAGCCTGCGCCGCAGATGGCGCCGCCTCAGGACGGCCGCGAAGGCGTGATGGCCTTCCGGCACTTTTTGACTGACAGGGGAGCCTTGCCATGCGCAGTCCACACACACCAGCAGCCGGACCCCAGTTCAAAACCGCGTCTGGCCTTGTGACCGGCGGCTTCGTCGCTGCCCTTGTCTTGGGTGCCGCGATGCAGTTCGCCATGCCCGCCGATGCCCAGGACACGGGCCCTTCCGACCCCATCGACGGTCCTCCGGGGCTGGAGGGACTGGCGCCGGGCGAGGGGGATGAGGTCGACGAGACGCCCAAGGCGGCGATCTTGCGCGGGCTCGACAAGGTAACCGCCCGGGTTCGGGAATATACGCAGCCCGTCGGGGTGCCCCTGCGCATCGGCAGCCTTGAAGTCATCGTCCAGGACTGCAAGTCCCGTCCGCCGGAGGAACCGCCGGAAACGACGGCATTTCTGGAGATTTTCGAGCACCAGTCCAACCAGCAGAGAGTGCCGATCTTCTCCGGCTGGATGTTTGCGTCATCGCCCGCGCTCAATCCGCTTGAGCATCCCGTCTACGATGTCTGGGTGATGAACTGCAAAGCCATCGCCCCGGTGCAGGGCGAGGGCAGCCTGTAGAAATCGGGCTGCATGGACAAAGCCGCGCTCAAACGCCGGTGATACTCATCCCGGGTGATCTTCAAGGCGCCGAAACGGGCCAAATGGGCGGTCACGAACTGGGTGTCCAGGAGAGCAAACCCGCCGCAATTGAGCCGCGCCACCAAATGGACCAGCGCCACCTTGCTGGCGTCGGTCATGCGGCTGAACATGCTTTCCCCGAAAAACGCGCCGCCGAGCTTCACGCCGTAAAGCCCGCCCACGAGTTCGCCCTCGTACCAGGTCTCGATGCTGTGGGCGTAGCCGTTCTTGAAGAGGGTGGTGTAGAGGTCGAGGATCGTGTCGTTGATCCAGGTGTCCTCACGGCCTGGGGCACTCTCGGCGCAGCCCTCCATGACGGCCCGAAACTCCGTATCCACCCGAATTTCGAAATGGTCGGAACGCACCGTCCGGCGCAGCCGCTTGGGCACGTGAAAGCCGTCAAGTGGCAGGATCCCCCGCTGCACCGGATCGAGCCAGAACAGCTCCGCGTCATCGCGCCCTTCCGCCATCGGAAATACCCCGATGGCATAGGCCCGCAACAGGAGGTCAGGGGTGATGTCTTCCATGGCCACCTTGAACGAACACTGGGAACGACCACTGGGAACGTACACTGGGATCTCATTCAGGCCCGTCCCCCCGGGCCGGGCCACAAGCGGATGATGACGTCACTGGCGCTGCAGATAGTTCTCCAGCCAATGGATCGTGTAGGCGCCATCGTTGAAATCCGCATTGTCGAGCAGATCCTGGAACAACGGAATGGTGGTCTCCACCCCGTCAATCACAAACTCCTGCAGGGCCCGTCGCAAACGCATGGTGCACTCGGAGCGGTCGCGGCCGTGAACGATCAGCTTGCCAATCAGGCTGTCATAGTTGGAGGGGATGCGGTAGCCGGAATAAACCGCCGAATCGACGCGCACGCCGATCCCGCCCGGCGCGTGATATTCGCGGATTTGCCCCGGCGACGGGCGGAAGGTCTGGGGATTTTCCGCATTGATGCGACATTCGATGGCATGGCCGTCAAAGCGCACGTCCTGCTGGCTCAGCGCCATGGGCTGGCCCGCCGCGATCAGGATCTGCTCGCGGACGAGGTCAATGCCCGTGATCATTTCCGTGACCGGGTGTTCCACCTGGATCCGCGTGTTCATCTCGATGAAGTAGAATTTGCCGTCTTCCCAGAGGAATTCGATGGTGCCGACGCCCAGATAGCCAAGCTGCTGCACCGCGCCGGTGACAATGGCCCCGATTTCACGGCGTGACGTGGCATCGAGGACCGGAGAAGGCGCTTCCTCAAGGATTTTCTGGTGTCGGCGCTGGAGCGAACAGTCCCGCTCGCCCAGATGCACCACATTGCCGTGGGCATCGGCGATCACCTGCACTTCGATGTGGCGCGGACGCTCCAGATATTTCTCCAGATACACGGCGCCGTCGCCGAACGCCTTTGTAGCCTCGGCCCGGGCTGTGGAGAGGGCGGAGGAGAGATCCTCGGCGGTCCTGGCGACTTTCATGCCCCGCCCGCCGCCGCCGGCCGCCGCCTTTACAAGCACCGGATAGCCGATGCGCTCGGCCACGGCACGCGCGTCCTTTTCCGTGACGATACCGCCGTCGGACCCAGGCACCACGGGGATACCCGCTTCGGCCACGGCCTTTTTCGCGGCGATCTTGTCGCCCATGAGCCGGATGTGTTCCGGGCGCGGACCGATAAAGGTGATGTCGTGGGCATTCACAATGTCCGCAAAGCGGGCATTTTCCGACAAAAAGCCGTAGCCGGGGTGAATCGCCTGGGCGCCGGTGATCTCGCAGGCCGCAATGATCTGCGGAATGTTCAGGTAGCTTTCGCTGGCGGCCGGAGGCCCGATGCACACACTCTCGTCGGCCAGGCGCACATGCATGGCATCCCGGTCCGCCGTGGAGTGGACCGCCACCGTCTTGATGCCGAGATCCCGGCAGGCCCGGTGCACCCGCAGGGCAATCTCGCCGCGGTTGGCGATCAGGATCTTCTCAAACATGCGTGGTTCCTCGGAAAACCCCCATGCGTCCTCTCACTGTCGTCGTCTTGAGGCGCCACGCTCCGGGGAAAGGCCGCGCGACCGGCCCGCCGACCCGTGCGGCTGCCGTTTCAGATTACTCGATGATCAAGAGCGGCTCGCCAAATTCCACCGGCTGCTCGTTGGCGACCATGATACCGCGCACCGTGCCGCCCCGGTGGGCGGTGATGTGGTTCATGGTCTTCATGGCCTCGATGATCATGACCGTATCGCCCGCGTTCACGGTACTGCCTTCACGCACAAAGGCCGGCGAATCGGGGTCGGGTGCCAGATAGGCCGTGCCGACCATGGGCGATTTCACCACACCGGGATGGGCGGCGAGATCATCGCGGGCCGTTGTCTCCGGGCTGCCTGAAGCCTGGGTTGGCGGGGCGACCGGGGCCGGCTGGGCGGCCGTCATGGGAAACACGGCGTTTTGGGCCACGGCCGCCTGACGGGCAACACGCAGGCGCAGACCCTGCTGCTCAACTTCGATTTCGGTGAGGTCGGTCTCGGTCAGCAGGCGGGCCAGTTCCCGGATCAGATCCTGGTCGACGGTCTGACGCTGGGGGGAAGTTTTCGGACTTTCGTCTTTCGTCACTGAACTTGGCCTCATGGGTTGTCGGACTCACCCGCATACGGCGCCTGGGCACACACGAAAATAAGGGCCAGCGCTTAGTTTGATCGTGAGTCGGCCTGCTTGTCCGGTCGAAAGAGCTTCAACGTCTCCTTCAAGACCGGGCGCCGAGATGGTCCGCGACCGCGTCGAGCGCCAGCAGATATCCGAGAGCGCCAAAGCCGCATATAAGCCCTTTGGCTGCCGCCGAAATATGTGAATGGTGGCGGAACGTCTCACGTTTAAACAGATTGGACAAGTGGACCTCGATGACGGGCCCCCCATAGGCGAGCAGGGCGTCAAGCAGGGCGATGGAGGTGTGGCTGTACGCCCCGGCGTTGATCACGATCCCGGCCGTCTGGCCGCGGGCCTCCTGGATCCAGTCCACGAGCGCGCCTTCGTTGTTGCTTTGCCGAAAATCGATGGACAGACCGAGGCCCTCGGCCTTTTTCGCCATCTGCGCGTTAATCTCGTCCAGGGTTGTATGACCGTAGATGTCCGGTTCACGGGTCCCGAGCAGGTTCAGATTGGGGCCATTGAGGGTGAGGATCACGGGGGCCATGGACACTCTCCTTTGCGCGGCGCTGCGTGGACGGGCGCGTGCTTGCGTTGATTCGCCCGGAGGCCTACATCCAGCCCATCAGGACAGCGCCGGATCTAAGCGGAAAATCGGGAGTGCGCACACCGTGAAACTGACCATCAATGGCGAGACACACACGCTTGGCGGTCCTTGCACGGTGGCTGAGCTTTTACGCCATCTCGACCTTCCCGCCGCCAAGATCGCCGTGGAGCGCAATCTGGAGATCGTGCCGCGCTCGCGCTATGGCGAAACGGCCCTGGCTGACGGGGACCGGCTCGAAATCGTTCATTTCATTGGCGGAGGATGAGGGCCGTGATCGACGATCCTCTCATGATTGCCGGGCGGGCCTTCCGCTCCCGGCTCATTATCGGCACGGGCAAATACACCACCTATGCCCAGAATGCCCGGGCGCTTGAGGCCTCGGGCGCGGAAATTATCACCGTGGCCGTGCGGCGCGTGAACCTGACGGATCGCTCAAAGCCCATGCTGGTCGACCATATCGATCCGCGCCGCTACACATTCCTGCCCAACACGGCGGGCTGCTTCACGGGTGAGGATGCGGTGCGCACCCTGCGCCTTGCGCGGGAGGCGGGGGGCTGGTCCCTGGTCAAACTCGAAGTCCTCGGCGATCAGAAGACGCTCTATCCCAACATGCGTGAGACCTTGCGGGCGGCCGAACTGCTGCTCAAGGACGGGTTCGAGGTCATGGTCTATTGCAGCGATGATCCCATTGCCGCACGCGAGCTTGAGGACATGGGCTGCTGCGCCATCATGCCCTTGGGCGGCCTGATTGGGTCGGGCCGGGGCATCCAGAACCCGGTCAATATTCGCCTTATCGTCGAGCAGGCGCGCGTGCCCGTTCTCGTGGACGCGGGCGTCGGCACCGCGTCGGATGCCGCCGTGGCCATGGAACTGGGCTGTGACGCCGTGCTTTTGAACAGCGCCATTGCCGAGGCGAAAGATCCCATCAAGATGGCCCACGCCATGTGCCTTGCCGTTGAGGCGGGACGCTACGCCTATCTGGCCGGCCGCATGCCCCGGCGCAGCTATGCCGATCCGTCCTCCCCCCTTGCGGGTCTCATTTAAGGCACAAGCCTTGTGGCGGGATGCTCCCGGGACGGATGGGGCCTCCCATTGCGCCGCACCCCCCCCTTGCGGGGTCGCCCGGAAGGTCCGAATGGGGCGTTTCGGACGCGCGGCGTGCCCCAATGAAGCCTTCACCCCGCAGTATCCATCCGGTATTTCATAAGAAAGCGCGCTTTTCGAAAAAAGGGGCGTGCACGGCATGACGCGCGGCCGCGTCCATGGCGTAGGACCGGGAGGGATTTCCCATGTATGACGGTGAAGACGTTCTGCCTTTCGCGCGATCGAAACTGGGGCAGGCCTACAAATACGGAAGCGGCGTGGTGCTCTCCAATCCGCACCACAACGGACCGTGGGATTGCGCGGATTTTGCATCCTGGTGCGCCTATCAGGCCTACGGCATTATTTTCGGCGCCTATGGCAACGATCCCTTCACGGCCGAACCCTATAGCGGCAAATGGTTCGATGACGCTCTCGACGCGGCGACCTTCATCTCCGTGGGGGAGGCCCTCTACACGCCGGGAGCCTTCCTGGTGCGCCGGCCGGGCGAGACCGTGAGCGACGGTCACGTCGCGGTCTGTGTGGGCGATGGCAGCATTTACGAGGCCCACAGCGAGCTCAAAGGCGTGCGAGCCGACTATCAGCCCCAGGAGCGATACTGGTCCACCGGCGTCCTTATTCCCGGTGTGCGTTACAATCACGGGGTCGGCGAGTACACCCAGCCAAGCCGCATTTTGCGCATCGAGCAGGGCTTTCCCTTCCTGCGCGGCGATGATGTGCGCGTGGTGCAATATGCGCTCAAGGCAAAACGGTTCGATCCGGGCCGGGTCGACGGGATCTACGGGCACGCCACCGTGACGGCGGTCCACAATTTCCAGGCTGTCGTGGGACTGAAGATCGATGGCGAAGTGGGGGCCGAAACGGCCACGGCGCTGGGCGTCGGTTGGCCGATCAACACTGGGCTTCTGGCCGATTATGTCGAGTCCGGCGAAAATCGCTACGCGGACGGGCCCGCCCATGCGCTGGCGCATATGGAGGCGGAAGACGCCGAGGGCGAGTTCCTGCCCGTGCCCGACGCGGTGGTTCCGATGCCGGTGCCACGTCCACAAAGCATCGATCTGGCCATTGTGGAACGACGCGGTGCCTTTAGCGCCCGTGACACCCGGGGCATGGAGTTTTTCATCGGGCGCAAGACCCGCTATCGCCAGCGCGGCCGGGTCTACAACGGTCTTTATCAAACGCCCCAGTCGGACACGGCGCTTCTCATCGGCGGGCGCTATGACCGGGATGAAGCCAGGCCGGATCTGGGGGTCTGGGCCGATCTTCTGTACCCGACCATTGAGGCCGAGAGCGGTGGGTATTTCTGCCGGCTGAACTCCTATGACCGGGCGCGTTTCACTTTTGGCTGCTACCAGTTCGCGGCCCATACGCCCAATGACAATCTGATTGCCCTCTTCAAGGTGCTCAGTGTCCTACCCGAATTCGAAAGTGTGTTTCCGGACCTGTCGATCCGGGGCAATCGGCTCCATGCCTTCCACGTGGATGGCTTTATGGTTGATCTGGAGGTGGAAGAGCGGGGCGAACTGCGCGCCTTCATGGAGTATCTCAATCCCCGTACGGATCGGATCGACGAGGAAGAGGCCCGGAACGCGGCCCGGCTTATGTATCTGACCGAACATGCGCCCGAGGCGCGGACGGCCCAGATCCACCTCGCCCAGGCTCTGGCGCGGCGCAACCTCAGCCTCGCGTCGCGCAAGGGCGTGCCCCTGGTGGGCCGGCCCCTGCCGCAAGTCATCTGGGTCAATGATGCCCTGCACCAGGGCCGGGCGAAATACACCGAACTGACCGACGCGCTCAATGGACCGGATCCGGAGCATGCCTTGCGGCGGGTCGGCCTGTCCCATCGCTATCCGGGGCGGATCGCCACGGTGGCCAAGGCCATCGAGGTCATCATGGGCGATCCGGCCGCGGGACGCCTGCGTTACGGCGTCGACATCGTGTGAGGGCGGGTGTTCGAACGACCGGGGCGGCTATGGTGTGCGCATATCGCCCGCCCGCGGAGCACAAAAAACGCCGGCCCAGATCCTGGGCCGGCGTTCTGCGTTTCAGTGACCAAAGCCTCGTCAGTTAAACATGTCCGGATCGACCGATCCGCCCGGGAACAGGTGGGAGACGATGGACATGTCGCCCTCGTGGCTTTCGGCGCTCTCGGCCGGCTCGAAGGCGGCGTCAAGCTTGGTGGCAACCGAATTGCCGTTATTGGGCACTTGCGGGTTTTGATCCTGGTTCGGGTCCTGCTGCAGGAAGGACGGCAGGCGGCGGGCCAGCGCTTCGAAGGCGGCGATGTTGATGATCACATTGCCCCGGGGCACGCCGTAATCGGCCGTCATGTAGCGGGACACGGCCGCGTCGTTGCCCACCTTGAACGCCTTGATGAATGCATAGGTGTTGTTGAATGCATTCATGCGGTTGAGGTCATAGGGCTGGGCTTCGTTGGCCCGGAACAGTGCGATCATGCGCACGGCCACGCAGCGTCCACTGTTGCACGCGGACGGAATGAGCATGAAGCGCAGGCCTTCCGGGCTCATCACATTCAGTGCATTGGTGTTATCGGGCAGAATGCGGACCTGGTACTGGAACCCGTATTCCGACAGAAGCACTTGAAGAGACTGGATATTGAAACCGCCCATGATTTCCTGGGGCGGACGGCGCGACGGTTGCTGGCCCTGGCCCGGCTGCTGGCCCGGCTGCTGGCCTTGTTGCTGAGCCATGGCGGCGCCGGCGAGCGAGACCCCCAGTGCGGCCGTCATCAGGGCAGTCATGATCTTTTTCATCAAAAACACTCCTCACATCCGATCAGTTCGCAGGACAGGTCGGGTGAGGCACAATCGGCCAGCCCTGACTGATGCAATGGGCCACTGATGGGAAACCCCCCCTTTATTTTGTGGCTTCATTGTTCCGCGATCGGGCAAGGGCTGTCCACTCTTTTAGCGCCCGCGATACACTTAATCCGGGCATTGCCTGGGCTAAAGTGCTGTTTCTGCGTCTGCGAAGGATCTCGGGGAAAGGCCTTTGCGCCTGATAAGACCGCCTCGGGTCCGGCCATGGACACCGGCTCGCGGCGCCCATGGCGCAATGACCTGTCGCTAAGCGCCCGCGCCCGCGCCCGCGATCAGCGCATCTCGGCATGGTGCGTGATAAGGGCGCGCACCTGCTCCTCGCGGAAGCCCGTGACCACATCGGTTCCCACAAGGAATGTCGGTGTGCCATCCACCATGAGGCGATTGGCCATGTCCCGGTGCGCCTCAACGATCGATTTCGTCTTGGCGCTGGCCATGTCCTTCGAAAGGCGCTTCACGTCGAGCCCCAGGTCGCCGGCGATCTTCAGGACACGGGCCTCATCGAGCGTGCCGGTGTTGGCCATGAGCGCCTGGTGCATTTTGAGGTAAGCGTCCTGATAACCGGCCGCGATGGCGGCTTTCGATCCCAACTCGGATGCGGGGCTGAGGATCGGAAACTCAACGAAGGCCACGGCGAGTTCGTCTTCGGCCTCGATCATGTCCATCACGGAGGCGAGGGCACGCTTACAGAAGCCGCAGCGATAATCGAAAAATTCCACCATCCGCACTTTGCCGTCGGGATTGCCGGCCACGTGGAGGCCGGGCAGCGACCAGATCGCATCGATATTCTCGGCCACGGCCTTTTCCTGGGCCTGCGCGCGGGCGCTTTCTTCCTGGCTCTCGTAGGCGTTGAGCGCCTCCAGGATGATTTCCGGGTTCTCCATCAAGACCGCGCGTACCTGCGCGGTGAACTCTTCGGAGGGGCGCACCTCGTTGGCCTGGGCGGTTGCCTTCATCGTGTAGGCGGTGGCGCCGGCGGCAAGGGTGCCGGTGACGGCGCAGGCGGCAAAAAGGGTGGCGAGACGGGTCATGGAACGAAGATCCTATCCTGGGAACCGGCGCGTCTTGCCTGACGGCGCTCGCGCTGGAATTGGGTTTGGACCCGGCGGGTCCGGACGAAAAGGTTAGCGGTTGCGCTGGCGCTTGAGCGCGTCTTGCACGACTTGAAGGATGTCGTTGGCCCGGTTCCATTCCGGCGTGCCCGGGCTCAGTTTTTCGCGGGCTCGCATCGCGAACTGGGCGGCGCGTCCGGCATTGCCAGCAATATAGAACCGTTCGGCGGTGGCGAGCGCTGCCATGGTCTCATCGCCTAGGCGGGAATAGGCGATGGCAAGCTGGTGCCACACAAAGGAGTTTTCCCCATCCTGACGCGCGGCCTCTTTGAGGTGGGCCAATGCCTCGCGGGTCGTGGTCTCGCTCGCGCCTTCCTCGTCGGAGGCGAGGAGCGCCTGGCCCAGCATAAGCTTGAAGAGCCCTTCATCGGGCAGCAACTCCATGGCGCGCCGGTAGGACCCGATGGCCTGGGACGGTCGTCCGCTCTCAAATAGGGCCTGGCCGCGCAGTTCATGGAAAAACGGATTTTCCGGATCGTCGGCGATCAATGGGTCCACTTCGGCCATGGCCGCATCGACCGAGCCGCGTTGGAAATGGGCGACCGTGCGGGCGTAGCGTGCCTCTTGGGATTGATCCGTGTCCGGATAACGCCTGAAGGTCACTTCCGGCCGGTCAAGAAAGCCGTGGATCTTGGCCTGCACGAATTTCAGGCGGCGGACGTCCTCCGGCGTGTCGCCCACACTCGTATGGGGCGATTCGGCCACCCGGCTGCGCAGGGCCGCGATACGGTCGCGGGAGAGGGGGTGGGTGCGCACAAAGGGATCGCGCCGACCGGGCGTCAAAAGTTCCTGGTCACGGAATTTGCCGAAAAAGCCGATGAGGCCTTCCGACGAAATGCCCAGACTGTCGAGATAGGTGACGGCGGCCTGGTCGGCGGAGGCTTCTTGCACGCGGCTGAAGGACAGGAAGCGGCGCTGGGCGATGTGCTGACCGCCGAGCAGAAGGGCAAGGCCCGCGTCCGGCGCGCCGGCGGCGACCGCCAGAATGCCGAGCGCCATGGTCACGAGGGTCGGCGCCGTGGAGTTCCGGATCGCGTCGTCGAACCGGGCGACGTGGGCGCCCGCGATATGGCCGGTTTCGTGGGCGATCACTCCGATGATCTGGTTCGGATTGTCCGCGGCAAGAATAAGTCCTGTATGGATGAACATCCGTGGGCCGACGGTCACGAAGGCATTGATGGCCGGATCGTTGATCAGATAAATCGACACGCTGCGCGGCTGAATGCCGGCGGCCAGCAAAATGGGGTCGGCATAGCCCTTGATCATGCGCTCTGTCTCGGCATCGCGGATAAGGCTGATGCCTTGGGCGCGCAAGGGACTGATCGTCAGGGCAAGAGCGACACACAGCACGGCACAAAGCGATCCAACCCCGCCGGCCAATCGCGCCAGCCCCCTTACCGGAGCCCGCCACATCGCGTGTTGTGTCATATCGTGCACGATCCCTCTCATGGCCCCCCAAACGGTTTGAGGCTCGATCCCGAAATCCCGTCCATACTGCCCCCCAAAGCCGCATCGTGTCATCCGGGGCTTGTCCCTTTCGCCGCCCGGCGGGGGCAGGTGTGGCATACCGACATTTTTGAACCGACATTTTTGAACGAGAAATGGCGGCGCCGCGACTTTAAGGCTTTATACCAAGACGAACCCATGGCTGGAGGACCCCCATGACCACAATAAGGCGCCGGCACGCGGGCCGCGGGACCCGCATTGGGGCTGGGCTGGGCGCGTTGGCGGCGTTTGCGGTCCTCGCCGGCTGCGCCAGCCCGAAAACGGCCCAAAGGGCCGCGCCGGATGCGGCGCGGAACGCCGAAAAAGGGGCTCCCCAGCGCGTCGTGCAGTCGGAGGGGGCCCAGTCGGAGGGGGCCCAGCCGCAAGCGTCCCTGCCCGAGGGCGCGCGGCCGGCAAGCCCGTATGCTCGCGCCCTTGTGATTGCCGAAGAGCCCCGCGCCGCGCTGATCGCCCGGGACATTTTGGAACAGGGCGGCAGTCCGGCGGACGCGGCCGTCGCGGCGAGCCTTGCCCTGTCGGTCACTTATCCCGCCGCGGTGAGCTTGGGCGGCGGGGGCCTGTGCCTCTACCACGATCCGGATGACCAGATCGTCGCAAGCCTCAATTTCCTGCCCCAGGCCCCGGCGACACCGGGCCCCGTGGCGGTGCCGGGGCTTTTGAAGGGGCTCGACATGGTGCACCGGCGCTGGGGACGTCTGCCCTGGGGGCAGCTTGCCGGACCGGCCGAGCAGCTTGCCGTCACTGGCGCGCCGGTGAGCAAAGCGCTGGCCCGGCGCCTTGCGGGCGCCGAAGGCGATGCGCAGCGGCTTGCCGTTCTGGGCGGCGCGGTGCCGGAAACGGGAGACCGCCTCGTTCAGCGCGCCCTGGCAACGACCCTGGGCCGCCTGCGTCTGCGCGGGGCAAGCGATGCTTATACGGGCGCGGTGGCCCGCAGTTTCGTCACCGGCATGGCCGTGACCGGCGGCACGGTCAGCCTGGAGGATCTGGCGCGCTACAAGGCCCACCTGCGCCCTGCACAATCGGTTGTCCTGGCCGACCGCACGGTGGTCTACGCGCCCAGCATGGAGGTCGGCGCGGGCGCTCTGGCGGCCGATGTGCTCGCGCGTTTCACGGCCGAAGGGTCAAAAGCGGCGCAAAGCCCTGGCCTTGCCTTGGCGCACACGCGCGCGGCCCTTGAAAGCTTTGGCCTCGTCGATGCGGGGGGCACCGATTATGGGACGACCGGGTTCTTGATCCTCGATGCGCGCGGGGCGGCGATCGCCTGCGGTCTCACCCTGAATGGTCTTCTAGGGGATGGACAGGTCGGACCCGCCGACGGCATTTTGCGCGCCCGGGCCCCGCGCGCCGATGATCGTTTGAGCCTCGCAGGGGCGTTCCTGGCCCCCTTGTTCGTGTTCACCGGACGCGACCAGGGTCTGCGCTCGGTCGCCATCGGGACCGGCACGCCGGACGGCCTCGCCGCGGCCTATGGGCCAAGCGCGTCCGGTGCTTTCGCACCCGCGCTGGACGCGGCTCAAACCGGCGGCTATGGGCGCGCCCATCTTATCCAATGCGCCGCGCCGGACGGGGACGGGGCCGCGTCAAAGAAGCCGGACGCCGGCCTTGGCCGTTGCACACTCGCCCCGGATCCGCGCAGCGCGGGCCTCGCCCTTGAGGCCCTGGACCGGCTCCAAAGGACTGGCGCGCCATGACCCACGACGACGTCACCCAAAATCATCACACGCCCTTTCCAGTCACCGCCCGTGCGCGGGTTGAGCCTTTCCTCGCCATGGACGTCATGGCAAAGGCCAACGCGCTCGAAGCCAAGGGCCGCGACATTCTCCATCTGGAAATCGGTCAGCCGTCCGCGCCGGTCCCGCCGTCCGTAAAGGCCGCCGCCGCGTCGGTGCTGGAAACCGGGCGGGTGGGCTACACGGACGCCCTGGGCATTCCGGCCTTGCGCGCGCGCATCGCGAAGGCCTATGGCGAGCAATATGGCCTTGAGGTCGATCCCGCCCGGATCGCGGTCACGGCCGGGTCCTCCAGTGCGTTCCAGTTCCTGTTCCTGGCCCTGTTCGAGCCCGGCGCGCGGGTGGGCCTGACCCGGCCTTACTATGCGGCCTACCCGAACATGCTGAGCGCCCTTGGTCTGACGCCCGTTTACATCGACACGGACCCGGCGCGCGGCCATGTGCTGGACCCGGGCCAGGTGGAGGCCGCCATCGCGGCCGGGCTCGATGGATTGCTGCTTGCAAGCCCCGCCAACCCCACCGGCACGGTTATGTCGGCCGAGGCGCTCCGGGCCTGCGCGGCCCTGACGCGCGCCGCCCGCATCCCGTTCATCGTCGATGAGATCTATCACGGCCTCGAACATGGCAGGATTGGTGGGTCTGCGGGCCGGGCCCCGAGCGCATTGGCCACGGGGCCGGACACCATCGTGGTGAACAGCTTTTCTAAATATTACTGCATGGCCGGGTGGCGGATTGGCTGGACCGTGGTGCCGGTGCCCCTGACGCGCACCATCGAGTGCCTGGCGCAAAATCTGATGGTGGCGCCGCCGACCCTTGGTCAGCATGCCGCCTGCGCGGCCTTCGAGCCCGATGCCATTCAAGCCTATGACGCCATCGTGGCCGACTATACCCGCGCCCGCGACCTGCTCATCGATGCGCTGCCGGGGCTGGGGTTCGAGGGGCTTTCGCGCGCCGACGGGGCCTTTTACGTCTACGCCGATGTGGCCCGGTTCGGCCTGGACAGTGCTGCCTTTTGCGCAACGCTTTTGGAGGACACGGGCATTGCCATCACGCCGGGCCTCGATTTTGACAATCGGGCCGGTGCCGGGGCAGTCCGGTTCTCCTTCGCCGGCGGATCGACCCGGGTGGAGAGCGCCCTGGAGCGTCTGCGCGCCTGGTGTCCCGCGCGGCTCGGCCAGGGGCGGGGTGCTTGACCCCGGCGGCGCGGCGAAGGACGGTTGGGACCTGAAACGTGCCCCGCGCGGCGCGGCACAACCTACTGCGAAGGGGCGGCAGGACGGGAATGACACACTTGCGGACACGGGCCTTTATTCTCGGCCTTGCGCTCATCTACATCGTTGCGGCCCCATTGCTGGGCCTTTTCGACACGCTGCAGCGGGATGAGGCGACGGTGGCCGGCGGCACGCCGCTCGGCGCCCAGTCCTGGTGTCTGAGCCGCAGTCTGGGCCTGGTTTGCACCACCAGCTTCAAACTGAAGATCGCCCAGCGGGTGTTCACGCACACGGATGTCTTCTTTGGCCGCAGCGCCGACAGCCTGAGTGTCATGGTGGAAAAGGGCGCCCCCATCCGTGTGCGGTATAATCGCAAGGCATGCCGGGGCGTATTCTGCACGATCCTTGCCGCCGAACACCAGGACCGGACACTGGTGTCCTTCTCGCCCATCGGTTCCCAGGATGCCTTTATGGTCTGGCTGCTGATGATTGGCGGCGGCTTGTGCCTGTGGACGGTGTTCCGTCCGGCCCGGTGACGCGCCCCAAAAGGTTCGATTGGCGCGCGAGCGAAACAGAAAAAGAGCCGGGTCCGTTTGAACGCAAACGGCTTTAGGCGGCGTGGTCCGGTCCGACCGCGTCGGGCAAGTGCGCCCAGAACGTCGCATCACAGAATGGTTCCGCTTCACCCAGAACGCTCCCGACAAGGCCCGCTGCCTGACGCACGACGACATGTTCCAGGGCCGGTGCCACGTAGAGGCGTTGGGTTGCGCCCGCCGCGATCAAGAGATCCGCGGGCTGCGGGGCCTCATTTGGGGCGGCTGCGTCCTTGGACGGATCGTCTTCTCGGGCCGGGCGTCTGCGCCACCACCCCAAGCCAAAGGCCGGATTGGCGTGCGAGCCCTCGAACACGGCTGCAAGCGCCTCCTCGCCGATCAGCGGCGCCCCTTGCCAGGACCCCTTGAGGCGCACGAATTCCCCCAGTTTGGCCCAATCGCGCGGCGTCATGGCGGCCCCGGTGGCCAAGATGGGCTCCCCGTCGCGGCCGGCGCGCCAGGTTACGTCTATGCCGAGCGCCGCAAAAATATGGGTCTGCAGATAATCCGCCGGCGTCTGGGACTGGCCCGCAAGTTTGCGCCGCATCACCGCGCCGAAGACCTGAAACGGGATCGGACTCTCCCAGAAGGTACCGCCCGGACGATCCACTGGCATGATCTCGACGGCCTCGTCATAGGTGGGCAGGCGCCGGCGGCTGGCGCCGCCGCGATGACCGGCGGTCTGGGTGAGCAGGTGGCGGATCGTGATGGTGGAGCGGTCCGGATCGAGAAAATGATCCTTGGGCCCCCAGGCGCCGAACGTCTGCGATACGGGCTCATCAAGGGTCAGTAAACCGTCCTCGACCGCGAGGGCCGCCATCAGTCCGGCAAGGCTCTTTGTTGCCCCGCCCAGACCAAGGGGAGCCTTTGCCGTGCCGCCATTGGCGTAATCTTCAAACACGATGCGACCGTTTTCCATGACCACAAGGGCCCGGCCACCGTGTTCGGCGCTGTAGCGCGCGGCCGCACTGAAATCAGGGGCGACGGCATGGCCAGGCGGGGCGGGAAGGCCAGGCGGGGCGGGAAGGCCTGCGCGTGTCCAACCCGTTGCAAGGCGCCGCAGCGGCGCCGGCCAAAGCGGCGGTCGTCCCATGGCGCTGCTCCTTAACCGTCCGTTCCCTCAACGCCGGCGCAGCCACAACCGCCGCCGGGGGAAATCCAACGCGAAGTTCTGCCGGGCCAGGATGTCGATCCCAAGAATGGCCGGGTTCCGGAAGTCTCGGGCCAAATAGTCAAATATTCGCAAGTTTTTCACGATGAACCGGGGCTTTTCCCACCGCTTGCGACCGATCACCAGTTTTTCCGCCAGCACCCGGTAAATGCTCTCCCGCCCGCCGACGGCATCGGCCATGCGCCCGTCGCGGCGCATCATCACCGGCGGCGGAGCCCCGATCCGGCGGGCGGCGTTCTCGCTAAGGAAACTTGTGCTCGCGCCGGTGTCGATCAGCGCGGCGAACGTGTCGGCATTGATGGTCACCCGCGTGACATAGAGGGCCGTCGCCAGCGTGTCGAAATCCACTGCCCGCAAACGGGTCGAGGTCCAGGTCCCCTCCAACGCGTCCGGCCGCTCGCGCGTCAAGGTGAGTTGGTTCGCGCTCAAGTCGACCAGCACAAAATAGGCGGACAGAAAATCCATACCCAGAAGGCCATCGGGACGCTCTTCTCCGAAAAGAAACCAGGACGGAACGGTCACGGTGCGCAATCCATGCTTCGTGAAGGGGCCAACGGTCATGGTCTCCAAGGCGTAAAGCGGCAGTGTGCGTTCCTCGAGCCCGAAGACGACCGTGGCAAGCGTCTTGGCTTCGGCTTCAAGGCCCAGGTCCGCGCGGGTGTCCTCAAACAGGACCGTGTTGCTGGCGGCGGTATCGATGATGAAGCGGTAGGGGCCCTGGCCGTTGATGCGCACCGGGATCGCGATCCAGCGGCCATAGATCCGCGTGATCGGGAGGACCGATGATCCGTTGGCGGACGCCGTTTGCGCGGCGGTCTGCAGGCGCGCCGCGCCGGGGCTCGGTTGGGCCGCATGGGTGCGGGCCGACGCATGGGCCTCAAAGGGGGCGAGCAACAGGCCGGGAGCGCAGACAAGAAGGGCCGCGGCGAAACCCGCGGCCCCCAGAAACCGAATGAACCGAACCCGGACCGTATCAGTGCACGTGACCGTGCTCTTGCGCGTATGGGTCCGGATTGTACCCGGTGATGACATCCGAGAAGAAAAGGGCATTCATGAACACCTTCGCGGTCCCGTACCAGTAGCCGCGGAAGAAAGGGTTGTCCGCAAACAGAACGACAGACCCCCGCCCGACGCGGTCCGCCATCACGGCCCCGAGGCCGGCAACCCGCTCACGGTTCTCCTGGCTGGCATAACCGCCGATGAGGGGGTCGTCCTCGCCGTATTGGACCACCATGGCGAAGGGGTTGTCGCTGTGGCGGAAGGCCTTGGCGCCCTCGCGGTGCAGGGGCAGGACCTTGGAATCATAGCCCCAGCCAAGGGGGTGGGTGATGTCCAAATCGCCGGAGAAAATTGCACCGGAGACGAGGCGGCTCGCCTCGAATTTGCGCTTCTGGGCGTAGGGAAGGCGCTTGGGCGTCTCCTCCTCGTCCTCCTCCTTGGCGTCCTCGCCATCCTCGCTGTCGCCCACGCCGAGCATCTCCACCTCCAGGATCTCCTCGGAGACGGCCCACTCGGCGGCGCTCTGGGTGGCGACCAGCGTACCGCCGCCACGCACCCAGGTCTTGATGGCGTCGGACGGCACCCGGCCATAGCTGCCGCCCGCCATCACGACATGGGTGTAGTCATCGAGGTCGGTGCGGCCCAGATCGGCGATGTCGACCATGGTCACGGGCATGTTCATGTGGCGGTCCAACAGGAACCACAATTCGCCCACGTCATATTGGCTGGTGCCCCGGCCGCTCACCAGAAGCACCTTCGGCATGGTGAGGGACGCCACCTGGAAACCGCCCAGGTCCGACCCCTTCGCCGTCACGGATGTGGTTGCCGCATGGACCGTGATCCCGTTGTCCCGGGCGAGCGTGCCCATCAGGGTGTGCACCTCCTCGGGTGTCATGTCGTCCTGCACCACGGGAACCACGATGGAGCCCCGCTTGACGGGCACCGGCCCGTCGGCGGTGCCGAGCGTGATGGCATCGGGAACGACCTTGGCCCGAAGTCCATTCTCGAGGATCTGGTAGAGCGCCCGGGGGGCCTTGAAGCTCGTCCACTCGAACACGTAGGCAAGGCGCGCCTTGGCAGGCGTGCCGGCGGTCGGTTCGATGCCAGCAAGGCGCACACCGACGGTCTTCGCGCCCGTCGGCGCCTTGCCGACCTCTTCCGTGCCATAGCGCCGGTCCGGCCCCGTCATCACCGAGGCATCGAGGCCCGCGACCTCAAGGCCGAAGGCGAGCGGCAGCGTCCATCCGGAGACATCGTAAAACTCGACTTTCTCTGAAACGGGCCGCTGCTCGAACATGCCCTCGATCAGGCTGTAATAGCGCTGATTGACGGGCACAACGAAGGATGTGGCGGGGTCAAAAGTCGTACCGTCCACCTCGACCGGCTTGGCGAGGGCGTAGGCGGCGATGTCGTGCACGCCCATCAGGTCGGCAAAGGCCGCGAGCCGGGCCGGGTCGGTTGACTGGACCACATAGCCACGGATCGCGTTCGCCTTGGCGCGGTTCTTCTCTTCGCGCAGATACCGGCGCTGGAAGGCCCGCAAGGTCGCCCGGTTTTCAGCCGTGGAATGGGAGAGGGCCAGGGCCACGCGGAAATGCTGGCCGATTTTCTCCGCATATTGCTTGAGGCCATTGACGGTATCGATCTGGATCCCGTCCGAACTGCTTTGCTCGAACAAAAGCGCAACGGCGCCAAGAAGGGCCGGATAGCTGGAGCCGTATCCGAGATAATAGTCGTCGAAGACTTCTTCGCTGACCGACAGGGCGCCTTCGCTGTCGAGTTGTTCGGCAATGACCTGATTGAGCAGGCGGGTCAGCTCCACGCCCTCCGGCGCGAGCAGGGGGTGGAGGTTGTCCGGCGGGCCGGGGCTGTAGAAATAGGTGCTGTTGCTGCCCATCTCGTGCAGGTCGGTAACCATCTGCGGCAGCCAGCGGTGGGTCTGGGCCAGCACCGCGCGGCTCTCGATCTGGGTCGCCGGCAGCCACTGGCGATTGAGGTCGAACCAGTAGTGGTTCACGCGGCCGGCGGGCCAGGGATTGCGGTGCTCCCGGTGCGCCCGGTCCGGATTGGGCCGTTCCGCCAAATGCAGATTGACCCACGCTTCATACCGGTCAAAGCCGTCCGGGTTCAGCGTCATCACTTGCATGATCACCGCGGTGTCGAGCAGGGTCTTGGTTTTCTCGTCCGTCGCCGCCGCCAAATGGTAGGCCAGCAGCATGCCGCTTTCCGTGCCGCTGATCTCATCGCCATGGACACCATGAACGAACTGCATCACTGCCGGCAGGTCTTGCGGCAGGTCCGCCTCGCCATCCGGATCAACGGCCGCCAGATGGCTGCGGCGGATGTCCTCCAGTCGGCGCTGATTGGCCGGACTGGTGGATGTGACCAGCAGCATGGGCCGGCCTTCCGGCGTGGTCGCCAGCGTTTTGACGGAAATTCGGTCGGAGGCCAGTTCGAGCGCGCGCATATAGGCAACGATCCGGTCATACCGGGTCATGCGCGCGCCGACCTCATGGCCGATCACCTGGGACGGTTTGGGGATGGCGGCATCATAGGCAACGCCGGTGCCCATCACGTCGGCAAAGGGTGGGGGATCGGTCGGAATAGGCGCCGCCGCGCCCTTGGACGGGCCGAGTGTCATGCCCGCTACGGCCAATGTCATCGCAAAGAGTGGTCCTGTCGCCCAACGCGCCATCGTGCACCCCTGTTTGTCTCGGGAGATCAACACTAGGGGCATTGTGGGCCGGGTCCGGCGGCCTTGACAAGCCGCCGGGATCCCAAGGCGAAAGGGCGCCGATGCGCCTTACTTCAAGAGGTCCGCGACCCGGCGGAAATAGACGCGCATGCCGTCGCGGGCATCGCCCCACCGGGTAAAGAGGTTCGGATTGCTCTGGATCGCAAAGCCATTGTACCGGTACTTGTTGACGGCGACGATTTCACCCGTCGCGCCATCGGTGAAGACGCCCTCGATGATCACGCCGCCGATGCCGACCGATTGCAGATTGAAGGCCCGGCCGCCACGTTCGGGCGGAAAGCTGCCCAAAATGTCGCGATTGGGACGGGCGTCGGTGACGGTCAGTGTCAGGATCAACACGCCGGGCCCGGCCTCTTCGACGACTTCCGCCGCGCCGCGCAGGCCCCGCTCGACCCGCTTTAGCATGGCTCGCTCCAGGAAGTTCTTGTCCTGGTTGGTCACGCCCTCCTGGATGCGGGGGACGTAAAGGTCAAAGCCCAGGGGCTCCACATAGACCTTGTCATAGGCCGTGAAATCCGTGCCCGGACGGATAAGCAGGATGTTGAACTCGGCTTTGTCGGAAGGTTCCAGGCCCTCGCGCATGTCTTCAGGAATATGGGTGAAGCCCGCCGGCACGGGCCGCGAGACCTGAACAGCCGTCGGCTGCACGGTGGCATCGCCCGCATCCTCAAGCGCGTTTTGAGGTTTGGCTTCTTGGCTCGCCGCGGCCGTTTGAGCCGTGGGTGCCGGCTCCTCAGCGGCCTGAACCGGGCCGGTGATCGACAGGCCGAAAAGAACGGCGGCAAATGCCTTCGCAATCGAATTGGGTCGCACAACCAGATGCATCGATAGCCTCCACTTTGCTCGTCATGTACCTCGGCCCGCCCCCACGCGAGAGGCCAGAGAGTATCTTCGACCTCGGCCCGGTGCCAAGGACGCCCAGGATCACATCCGCGCCGAAGGGCGCGAGATGGACCACGGTTGGTTAACACGTGAACGCGCCCTTTTAATCGGATCGGCCCGATCCTGGGCCCGCGATCCTGTGTCCCCAGTCCCGCGCCACGCCGCCGCCGCCGCGGGCTTGAGGCAAGGGCCACTCGGGCCGTAAAACAGCAGTCATGACCACAGACCCGATCCCGCCGGCATCCGATCCGGCCCATATCCGGTGGCTCAAACGTTTTCGCCCGCCCGTCCTGTTCCTGGCCGGCGCGGCGTGCGCCTTCAGCGTGTCTTCGATGATCGAGCCCTTGGGGCTGTCGCCCTGGGCCGGGGACGTGAGCCTGGTCCTGGGCCGGATGATGGTGATCGGCGCCATCGGCTGGGCGGTCACAACGGTCGTTGACGGCATCATCAAGCGGCGGCTGGGTCGCCTGCGCCTGGACCTGGCGGACAATCTGGCGGCGCGAAAGATCGCCACGCGGCTCGACGTGGTGCGCCGCATCTGGATCGTGATCGGCGGCACGGTGACGCTCGGCGCCGCGCTGACCGTTGTACCGGGTGTGCAGCAGGTGGGGGTGAGCCTGTTCGCCTCGGCGGGCATTGCGGGCCTTGCCATCGGCATTGCGGCGCGTCCCGTGCTCAGCAATTTGATCGCGGGGCTGCAGATCGCCTTCACCCAACCCATTCGCATTGACGATGCCGTCGTGGTGGAGAGGGAGTGGGGCTGGATCGAGGAAATCGGCCTGTTCTTTGTGGTGATCAAGGTGTGGGACTGGCGCCGGCTCGTGGTGCCCTTGTCCTATTTCATCGAAAAACCGTTCCAGAACTGGACCCGGCAAACGGCGGCCATCATCGGCAGTGTCTTCTGGTCGGTGGACTACCGCGCACCCATCAAGGAGATGCGGGCAAAGCTTGAGGAGATTTGCCGCTCAACGCCTCTATGGAGCGGAACCGTGGTGAATCTTCAGGTCGTGGAAAGCCAGGGAACGACCGTGACCATCCGGGCCTTGGCCAGCGCGCGCACATCGCCCGAGGCCTGGGACCTGCGCTGTTACATTCGTGAGGAAATGATCACCTGGCTGCAGACGGCCCATCCGGAAGCCTTGCCGTTGATGCGGGCCGAAGCGCAGGTCGGAACGTTAGAGCCTCCGGCCGAACTTGCGCGGCCGGAGGCTCAAAAACCGTTTCAACCAGACCAGAGTCTTGCGCTCGGGCCGGAGGCACCGCGCCCATAGAGCAACGAACGAGAAATCCGGATCAATTTCACTCCAGTGCGCCGTTGCTCTCTGTTTTTTTCGCGCTCACCCGCCCCTAAGGCGTTATCCGGTGCATCGCAGGCCGCCGGCTGCGGTGACTTACAGGCGGACCGACGGTTCGCTCTGGGCAGCGACGGCCGGGGCAGAGGCAGCTCGCTTTTCACCCGGTTCGAACACGAACTGCAGGCGCTGGCCTGCGCACCGGGCGATGGCAAACTCGATGGGCCTGCCCTGGGCATCCACATTCACGCTTTCGGCCACGACGATGGGCTGGGACCGCGGCATGTTCAGATGGCGCGCGTCATTCACCGTGGGCAGTCGGGCGGACACCCGGGTCTGCTTGCGGAAATAATCATCGATGCCGAATTTCTTCAGGGCCTGGGTGATCGAATTGGTCTCGCGATAGGCCTCGACGATGCCCTCGAACCGGTTGGCAGGGAAGAAATGGGCTGTGATCGTCAGCGGGCGGTTGTCCACCGCATGGATCAACTCCACCAGGATCACCAGGTGGCCCGGGCGAATGCCAAGACCCTGAGCAACCCGGGCATCCGCCGGCATGTGCTCGCCGCGCACAAGACGCCCGCCGGGCACCCGGCCAAGACGGCGCACATTTTCACTGAAGCGGGTCCGCCGGTCGATCAGGTAGTCGATCACATCGTCCTGAACGAAGGTGCCGCGGCCCTGCTCCACGCGGATCAGCCCCCGGTCCTGCAGGGACGACATGGCCCGCCGCAGGGTGTGGCGGTTCACCGAAAACCGTTCGGCAAGCTGAGCTTCCGTGGGCAAACGGCTGCCTGGAGCGAATTCTCCGCTGGAGATTTCGCCTTCAATGGCCTGAGCGATTTGGCGCCAGAGCGCGATGCCTGTGTTCCGTTCCATCGTTTTTGTCTTCTAATCCTCTATCACCGTTCCGGCCCCCAGAGGCGGGCAGGCGATGTGGTTACGCGTGACCGGCTCTCCGGCAAAGCGATGCAAACCCGCATCCGGTTCCGCCATCGCGGTTGGAGGCCGTCAACCCCATATCGCCCATAGTCTACACCATCCAACAAATCCGTCAATGGTTGAGGATGAATGCATGGACGAATTTTTCGCCCTCCGGCCAATGCCTCTGGCGAGCCCCCTTGACCGGTGCACTCGGCCAACTGCTTGCGCCAGTGAACGCATCGACAGACACGAAAGCGTCTATAAAGTGCGCCGTACACACTAGGAGTCGCGTTGCCGTATCGGATGCGCGCGCTGTCCTGGCCAGACCATGAATCTATGTTTAGTACGATAAATCCACCCGCATTTCAATGACTTTCAAAATGAACGAAAGTGGAGGACCCAAACCGTGAGCTCTCCCATTGAGCGAATCCTCGGTAATGCCCGCCTCGTTCTGCCAGACCGGGTCGTGGACCGGGGCGTGCTGGTGCTTCGGGGTGAGACCATCCTGGAGATCGGCGAGGGGCCCGCGCCCGCCGGTGCGCTCGATTGGGACGGTGACCTGCTGCTACCGGGTCTTGTGGAGCTGCATACGGACAATCTGGAGCGTCACCTGATGCCGCGTCCGGGTGTCGCCTGGCCGAGCTTCGCGGCCCTGTGCGCCCATGACAGCCAGATCGCGACTTCCGGCATCACCACCGTCTTTGACGCCGTGGCCATTGGCGATCGCGACGGGCGGGAGGAACGCCTCGACTATCTCGATGATGCCATGACCGCGATCACGAGCCAGGCTGGCGGTGACACCCTGCGGGCGGATCATTTCATCCATCTGCGCTGCGAAGTGCCCAGGCCGGATGTGTGCGAGCTGTTCGAGCGCTATGCGGGCTATGACCGGGTGCGCTTCGTCTCGTTGATGGACCACACACCGGGTGATCGTCAGTTTCCGGATATTGAGCGTTTGAAGGAATATTCTCTGCTCCATTACGGGGAGACCGAAGAGACCTTCGCCGCGCGGGTGGCCGAGGAACAGGCCATGCAGGCCCGCTACGCAACCCGCAACAAGGCCGCCATTGCCGCCGCGGCGCGGGCCCGCGGCTTTGTTCTGGCCAGCCATGATGATGCGCGGCCGGCCCATATCGAGGAAGCCGCCAGCCTTGGGGTAAGCGTCAGCGAATTCCCGACCACGGTCGAAGCCGCCCGCAGCGCGAGGCAGGCGACCATGGGCACGATCATGGGGGGGCCCAATGTCATGCGCGGCGGCTCCGCATCGGGCAATGTGTCCGCCGGAGATCTGGCGCGTCTTGATTTGCTCGATGCCCTGTCCTCGGACTATGTGCCTCTCAGTCTGATCCACGCGCCATTCCGGATCGCCGCCGATCTGGGCTGGCCCCTGGAACGGGCCGTTGCCCTGGTGACCTCAAACCCGGCGCGTATGGGCGGCCTTCAGGACCGGGGCGCCATCGCGCCGGGGCTGCGCGCGGATCTGGTGCGCGTCCAGATGGGCGAGGCGGGCCCGCTGGTGCGCGAGACCTGGCGCGCGGGCGCGAGGGTGGCCTGACCCGGAGCCAACACCTGACGATCAGCTTACGGAGAGAGAGTATGGACCGATACGCGCTTTATTTCGCGCCCGCGCAGGACAGCGATCTCGGCCAGTTCGGGGCATCCTGGCTGGGGCGGGACGCCTATACGGGTGAGGATATTCCGTTGGAGGATGATGACGAGCAGCCGGTGCCGGGCTGGCGTTTGCGGGAAATCACGGCCGCGCCGCGCCGCTACGGCTTCCATGCCACCTTGAAGGCGCCGTTCGAGTTGAGCGATGGGAAGACCGCTGGAGACCTGATTGCGGCCCTGGACGCCTTCGCGGCCCGCACGCCCGCCTTCGATGCTCCGGCGCCGGAGGTGACGTCCATCAGGGGGTTCACCGCGCTCACCTTAAGTGAGCCGAGTGAGGCCATGAATGCCCTGGCGGCGGCCTGCGTGAAGGACTTTGATGCCTTTCGCGCGCCCCTTTCGGCGGCGGACCGGGAACGGCGCCGGCCCGAACGGCTTACCGAGCGACAGCAGGGATACCTCGACACCTGGGGGTATCCCTACATTTTCGAGGAATTCTATTTCCATATGACGCTTACGGAGCGCCTCAGCGACAGTGAGGAAATCGAAGCGGTCTTTGAGATGCTGGAACCGGTCGCCTCGGTCTTCGGCACACAGGCCCTGCGCGTGGACGGACTGTGCCTTTTTCACCAGCCGGATCGGGACGCCCCGTTTCGGATCGCGCACCGAGCGCTCCTGGCGTAGCCGAGGTCAGGCGGCCGGCTCGAGCGCGTCCGAAAGGGTTTGGAGGGTACCGAGGATGGCGATACGCGCATCGCGGATCTGCCCCCGCACATCCGACAAACCGATCTGGATCTGATCGAGCCGCGTGCGCCCGGTCAGATCCGGATCGCCCGCAAGACCCTGCAGGATGCCCAAGGCGCGGATACCGGGGATGCGGGCGCTAATGACCGTACCGTCGGGGCCGTCAAGGCAGATCATCCAGGCCCCGGAGGGCAGGGGCGGATACCCCGCGATGGCGGCCTGGGCACCGGCGCCATCGAGATCGCGGATGCGTTCCTCGAGACGCTTTACAAGTTCGGCGCGCGCGTCGTCCTCGCTCGTGTGGATCGCGCGATCACAAAGCCGGCCCGCCTCGGCACAGATCTCCGCCATGGTTTCCACGCAAACGCGCAGCAGTTGGAGGGCCGTGGCGGTTTCGGCAATGCGGGGCAGGCCGCCCAGCCCGGCCGCTCCGCGCCGGAGGCCGCCGCGTCCCTGTCCGAGCGCCGCGTCCTGGACGGAGCGCAACAGGCGGCCGGCGAGCGTTTGTCCCTCCGAGGAGGGGCGAACGGACGGTGCGGATCGGGATGATGCGGTCTTGGCCATCACGTCTCGTACTCGGTTGAACAGGGCAAAGCGCTGCGCCACGCTCTTGGAGGTCCAAGGCTAGGGCGCGGATGCTTATACTTCGTTAAAGAATGACGGCGGCCGGCAGAGGGACCTCACGCGAAAACAGACGCCGCCCCCACCGGCCAGAGAACCAGTCCACCAACCCTTAAGCGCTTCGCCGTGCGCGCGTAACCAGGGAGCTTCCATGCTGCGTCTGCTCGTCTTCGTGTGGGAGACCTTAACGCTTCCGCTGCTCTGGCTCTGGCGTCCCCATCGCAATGGATCGGCGTGCATCGTGCTTGATGGCGCGCAGCGGGTGCTCCTGGTGCGTCAGACCTATCGGGACGGCTGGCACCTGCCTGGTGGGGGCGTGAAGCGGCGCGAGAGCCTGCCCGACGCGGCCTGCCGCGAGGCCTGGGAGGAAACCGGCGTCGTGGTGGAGGAGCCCTTCGAACTGTGGGGCGTCTACACCCATCTGGGACGGCGGTATACGGATCATATCGCAATCTATGTGATGCGTCACTGGCACCGCATCGACCGCCAGAGCTTTGAAATCGCCGAAACCGGGTTCTTCCCACTCGATGCCCTGCCGGACGGTGTGACACGGGGCGTGCGCCGCCGCCTCGACGAGGTGGCCGGCCGCGCGCCCAAAAGTCTTTACTGGACCGGAGAGCCAGGCGGGCGCGACTAGTGGATCGACCCAGACATTTGAAGCCCCACAGGTCGAGGTGAGGCAATGGATAAGCCCTTCAAATATCTGGATAAGTTGATCCATCAACAAAAAACCTAGTGGTTCGAAACGTCAGATTCGAACCACTAGAGCAGCGGCACATTCAGATGATTGAGTTTCATGCCGTCATGCCGAGTAAAGCGAAGCCATCCATTGCAACGAAATCCGGAGCCAGTGGCCCTGGATCGCCGCGCCGCCCAAGAGCGGCTCGCGATGACAAGCTGCACCATCTGAATGAATCAATGCATTAGGACCGTTTGCGTTCAAACGGACTCGGCTCTTGTTTCGCGCGCGCCCCCGTATCGATCCTTTTGGGGCGCTCCGCGAGGGCGGCGCGGGGGGCGCCGGGCCATGGTCACGGCCTTTGTTCGTGACCCAGCTTCATCGGAAAATGCTCTAACGCGGCATGGCCGGATAGCGGTGTGCCCAGGGCAGGGCCCGTTCCATTTGTCCTGCAAGCGCCAGAAGCCGGTCGTCGGCGCCAAAGGCCGCGCTGAACATGACGCCAATGGGCAGGCCCCCGGACGTCCAGGCGAGGGGCAGGGAAATCGAAGGCGCGCCCGTCATATTGTAAAGGGCCAGGAAGGGCGCGAAGGCGAACAGGTCCCTGCCATATTGCTCCCAGTCCTCGCGCATCAAGGTGATCTTGCCGATCTCCGGCGGCAGGGTTGCGAAAGTTGGCTGCAGGACAATGTCGAAGCGTTCATGAAAACGTCCCATGGCCCGGCCGATCCGCTGCATGGTGGCGCAGGCCGCGGCATAGTCCCGGGCTGTCAGGCGCGCGCCCGCCTCGACGATCACATGGGTGACAGGCTCCAGGTCCTCCCGGCCCGGATCGCGGCCCAGAGCCTTAGCCCGTTCGTCGATCACATGGGCCGTGGAGCCGAACACGATGGTGCCCTGGGCGCGGCGCAAGGCCATGTAATCGATGGGGAGGGAGGCCGGCTCCACCATGTGGCCAAGCTCCTGCACCAAATCCGCCGTCGAGGCCATGGCGGCCCGCACCTCGGCCGCGATCTTCACGCCCTCGGGCTCGTCGAGCACCAGCGCAACGCGCAAGGGTGCGGGATCCGTCAGTGTGCTGGCAAGGAAGGGGCCACCCGGCGGGGGGGCGTAGGCGTCGCCCGGCTCCGGGCCGGTGGTGGCATCGAGCAGGGCCGCGCTGTCGCGCACGGAGCGACTGACCACGTGATTGTGCGACATGCCGTTCCAGCCATCGCCCTTGTCTGGACCTGACGGTGTGCGCGCCCGGGTCGGCTTGAAACCCACCAAACCGCAGGCGGCGGCGGGCAGCCGGATTGAGCCGCCGCCATCGCTGGCATGGGCCACGGGCACGATGCCGGCCGCCACGGCCGCCGCCGCGCCGCCGCTCGATCCGCCGGCGGAGCGCCCCGTATCCCACGGATTGCGCGTTGGCCCGTGAAGGCGGGGTTCGGTGGAAATCGTCAGGCCGAATTCGGGCGTGTTGGTCTTGCCGAAGGTCACAAGCCCGGCCGCCTTGTAGCGCGCCACAAGGGTCGCGTCAGAGGTGGCCACGGTACCGGAAAAAAAGGCACTGCCATTGTCCGTGGCCGTACCGGCAAGGCCCAGATGCAGATTCTTCAGCAGGAACGGCACGCCGGCGAAGGGGCCCTGCGGCAGGCCATCGGCGATCGCCTGACGGGCCACATCCTCATGGCGCAGCACAACGGCATTTATGGCCGGATCGACGGCGTCCATTCGCGCAAGGGCCGCATCGAGAAGATCCGTGGGCGTGACATCGCCGCGGCGCACGAGGGTCGCAAGCCCCATGGCGTCATAGGCGGTGTAATCCTGGAAAGCCGTCATGGGTGTGCTCCCTGGCGCGTTGTGCCGCGTGTTTTTTAGCCGTGTTTTTGCCGGCCCGCGCGCAATTCTGCGGTAAGCCGTCACGTCCTAAGGGGAGCCGTTGACCGGGAGCGTGTCAAGCGGCCCTGGCCTTATCGCGTCTTTTCGCGGGATGCGTGCCCGTCAGCCCATTTTCTGTTTTGCAAAGCCGGTTCTGCTTTGCAAAGCCGGTTGTAGATCGCCGCGCCACTACGCCGCTCCCGGGTTTATGGTCGGCCGCTGAACCATCTTTGTCCAGAGCGAAAGGGTCAAGTGAGGCCGTTGTTTGATTGGCCCTGTGTCCGCCGGTCCGCCCACGGATCAGGTGCTTTTTTCCTCAAGCCGATAGGTGGTGACTGCGCCGATGCCCTTGAGTGGTGTTTCGCCC
>CAYYTT010000030.1:0-29820 GCA_964474635.1 uncultured Alphaproteobacteria bacterium | reverse complement strand
TCCATCGGCATGCGAAAATGGGCCCATAGGTTCTGATCAAATGCGATTGGTATAAATCGGACAAAGAAGATTGCGTGCCCTCGATTTGCGAGGACAGCAATGCTTCCTTTCGGATGTACATATATAGAAATAAAGGTGTGTCCGGAAGGATCGAAGACACCCCATCCAGGCGACCTATGGCTCGGTTCGCTTGTTCCAGCAATGCGCTCAGCGGTCCGAGATCAAGACTCGGTGGCGGGACCAAGGGGGGAGGAACGTAAGCCCGTACGGTCTCGGATTGGAACGTTGTCGACACGAAACTGCCCATCCGTCCCAAATCGGTGGCGGTCATAAGGAAAGGATCCTTTCGTTAGCCGACCCCTTATTAAAGGATAAGGCCCTTTCCTTTAATAAGCACCCCAATTTGGACCCTCAGACTCTCGTCGCGCACGCAAAACGCGCAACCCGCCGCCGCTCAGAAGGGCCATTCGTCGGGCAATAGCGCGGCGTCGGCCTCCAGGCGCGGGACCTGTTCCACGGCGATTTCCTCGGTGATGTCTTCGGGAACCGCAGGCTCCCCACGCGCGGTCAGATAGTCGGCGACGGCGGCCTTGGTGCGGGCGCCGAAAATGCCGTCGATGCCGTTGGGCGAAAACTCCAGATAGGTCAGGTAAAGCTGCGCGGCCCGGACCCCCACATTGGGAACCGCCCCGGCCGAGAATTTCTCGTACTCGGCGGCAAGGCGCGTGTCATAGGAATTGTCCCGATAGCGTGGACCGTTATAACGCAGGGCAAAATCGGCCCACTGATGGTTCCGCAAATAAACGTCCACCCCCTCGGTGAGCAGGAACCGCACGACGGCGTTCAACTGATCGTTCTCCGACTGGCGCATGAGCGTGACCATGGCCTGCACATCGTCATATTCGAGGGGTTCGGAGTTAAAGCCCATCACCTGCCCCAGCCCCCAAGAGGCGCTGCGCAGCGCGGCATCGAAATCAAAACTGGCGGCGCGCACAAGGCGGGGATATTCAGCCGTTCCGCCCCGGTAGCCGCCCGGCTTGGAATTGGACACTTCGGGCGCTGCGGCGTCGAACCGGCCGCCGGTCTCCCGGTGGAAAATGTGCCGCTCGAACAGGATCACCGGGTTGCGGTTCGCCAGATAGCCAAAGCCGCGCGTTTCCACATTGATCAAGGTCCACAGTTCTGCCGGCCCCACGCCCAATTCGCGCATCGACCGCTCAAGGCCGCCGGCACTCAGACCCCGGCCATAGCCCATGATCCCGCCGGTCGACTCCAGGCTGCCCCGACCGGCCACGGACATGCCAATCGGCTCTTCCATGGTCATGGCGCCGCTGCCCATCGGCTGGCCAGGCGCCACGTCGGGACCCACGGCCGTGCTCGAATTGGAGGATCCTCCGAAGCCGAACAGATTGGTGAACCAGTTCATCGCCAGTCTCCCTTGATGATCGCTCGGACCGCCTTGACCCACCATGGGTGCCTTTGCGAAAGGGCGGCAACATGGCAAGCCTGTTGTCCTTAACATGTGTTTGCCCAAGGAAAGGGATCCCCATGGGACGTCTGCCACGCGCACGGCACAAAACCTTCACCCCTTGGCCCGGACGCGGCGCCCGGGTGGCCGCGCTTTTTGTCATGATGGCCTGTTCGCTCGGTCCGGCCCAGGGCCAGGAGCGGGGCGCCGGTGCGCCCTCGCCCGCCACCGGTGCGGCGGGCCTGCGCGAGCGCGCCATGCCGGAAATGGACGCATTGCTGGGCGATGTGGACTGCACCAATGGGGCGGGCCATAAGGTTGCGGACTGGGGTTTGGCGCCGCGCATGTTCGTGACCCGGCGCGGTGTCCTCGTCTATCGCTGGCTTGAATACGGCACGGGCAAGCGTGGATCGGGCTGGACCGTCATGTATGCGCGGGCGCGCCTTCAGGACTTGAACCCCCAAAGCGGCCTTGAGGCCGAGATGACACTCGGCACCTGTTCGGTTGTGGAGCTGTATTGCAAGAGCGAGGGCTGTGTGCGGGTTCAAACCCACTGGGGCGAGGCGGGCCCCGACCAGTATCGCAATGATTTCATTATATACACACGCGATGCCGAGACCGCCCAAGCCGCAATGGCGCGCCTGCGCTCCAGCCTGTCCGGGCAATAACACAGGCCACGCGGGTTGGGGCCGCGGCACGGCGCACGGCGTCGCCCGCCCGCGTCTTGCGTCTTGCGCAGCGCACCCCGGGCCGCACAATGCGGCGCAGCAAAGAGGATTCGGCGGAGAGCCCGATGAGTGACAAAGCCCGCGAGGACAAAATCGTCGCCGCCATTCGCGCCGGCGCCAAAACCGGATCCCTCGTCGATTTCCTCCCCAAAGACGCCCTGCCCCCCGCCGAGGACAAAAATCTGGCCGCCGAGGCCGAACCGTCCTTCTGGGAAGACCGGACCTTAAGTGCCGAGCGCCTGCGCGCCGTTATTTTGGAGTGCGCCGAAGACGAGACAACGCACGAGCGGGGCCTGCGCATTCGAGGCCTGCGGATCACGGGCAAGCTCGACCTTTACAACACGGCTCTGCGCTTTCCCCTGCGCTTCCAGTTTTGCCGGCTGGAGGACACCGTTCTGATCGGCCATGCGGCCCTGCAAACCTTCGAAATCAGTCAAAGCTGGCTGCTCGCCCTGGTTGGACGGGGTGTGCGGATCAACGGCAATCTGAAAATGCACTACTCGGTCAGCCAGGGACCGGTGGTGCTTGAAGGCGCGGCCATCAAGGGCTGGGCGGATTTCTGGGGCATGCAGATCATGCCCGACGGGCCGGGGGTCGAGGCCCTGCCGGTCGATGCCAACCTGCCCAAGGCCCTGCGCGAGCACAATGCGGAGGAAAACGACCATGCCCTGTTGCTGCGGGTCGCCCAGATCGGCAACGACCTGCGCCTGACGGGCCTGAAGGCCGGCGGCCCGCTCCATTTTGAGGAATTGGAGGTCGACAAGCGCCTGTTCCTGGACGATGCCCATGTGGAGGGGCGCCGACGCGCCCGCCCCGGCGCGTCGAACGGGCCGCGCGAGGTCGGCTATGCGGTCAAGGCCGGCGGTCTTGAGGTTATGGGCAACGCCCTGCTGTCGGGCAGCACGTTTCGCGGCGAAGTGCGTCTGACGGGCACGCAGATCCAGGGCAGCCTGCGGATGGTGGGCACCAAGATCATCAGCAGTCAGCATCGTAGCCTGATGCTCGACCGGGCCACCATCTGGGGCGACCTGCGCTTTGGTGATCGCAAGCCCCACGAAGCCCGCGATGCCGACGAAGCCAGCGATGTGGGCGAGCAGAAGGACTTCCAGGGCCAGACGCAGCTTGAGGGCGCCGTGCGGATGCGCAAGGCCAAGATCTGCGGCGACCTCAACCTCTCCAGCACCAGGATCGAGGCCCGCGGCTATCCCAACGGCTTTGCCATCCGGATGACCGGCGCCGAGGTGCAGGGCGAGTTGATTGCCGTGGACATGGAGATCCAGGGCACCTTCGATATTTCCAACAGCCGGATCCTGCGCAAGATCCGGTTCGACGACTGCGAGTTCAACTGGGCGGTGCGCAGCGAACGGGAACTCAATGCGGCCCTTGAGGCCAATCACGCCTATGTCGCAAGTGATGTGGTCATCGACCGCTGCCATTTCGAGGGGCCCGCCTATCTTCAGGATGCCGATATTCGCGGCACACTGTACCTGAAGGAATGCACCCTTCGTGGTACGGACGAAACCGGGGAGCGACGAGACCAGGTGGCCCTCGCGGCCGAACGGATCACCGTCGGCGCGAACATCGCCATCCTGGACCGGGACGGCACAGGCACGGACGCGGCCAAAGGCCTTGAGAGCCGGTTCATTGGCGGGATCAATCTCGCCGATGCGAGCGTTGATGGCGGACTGATCATCCAGGGCGGACGGTTTGAGGGCCTGGGCGAGGAGGCCGTAAACCAAAGCCGCTACCGCATCACCTTGCGTCCCCATGAGGCGATCCACGCCAGTGGCATAAAGCTGGAGCGGGGCGTGAAGATCGGCGGCAACGCCATCATGGTGGGTACGGTCAATCTCGAAGAAGCGACCATTGAGGATGAAATCAGCGTCGATCAGGCCATCATCGTCGATGGTTATCGGGGCCAAGGTCTGCGCCTGACGCTCGCCAAGGTGCGAGGCAGCATTTATCTGGGCCATGCGGCGCGCCATCTGGGCCAGGAATTTCGCGCCGCCTGGCTGAAGGATCTTGATCAGGGGCTGGTGCCGAAGGAACGGGAGCTGTCGTTCCTGTGCCTCGGGCAGATCAATCTGTCGGGCGCGCGCATTGACGGGTTCCTGCGCCTGCGCAGTTTACACTGCCGCAATCCGCTGGACCCGGACGATCATTATACCAGCTTTGAGACTTTGTCCGTGAACGCCGCCATGGCGGAAATCGGCAAGGATGTGTATGTCCACCGCTCCGACCCGGATGAGACCAAGACGGGGCGGGAGGAGCAGGGCGAGGCCAGCACGGATGTGATGCTGGTGAGCGTGATCGGCCCGGTCTCCTTCGAGCAGGCCGAAATCCGGGGCAACCTGTCGCTTGACCGCATGGCCCTGCGCAGCCGGCGCGCGGCCATGCTGGCGCTTGAAACCGCCATGATGGACGCGCCTGGGAATAATGCGGGCGGGAATGAGGCGGGCGAGGCCCCAACGGGCCCCACCGGCAGTGATGAAAAGCAGCCGAACGGGCCCGGCGTCGCCATGGGCGCAACCCTGATGGCCAGCAGCGTCAAGGTCTCCCGCAGCGTTTATCTGGGCCAGGATTTTGAGACCCTGGGCGAGGCCAATTTTGCACGGGCGATCATTGGCCAGAGCTTTGTCTCTCAGGGACGGCACGAAAGTCCGCCTGAAAACATTCACCTGGTCGGACGCAATGTGGCCCGCGCCCTCGCCTGTCAGGGGATCGAGGTCGGTGTGACGGTGGACCTGCGCGTGCCCTTCACCGCCACGGGGCTGACCGATTTCACCCAGGCCGTCATTTACAGCTCCTTTCGCACGACCCAGGCCACCTTCATTGCGCCGGAGGGAACGGCGCTTGAGCTGCCGGGCGCGCATATCGGGCGCAAGCTGACCATCGACAAGGAAACCGACATCTGCGGCGACCTTGACCTGACGGGCACGCGGGTCGAAGCGGACCTGCAGATCTGGCGCGACAGTTTCGGGCGGGAAGGCCGGCGCCAGCCCGATCACCCGCCCAGAGTCATTGCATGCCGCCTGTTCGTGAAGGGCATTCTGTTTATTGGGGTCGACGCGGATCGAGGCCTGGCCCGTCAGGGAACCAAGACCTGGGACAACGCCATCGAGCCAGGCAACAACCTCTCCAGTTACCAACTGGACCTGACCGATGCCCAAGTCGGCGTTCTAAGCGATGACCACCGGGCTTGGCCGGATAAGGGCGAGTTGATCCTCAACGGCTTCACATACAATCGCATTTCGGAAAACGCGCCGGTGGAGGCGGCTCTGCGCAAAGACTGGCTTTATCGTCAGCCCGCACCCTTTCTGGGCAAGGATTTCGATCCACAGCCCTTCGATCAGATCGTCCGTGTTTTGCGTCAACAGGGCCAGCCCGACGTCGCCGAAGACCTGGACGTGGCCAAACGCACCTTGCGCATTCAGACCCTGCGCAATCCCTTCTACAAGCTGTTCGAGCGCATTTCCCGCGTCACCATGAAGTTCGGCTATCAGCCGCAGCGGGCCATCCTTGCCCTGGCCTTCTTCACAGTCCTCGGCGCCATCTTGTTCTCCAGCGCCTACCACACGGTCGATCCGGCCGAAGCGGTAAGCGCCCAGCCCATGCGCCAGACCCGCTGTATCGCGCCGGCGGACCCGGAATTCTATTTCGGACGCAATGGGGAGGAGCGCAGCTATCCGCCGGCGGATTACCCCGCCTTTCATCCCCTGCACTACTCCTTTGACCTGATCATCCCCATCATCGATCTGCGCCAGGCGCATTATTGGATCGCGGCCAGCAACGAGCACTGCAAGGGTCCCTGGATCGACCTGCGCCTCACCTGGCGTGCGGTTGCCAAGATTGATCCGAGCGAGACGCTCTGGGGCACCATCCCGCTTGGCCCGCTCCGGGTCACGATGGTTTATGCGCCAAAGGGCGCCTATTGGGTGAAGCTTTACCAGTCGCTGCACATCGCCGTGGGCTGGTTCTGCGCCACTTTGTTCGCCGCCCTGATCAGCGGCCTCGTTCGCCCGCGCCGGGAGTCTTAAACCTGACGAGCACCAGGCGGGAAATCCGGATCAGTCTGCGTCCAGCGCGCCGTTGCCCTATTCGCCCGGGACATCTTGGGGCGGAACGGCCTGCTGGGGTTCCACGGCGCCGGGTTCGAAAATCAGGCTGTGCACACCGGCGCCAAGGACAATGTCGACCCGATTGGTTTGTGCGGGGAAGTCTTCCATCAAGATCCGGTCGGAGATCCACAACGCGGCGAGCGGGGGCGGCGCGGCAAGTTCCCGGTAGATCACGAGCCGGTTGCCGCTGCGCTCGGCCCCGATAAGCGAAAGCGGTAGGGGCACGCCGGAGGGGTCGGACACGGAGAATTGCTCCGCAATGAACTCAACCACCAGCGAGACATCCCGCGCGCCGGGCTCAAGGGAGAGGAGCCGGCCGGTCCGCCGGCGGAAGGCCTCTTCAAGATCGTGGAGAAAGACCTCGTGAACGACCTCAAGGCGCCCGGTGCGCTCATTCGGTGTCACGGTGGTCACGGCGGCATTCAGGCGGTGCGCATGGGCCGGACCGATCAGGGACAGGGGGGCCTTTGGGCCGGCCGCAATGAGCACCGCCGCCCCAAGAAGTCCGAGCACCGCCGCGCACAGCGCGGTCAGCTGGCCCAAGCCGGAACGCGGGGAGAGGCCGGAACGCGGGGAGAGGCCCCCGCGCAATTGGCACGAACGACATGGCCATCCGCGCCGCCCGACCGTCCCAGCGGCCGTTATCAAAGCTCCGGTTCCTCAACGCCGATCACATTGGCCTCTTCGCCCAGGGGCGCTTCGGCTTCACCGACCCCGTCAAGGTAAAGCAGGATGTCCCCGGCCTCGGTAAGGGGGTAGGCATCGGCCGGCAGGGCGTCGTACCCGCCAGTCGTGAGCAGCTTGGGCGACAGCTCGGCCATCAGGTTCCGGCCCGCGCGGCGGCGGAAGGTTTCAATACGGCTTTCGGCAATGCGCCGCGGATAATGATTGTTCACCAGATCCACATCGGCCGTCTCCAGATAGGGGTCCACCGTCACGGAGGTGATGATTTTGTCCGTGATGATCATCTTGGTGACCGTCTTCGGATCAAACCGCCAGATTTCCGCCGGGATGCGCCGAACCTCCGACGTGCCGTCCTCAAAGTCGATCTTGAGGATGAGCGGCATGACCAGACCGCCATGGTTGGTGAAATCCATGAAGTAGAAGCTGGCGGAGGTTTGCAGCAGCTCCCGTTCCCAATCGCTCAACCGACTGAGCGTGCGCTGATACATCATGCGCTGGGCATCGCTGACCGTGAATTCGTCATTGCGATTGTAAAAATCGATCAGCGATGGGTTGCGGTCCGTTCGGCGCACCATGCCCTCATTGCGCTGCCGCGTGATGGAGGTCGGCTCGGCTTCGGCCTGGGCGCGCAGCCACGCGGCCTCCACGTCCGGGTCGCGCGTGTTCATCCGGGCCCGGCGCACCGCATCGATCGAGATGTCCACATGGTCCGTGCTGTAGAACCAGCCGCGCCAGAACCAGTCCAGATCGATCCCGGAGGCGTCTTCCATGGTGCGGAAGAAATCGGCCGGCATGGGACGGCGGAACATCCAGCGCTCGGCGAACTCCTTGAAGGCGAAGTCGAAAAGCTCCCGGCCCATCACGGTCTCGCGCAGCACGTTCAGCGCCGTGGCGGGCTTGCCATAGGCATTGTTCCCGAACTGAAGGATCGATTCGGAGTTGGTCATGATCGGAACCTGACGGTTCGACCGCATATAGTTGACCATGTTGCGCGCTTCGCCGCGCCGGGAGGGATAGTTTTCCTCCCACTCCTGTTCGGCAAGGAACTGCAAGAAGGTGTTCAGCCCTTCGTCCATCCAGGTCCACTGGCGCTCGTCGGAGTTCACGATCATCGGGAAATACTGGTGCCCGATTTCGTGGATGATCACGGAGATGAGGCCGTATTTCGTGCGCCGGGAGTAAGTCACGTTGCCGTTGGCATCGCGCACCGGACGCGGCCCATTGAAGGTGATCATGGGATATTCCATGCCGCCCACGGGTCCGTTTACGGAGATCGCCACCGGATAGGGGTAATCGAAGGTGTATTTCGAGTAGACCTCCATGGTGTGGATGATCGACTCGGTCGAATACCGCGACCACAGGGGCTCGCCCTCGTTCGGATAGAACGACATGGCCATGATCGGCTCGGTGCCCGGCGTCTGCATGTAGCCCTGGGCGTCCCAGATAAACTTCCGGGAGCTGGCGAAGGCGAAATCGCGCACATTCTCGGCCACGAAGCGCCATGTCTTCATACCGCCCGGCGCCTTGTCGAGTTCGTTCGCCAGGGCTTCGGCCGGGGTCACGATATAGAGCGGGTTGGTGGAGGTTTTGGAGGCTTCCAGCCGCTCTTTTTGAACAGCGCTGAGCACCTCGTCCGGGTTCTGCAGGACGCCCGAGGAGGCCACCACGTGGTCGCTCGGCACCGTGATGGAGATGTCGTAGTCGCCGAACTCCAGGGTGAACTCGCCCTGGCCCAGGAAGTGTTTGTTGTGCCAGCCCTCCACATCCGTGTAAGCCGCCATGCGGGGAAACCACTGGGCCAGGAGGAAAATGCGGTTGCCGTCGGGGAACAGTTCCCACCCGGACCGGCCACCTAGGGCCCGCGTTTCAACGATCGGGAAGGACCAATCCAGGGAGAACGTCACGCTTTCCCCCGGCATCAAGGGTTCGGCGAGATCGATCCGCATCAGCGTGTCAGTCACCGTATAGGCAAGCGCGCTGCCGTCCTCGTGGCGCACATTGGCGACCGTAAAGCCGCCATCGAAACGCTCCAGGTCGAGGGCCCCTTTCAGACGCCGGTTGTAAAAGCGCGTCCCCGTGGACGAACGCGCCGTCAGGGCAGACCGGGAGTCCGCCCTGAAACGGTTCTGATCCAGCAGCAGCCAAAGATAAGTGAGCGTGTCGGGGGAGTTGTTGGCATAGGTGACGGTCTGGTTGGCGCTCAGGATCTGGGCATCCTCGTCCAGGGCCACATTGATTTTGTAATCGGCGCTCTGTTGCCAGTAGTCATGGCCGGGCGCGCCCGATCCCGTCCGATAGGTGTTCGGGGTGGGCAGGACTTCCTCAAGCTGGCGAAACTTGTCGACGAAGTCGCCCTTGGTCTGCGTCACCGATTGTGCCGAGGCCTGCCCGGCCCCCGCCAGAAGGCCCGCAAGCCCCACGGCCAGAGCGCCTGCCCTGACAAGATTGTGCCACGTACCCATAGGTCACCCCTCAGCCGGCTGGTCGTTTACCCTTTCCCAAAAGGCTAGACCATTTGAGCGGGCCCGCAAACCGGGCGCTTGGCGGAGCGCATCCGGTGCGTCCACAAATCCGCCCATTTGGGCCACAACCGTAAAGAATGATATGCAAGGCGATAGTGCTGGAGCACGTGCGTCAACCCGGTGTCTCTCCCGTGCCATCCGCCGGCGCGACGGGTTCGGACATCCCTGGCACCCGTTCAAGGGATACTGTCCAACCCTGTCTCAGCGACCGCCCGCGCGCCCGTGATCTCCGGCCATCGCGTTTTGCCATCGCGTTTTGAGTGATTGATGCCCAACAACCACCAATGAGGGGTTTTTCCAATGTCGTTTGCACCTCGCCTGTCCCGCGCCGCTGGCCTTGCACTGGCCGGCACCTTGATCTGGAGCGCCGCGGCTCTTGCCGAGACGCCGCTTGAGATGTGCAACAAGACGGAACTTCCCGTCGACTGCATGGTCGGCGTGACCGTCGATGGCACGGTCACCGTCTCGGGCGCCCATCGCATTGAGGCCGGCCAGTGCAAGGCCTTCCAGAACGTATCGGACAATTTTTACTATCACTGCGTGGAAATGCAGTACAATGAGGAAGCAAGCCGATGGCTGGAAGTCGGCCGCTGGGAAGGCGGCACGACCTTCTGTGTCCCCCAGTATCAGAAAACCTTTTCCCTGGCCCAGGCCGAACGCCTGACAAAGGATTGTGAAGCCCACGGATATACGAGCCTTGGCTTCGAACGCGAAGCCATCGAAGGCGACGACATTATCGAAATCGACCTGGAAGATTGATCCAGGGACAGATCGCCTGAACAAACAAGCCCGGCGTTGCGAGACGCCGGGCTTTTCGTTCCACAGCGCGCGCGGTAGGCCCCGTGCCGGACGGATTTTGTCCCGTACCGCCTTAGGTTGCCGCCATTAGGTTGCCCCAAGTGCACAGCGGCGCCGCCCTCGCGGAGCGCCCCCAAAAGGTTCGGTGGGCGCGCGCAAGCGAGACAAAACAAGAGCCGGGTCCGTTTGAACGCAAACGGCTCTAAATTTTTCGCCCGCCGGTCTAATAAGCTTTTGCGAAGAGGGCTTCCACCTTGGCCTCGCGTCCTGTCAGCACGCAGGGCCCGAGGTTTTTGGGCTGGTCGAAGGGCAGGCAGCGGATCGTCACGCCGAGGGCATCAAGCTTGTCTTCGGAGGCCGGATCTGCGCACCAGGGGGCCCGCACGAACCCGATGGTGCCATTAAAGCTGTTCTCATCGCCCTCGCCTTTCTTGCCGAAATGGGCGGCGAAGGCGTCATAGTCCGTAATATCCGTCCGTGTCCGCCCCTTCTGGCGCTCAAGCGCGGCCTTGAACAGGCCGGACTGAATATCGCCCAAGGTCTCCGGCACCATGGCCGCAATGTCCTCAAGGGACAGGATCGCTTTCTTGTCTTCCAACCGGTCACGCCGGGCAAAGGCGGCCTTTTTCTCGGCGATGTCCCGGGGGCCAACCTCGAGCATCACAGGCACCCCCTTGCGGATCCATTCCCACTTTTTCTCAGGCGTGGGCACATCACGAGTGTCCACCTTGATGCGCAAGGGCGCCCCGTCATAGCGGACATCCTTCAGGGCTTCGGCAACCGTCTGGGCGTAATCGAGAACGTCAGCCTTGGTATCCTCGTCCCGGACGATGGGCAGGATAACAATCTGGCGGGGCGCAATCCGCGGGGGCAGTCGCAGGCCGTCATCATCCGAATGGGTCATGATCAGCCCGCCAACGAGCCGCGTGGAGACCCCCCAGGACGTTGTGAAGGGGTGCGCCCAATCGCCGTTTTCGGTCTGGAACCGGACATTCGCGGCACGGCTGAAATTCTGCCCCAGGAAATGCGATGTGCCCGCCTGCAAGGCCTTTCCGTCCTGCATCAGCGCCTCGATGCAATAGGTCGCCACGGCGCCGGGGAACCGCTCGCCCTCGCTCTTCTCGCCGCAGATCACGGGGATCGCCATATGCTCCTCGACCACCTCGCGGTAGACATCGAGCATTTTCAGGGTCTCGGCCCGTGCCTCCTCCTCAGTGGCGTGGGCCGTATGGCGCTCCTGCCAGAGAAATTCAGACGTGCGCAGAAAGAGGCGCGTGCGCATCTCCCAGCGCAGCACGTTACCCCACTGGTTGATCAGTATGGGAAGATCCCGGTAGCTGCGGATCCAGTTGGCGAACGCCTCGCCGATAATGGTTTCCGAGGTTGGACGGATGATCAGCGGCTCTTCAAGCTGGCCGGCGGGAACCAGCTTGCCGTCCTTCTGCTCCAGCCGGTGATGGGTGACCACGGCCATTTCCTTGGCGAAGCCCTCCACATGGTCGGCCTCCTTTTCGAAAAACCGCAGCGGAATCAGGAGCGGGAAATAAGCGTTCTCGTGCCCGGTCTCCTTGAAGCGCCGGTCGAAAATGGCCTGTATCGCCTCCCAGATGCCGAACCCCCAGGGCTTGATGATCATGCAGCCGCGAACCGGCGAATTTTCCGCCATGTCGGCGCCGCGCACGACCTGCTGGTACCACTCGGCGTAGTTCTCCGACCGGGTCGGGGTGATGGCCGTCTTCTTTGCCTTGCCGCCGCCGCCCTTTTGTTTCGCCGTTTCGGCCATGACCGTCTCCTGCTTCACGGAAAATCACGCGGGCGGCCTTGCGCAGATGACGCCCGCGCCCTTCGCGCTGTCAGTAGCGCAAACGGGCCCCGGCAAACAACTGCGGGCGGCAGGAAATGCGACCGGCACAGGCAAAGCCCAAACCCACAGGCCCGGCAGGGCATGCAAGTGGCGGGTCAGGCCGCCTGGGCTCCCGCGCACAGCAAGACGGTCTTACCCGGTCGCTTGGCCTTCAGGAATGCGCTCTGGGCGGCCGCGGCCTCGGTCAGGGGAAAGGTGCCGGCGATGAGCGGGCGCAGACGTCCGGCGGCCAGATGGCCCATCAACGTGCCCAGGTCCTCCTGGTACCACTGGGGTCTTGCTCGCCGGAGCATCTCGATATTGTACCCCAGAATGGCGTGGGCGCTTGCGAACAGATCGAGCAGGGACGCGCCGGCGAACAGGCGGTCCCGGGCAAGGCGAAGGTAACTCGGCCGGCCGCCGGGAAAGTCTTCCGTGACCCCGTAGAGCACCAACCGTCCATTGGGCGCGAGGGTCTTGCGCGAGCGGACCGCATGGGACCCGCCAATGGCGTCGAAGGCGGCCATGACGCCCGCACCGTCCGTCAGCTTGCGGACCTCCTTTACGAAATCCATGCGCTTGTAATCGATCGGCACCCCGCCCAAGGCTTTCACGCTGTCCGCCTTGCCCTTGGAGACCGTCCCAAACATTCGCAAATCGAAAAGCCCGCCAAGCTCCAAAAGCGCCGTCCCGACCCCGCCGCCAGCCGCATGGATCAGCACGGGGTCGCCGGGCTCCACGGCGGCCATCCGGTGTAGCATCTGGCTTGCCGTCACATAATTCAGGCACAGGGCAACGATTGAGGCCGGATCGAGATCTTCGGGAACCGGCGCCAGATGGTCGGCGGCGGTGCACACATAATCGGCATAACCGCCGAAGACCGTGACACCGGCCACGCGCTGGCCCTTGGCGAAACGGTTGGCGGCATCGCGCCCCACACTGTGCACGCGCCCGCAAATGTCATAGCCGGGGGTCATGGGGAAGGGCGGCTGGCCCGGATAAAGGCCGCTGCGCTGCACAATGTCGGCGAAAGCGATGCCGGCCGCCTCGACCGCGACGCAGACCTCATTGGGCCGGGGCTCGGGAACCGCATCCTCCACCAAGCCAATAACTTTCGGTCCTCCCGCGGACCGGTATACCACCCGCCGATTCTTGACCATGGACACCAACCCTTTGGGAAACCCCGTTCCTGGCGCGCCGCCCCACCACCCCTTATGCCAACAGGGTAGCGTGTTTGGCCCGATTCGGCGTCTCAATTCATCAAAGGGAGCATGGGAACGCGCGGTTTAAGCCTCGGCCTGGCGCGCCTCCAGGAAACTTTCCAGCTGCCCGTGCAGGTCCTTGTCGATTTCAACACCAAGACCGTCCGAGTGCTGGCGCACCACCTTGCCCGTCAGCGCGCCAATGTCCGGCATGGTCATGGAAAGCGTTTCGCCGATGCTCAACCCCTCAACGGGCTTGATGCCCACACCCGTCGGCGACACATTCGTAACCACAATTGGGGCCTGGCCGCCGCTCCAGGAGCCCTCCCCGATGAGGGACACGGCGAGGCGATTGTCTTCACGTCGGTCGGTTTCCTTGGTGGATGTGCGCACCACACGGGCGATCTCGTGTTCAAGGAGTTCGGTCTCCGACAGGAGCACCGCCGCCACCGTGTGGACTTCCTCGGCCGCCTCGTTGGTCTGGTTTGACAGGCTGATGACGGTGCTGATCCGCTCCCCGATCTTCTCAAAGGACTGGGTCGTACCGGTGATCAGGTTGGAAATTTCTTCAGTTGTCGCCGTTTGTTCCTGCATGGCGCCGGCGATGGTGGTCGCCGCGTCGTCGAGCTGGTGGATCGTGCCCGACACCTCCGTCAAGGCCCGGACGGCATCGTCCGTCGTGCGCCGGATTTCCTGAACCTTTTGGGAAATCGTATCGGTGGAACTGGCCGTCTGGCTGGCCAGATGTTTGACTTCGTTCGCGACGACCGCAAAGCCCTTTCCGGCCTCCCCGGCCCGCGCGGCCTCAATGGTGGCGTTCAGAGCCAGCAGATTGGTCTGTTCGGCGATTTCATTGATCAGTTTGACGACCTCGCCGATCTCGCTCGCACTGCGCGACAGGGCGTCAATGGTCTTGCGGGAGCGTTCGGCGCTGCGCACGGTCTCGTGCGACAGGGCGGAGGCCCGTGAGACCTGCTCGGAGATTTCCCGGATAGCGCCGCGCATTTCCTGACTGGCCTGGGCCACGAGAGCGCTCTGCTCGCGCGTATTGAGTGCAAGCGTCCCAATCTCCTCCGTCGCCGCCGCCGTGTCGCCGGCGGAGCCGCGCATGGATTGCGCCTGCCGGGACAGATCCGACGCGCTCAAGGCAATGGCCCGGACGCTTTCCTGGGTCCGCCCTTCAATGGTTTCGGCCATATCGCGCAAGGCTTCGGTCCGCTCCATATGGACCGACTCCTGCTGTTCCTGCTTTTCGATCTCCATGTCTTCGCGCTCGAGCATGGCCTCCAGAAAGGCCCAGCCGCCGGCGGCCAGTTGGCCGATCTCATTGCGCGTGCTCAGTCCCCGGGGCGGTTCGGCCGTCAGATCACCCGCCGCGATGCCCGTGATGGACTGCGCGATCCCCCGCAGGGGTTTGGAAATCCCGCCGGCGACCTGGGCCGCCACACCGCCGGCAATGAGGATGAGGGCAAGGCACGCCCCGGTGTAGATCATCCCCAGACGGAAGGCCTCGCTGGAGGCCCGCTCGGCACTTTCGGCCACGCGGCTTACAAGGGCCTCCCGCGCGACGCTGTAGGGCACCACGTGGCGGCGGGCCAGGTCGGCCCATTCGGACACCGAGGGCGCCAGGCCGCCGGCGATGGAGCCGCCCACGGAGAAATCCGTACGCGTCAGACCCAGCAGCATGTCGCGCCATTCGCGGAACCGGCTCGGCCGGCTTTCCCGCATTGCCTCCTCAAAGGCGGCGCGCATGCCATCACCGGAACTGGCCTCAAACTGGCTGCGCCAGACCGCCTCTTCGGCCACCAGACTGACAAATTGGGTGTGAAGTGCCGCGTCGAACCGCCCCTCGCCATAAAGCGCCGCACCGATGGCGCCGCTGGAGCCCGCCCGGTCCATGGCCTGGAGAACCTCGTGGAAGGCCAGGAGACTGCGGGAGGTGTCACGGTCGGTAAAATCCAGGGCCAGGCGTTCCACATGCCCCACCAGAACCCGGACCACGGCGCCCGTGTCCGCGATAACGTCCGCCGCCTTGCCACCGCCCGCATCGATGCGCGCCCGCGCCGCCATGAGCGTTTCGAGGGCCCCGTCCAAATCCGCCCCATCGCCGCGCTGGAGGGCACCGTACTGGCCCTTGAGGGCCGTTATGGTCTCGTCGGTGCGGCCCCGCGCCTGGGTCAGCGCCTCAAAGAAGCCGGCGTCGCGAGCGCCCGGCCGCCGGCGCAGGGCAATTGCGCCAAGACTGGCGATCTGTTCGGCCTGGATCGCTTCAATAACGGCCCCCGCCTTCACCGCGCCCTCAATCGCCGGGCGGCGCGCGGAGACATGGAAGGTCAGGGACCATTTTTCGGTGACAAGCACGCCCGCAAGGCCGATCAAGCCCAGCAACGGCACGGCCACAACGGCCATCAGGCGCTGGCTGACCGAGCCGGAAAACATCTTTACCGGGAGCATTCCGGCCAACCGACCGAAAATCGCGCCCCATGAGCCCGTGACGACGCCTGCCAGTTTTCCGCCGACCATGTCCCGTTCCTGCCTTGGCTGCGGCGCGTCCCGGGAAGCCTTGCGTCCCCAGAAAAGCCTGCGCCATACGTTTTTTGGAGGGTCACAAATGGGCCAAGCGGCGTTAAAACGCGCTTAACCACGGCACGGCGCAACGGCGATCAGGGTGTGCATCCGTGCCATTAACGTCTGACAGGAGGTGGGAGCCATGAGCAAAGATCCCGGGGCATCCGAGCGCCTGATCCGCCAGGGCAAATTGGCGGAGGGCTTCCAGAAGCGGGGCAATTTCAACGAAGCCCTGCGCATTCACCGCGAGGAACGGCTTCCTGTGGCCGAAGACCTGCAGGACAAGGACAGCCTGGCCCACATCCACGGCTCCATCGGCAAACTGCTGCTGCTGAAGGCGCAAAAGGAAGGCTCACCCGAGGCCCAGGCCATATTCGACCATCTGTCCACGGCCTACCGCTTGAGCGTTGAGATCGAGCGGACTGATTTCATTGCCCATATCGGCCTCATGCTCGCCCAGGTGCTCATCAAGGGCGGCTACAAGGATAAGGCCCGGCCCATCCTGGAACGGGCGGCCAAAAGCTTCCGCGAGCTTGGGGATGAAAACGCGGCACGGACGGCCACGGACCTCATCGCGGCCCACCTGGACGCGCCGCAGGCCCAACAGGCCTGAGCCACCGGCGGCGGCCTTAAGCCCGGGGCGATTTGAGCGCGGGGCGATTAATCGCCACCGCGCTCAAGGCCGCGAGCGCGTCTCGGCGCACTGGAAACGCTTTCCTAACGGCCCCGTGCCTTGGATAGGACGGGCGGTCCAACATGGCCCGCAGTCCACACGGCGCGATGACGGGAGGCGGGGCCATGGAAGAGCGGATCATTGGGGAAATCCGGGAACTGGCGGAAGACAACGCACCCGACCTGACCCGCGACGCGATGCTCATCGGGCCGGACAAGGCGCTCGATTCCATGACGCTGGTTCAACTGTGCCTGCGCCTTGAGGATATCGCCGAGGAAGATGGCTTCGCCTTCGACTGGTCGTCGGAAAAGGCCATGTCGCGCTCCTCAAGTATTTTTAGGACCGTCGCCTCCCTCGCCGCCGAGTTCGAGCGCCAGAGGGCCGAGCAGACCGGCGCCCCGGACGCGGCCCCCATGCAGGCGCGGGCCTGAACCCGTGATTGTCGTCACCGGCGCCTCCCGCGGCCTCGGCGCCCATATCCGGCAGACTTTGATCGGGCAGGGGCATGCGGTTGTCGGCCTGGCGCGCGCCGGTGATCCGGACCGGGACATTCTGGCCTGTGACGTTGGCGACCCGGAGGCCGTGAAGGCCGCCGCCAAGGCCATCAAGGCCCGCGGCACGCCGATTTCGGCCGTGATTTGCGCGGCCGGAATAGCCTCCATGAATTTGGCCGTCATGACACCGGCGCGCACGGTGCGCCAGGTGATCGAGACTAATCTTCTGGGCACGATCTATATCAACCAGCAGTTCGCGCCCCTCATGCTGCGCCAGAAGGCCGGCTCCATCATCAATTTCTCCACGATCGCGGTGGCGCTCGCCCTGAAGGGCGAGGCGGTCTATGCCGCCTCCAAAGCGGGCGTGGAGGGCTTCACGCGTTCCTTTGCGCGCGAAATGGCCGATTTCAACATCACCGTGAACTGCATCGCACCCGGGCCCATCCGCACGGACCTGCTGCGCGGCATCACCGAGGATCAGATCGGCGAGATTACCGCCCGGCAGATCTTCACCGATGTGCACACACCGGATGATGTGGCCGATACCGTCCGCCTGCTGCTTTCACCCCGGGCACGGCGGGTGACGGGGCAGGTCCTGCATGTGGGAGGCGTGTGATGGACCTGATCGACCGGCTCGGCGCGCGGTGGGCGGGCGCGCAAACGCCCGTCTTGATCCGTGATGGCGCTGCCCTTGATTTCGGTGCCATTCGCGAAGGTGCCGGCGTTGATCTGAGCACGGTCGCGCCAGGCGATGTGGTCGCATTGATCGGCGACTTCGACCCTGTGTCCATCGCCACGCTTCTGCGCCTCATCGACCGGGCCGCGATCATCGTGCCCCTGACCCGCGAAACCGCCACGCAACACGAGGCCTTTTTTGAGGCCGCGGGCGTTGACGTGGTGATCGAGGGCGACCGGCTGACCCGGCGGCGGGCGCAATGGTTCGATCACCCCCTATTGGGCACGCTTCGGAAGCGCGGGCATCCGGGGCTCGTGCTGTTCTCCTCCGGCACAACGGGCACGCCCAAAGCCATTTTGCACGATTTCACAGTGTTTCTTGAGCGGTTCGAAACGCCGCGCCCCACCTTGCGGACGCTGAATTTCCTGCTGTTCGACCATATCGGCGGCATCAACACGCTGCTCCATACGTTGTTCAATACCGGCACTGTGATCGCAACGACGGACCGCTCCGTGGACGGCGTTCTGGAGACGATTGCGCGCCATGACGTGGAGCTGTTGCCCACCACGCCGACCTATCTGCGCATGATGCTCATCGCCGGCGCGATCCCACAGCGCATCCCGGCGTGCCTGCGCATCATCACCTATGGTACCGAGCGCATGGACCAGCCGACCCTGAACCGGCTGTGTCAGCTCCTGCCCCATGTGGATTTCCGGCAGACCTTTGGCATGTCCGAACTTGGCATTCTCCGGGTCAAGAGCGTCGCGCGCGACAGTCTCTTTATGACCGTGGGCGGGGAAGGCGTCGAGACGCGGATCGTTGACGAGGTGCTCCAGATCCGCAGCAAGAGCCGCATGCTTGGCTACCTGAACGCGCCGAGCCCCTTCGATGCCGATGGCTGGTACGATACCAAGGATGTGGTGATCACGGACGGCGCGGCCCTGCAGGTCGTGGGGCGCAAAGGCGATGTCATCAATGTGGGCGGGCTGAAGTTTCTCGCCACGGATGTGGAGGCGGCAGCCCTTGCCGTTCCGGGCGTCAATTTCGCGCGAGCCACGGCGGCGCCCAACCCGATCACGGGCCAACACGTGGAACTGACGGCTGAGATCGACGAGGCGGTCCTGACCCTGAAGGACTTGCAAAGGCGCCTGAAAGCCGCCCTGCCTCGCCACATGCGCCCGGCCCGGCTCCACGCCGGCCCCGTCGCGGTCAATCACCGGTTCAAAAAATCCGCCTGAGGCATGGTAGCGAACAAACGCTTACCAGAGCACCGCATAAATCGCAGCCAGAGCCGCCGCAATGGCGATGCCCACCACATTGAAATCAAGCCGTGTGGCGAAGTTCAGCCCGCCCAGATCCACAACCTGTCGCTCAGTCGGCCGTGGGCTGATCATGGAAACCGCAATGCCAACGCCAACGCAGGCGAGGAACACAAGCCAAATCCGCAGCACAAAAGGCAGATCCGGAACAATCAGCTTGGCCGCGATACTGAAGACCACCGAGGACACCAGCAAGGCCAGGGCCCCTTCCCGGTTCGCGCCGCTCCAGAAAAATCCAAGCAGGAACACAGCCACGATGCCCGGCGCAATGAAGCCCGTGTACTCCTGGATCGTCTGAAAGGCACTTGTCATACCGCCGAGGAACGGCTGCGCCAGAAACAGCGCAATGACCATGGCCCCGCCGGCCACGACGCGCCCCACAAACACGTAATGACTCTCACTTCGGTCCGTGGCGAGATAATCCCGGTAGACATCCATGGTGAAGATCGTCGCGATGGAATTCATCATGGAGGCGAGCGAAGACACAATGGCGGCGATAAGGGCGGCGAACACAAGCCCGCGCAGGCCCGAAGGCATCAGGGTCATCAGCCCGCCATAGGTCCTGTCCGGTGTTTGCGACAGGGCGACAAAATCAAGGGTGCCGTTGCGGGCGAGCCAAAGGGCCGCGATGGCGGGAATGACGATGATCAGCGGCGTGAGCAGCTTCAAAAAGGCCGCGAAGGCAAGGCCCTTTTGCGCTTCGCCAAGGTTCTCCGCGCCCAGGGCCCGCTGAATGATGTACTGATTAAAGCCCCAATAGGAAAAATGCAGCACCCACAGACCGCCCAGCAACGTCCAAATGCCCGGCAGATCCGCATAGGACGGATTGTCCGGCTGCAGGATCATATCGAAATGCCCCGGGATCTCGCCCATCAGAGTGGTCAGCCCCGCGAGCGGGCCCGCCCCCTCGCCCACAAGGCTCAAGGAAATCCATAGGAGCGCAAAGCCGCCCATAATCAGGATTACCACCTGGATGACGTCGGTCAGGGCGACGGCCTTAAGCCCCCCGTAAAGTGAATAAAGGAGGGCAAAGGCGGCAAGTCCGGCCATGGCTGGCCACACATCAATGCCCGTGACACCGGCGATGGCGAGCCCGCCGAGCCAGAGGATCGAGGTCAAATTCACTGCCGTGTAGAGAATGATCCAGAACACCGCCAGGATCGTCTTCACCTCGCCCCCGAAGCGCGTCTCCAGGAACTGGGGCATGGTGTAGATGTTGCGGCTCAGGAAGATCGGCAAGAAGAACTTGGCCACGATCAGCAGCACGATGGCCGCCTGCCATTCATAGGCGGCGATGGCGATGCCCACCACGAAGCCCTGACCGGACTGGCCGATGATCTGCTCGGCCGAGATGTTCGCCGCGATGAGGGACGTGCCGATGGCCCACCAGGGCAAGGCCTTGCCGGCGAGGAAATAATCTTCCGTGTCTTTCTTGTGGCCCGCCGGCTCCCGGGAGACCAGGATCGCGATGGAAAACAGGGTGACGGCATAGAGCGCGACGATGAGCAGGTCGAGCTGTCCCAGGGCCATGCCCGTTTCTCCCTTTGATCCGGCCCCGATCCGGCCGGGGCTATACGGTATCCGCGCTTAGAGGTCTTTGGCGTAGGTGAGGCCATGGCCCAACGCGAAGGCCGGATCATAGCCCGCATCCCCGGCATTGAGAGGCGATTGATCGGGCGTTCTTGGCCAGGAAAAGGGTAATTTGCCCTTAAAGTCGTGGCGCACCTTGCCGGCCCGGTCCGTGAAAAGAACATCGGCGATGCCCGCCCCTTCGCTGCCTGGCAACCACGCAGCCACGAAGGCATTCGCGGCCTCGATCTCCTCAGGAACCGCCAGCGGGCGCCCGGACAGGAAGACGGCGACCGTGGGCACGCCATCGTCCTTGAGTTTGCGGAGCAGATCCAAAGGCGCGGAAGGTTCAAAGTTCAGCCCGCCCGGACGGTCGCCTTCGAACTCCGCGTAAGGCGTTTCGCCAAAGACTACGATGGCGACATCGGGGCGCGCGCCATAGCTTCCGTCCTTGGAATAGATCGCGCGGCCGCGCCCCTCTTCCACGGCTGATTTGATCCCCGTCCAGATGGTCGTGGCGCCAGGAAAATCCTTGTTCGTCGTATCGCGGCCCTGCCAGGTCACCGACCAGCCCCCGGATTGAAGCGGCACGCTGTCGGCCGCCTCTCCGGCCACGAGGACAAGGCCGCCCGGATTGACCGGCAGGGCTCCGTCATTCTTCAGGAGGACAAGGGATTCGCGCACCGCCTCGCGCGCCACGGCCCGGTGATCGGGATGGCCGATGAGCGCAAAGCGCGCCGCGAGGGGCTGGCTCGACGGGCGCGCATCCTCAAACAGGCCGGCGCGCATTTTGACCCGCAGGATACGGCGCACGGCGTCGTCGATCCGCGCCATGGGGATGTCGCCCGCCTTCACCTGGCGCACGGTATTGCGGTGAAAGGCGCGCCATTGTTCCGGCACCATGATGAGGTCGACGCCGGCATTGATGGCCTTCGGGCAGGACCCTTGCGAGCAGCCATCGAGTTGTTCATGGCCATTCCAGTCGCCAACCACGAACCCATCAAAGCCCATGCGCTCCTTTAGGATATCCGTCAGCAGATATTTGTGGCCGTGGAGTTTCTCGCCGTTCCAACTGCTGAAGGAGGCCATGACCGTCTGCACACCAACGCCGAGCGCTTGTACAAATCCCCGTCCGTGCACGGCGTAAAGGTCGCTCTCCGACAGCACCGTGTCGCCCTGGTCCTTGCCGCCTTGCGTGCCGCCATCCCCAACAAAGTGCTTTGCGGTGCCGATCACCTTGTCGCCGGCAAAGGGATTGCCGAGCGCCGGATGGCCCTGGAGGCCAAGCACCATTTCCATAGACAGGCGCGCGACGATATTGGGGTCTTCCGAATAGCTCTCATAGGTCCGGCCCCAGCGGTCGTCCCGGGCCACGGCCACGGTCGGCGCGAAGGTCCATTTGAGACCCGTGGCCGCGATCTCCCGCGCCGTCGCCGTGCCGATATCGCGCATCAGGCCCGGATTGTTCGCCGCGCCCAGACCCACATTGTGCGGAAACAAAGTGGCGCCGATCACGTTGTTATGTCCGTGCACGGCATCTATGCCCCAGATCACGGGGATCGCCAGCCCGCCCTTGGAGGTGTCCATGGAGGCGTCGTAATAGGCGTTGGCCGCCGCGACCCACAGGGCCAGCGGATGGCTGCGCGTCTCGCCAGGGAAGGAGCCTCCCCCGCTCAAGACCGAGCCGATGTGAAAGTCCCGCACGTCCTGGGGCGAGATCGATTTGATCTCCGCCTGGATCATCTGGCCGACCTTTTGTTCCACCGACATCTGCCCGATCAGGCCGTCGATCTTCGCCTCCATGGCCTTGTCGAGGCCATAGGGCGACTTCACCCGGGGCCAGATCGCGGGATCGCGCGTGCCTTGGGCAAGGGCGCCAAACGCGGCGGCGAGACCACACCAAAAGGCCAGTGCCGGACCGATGAAACGCATGCGCAGGGCCTCCAGATGGATGGGTGGGGCACGAGAGGACGGAACGGAACGCAAGACAGATGCGCGAGCCGTGAGCCATGGCCCGCGCATCATCATACCCTGCCCCGCTTAGAACCGGGCGCGGATGCGCGCGCCATAGGTGCGCGGGCGGTTGAAAAAGCGCGTGTTATCGAACTGGGTGATGATGATCCCCTGCTCGCGCGCCTGGTTCGTCAGGTTGTTCACATAGGCCTCGAACCGGTACTGGTTTTCCGCGCCAAAACTGAGGCCGGCGCCTGCATCGACCGTCCAGTATCCTTCCACCTCATCGGCGAGGCGCAGACGCGGGTTGTCCGGCTGCTGATAGTCAATACCATTGAAGATCGTCAGGTGCTGGCGCGAGCGATAGCCGAAAGACCAGATCATGTCGGCGACACCCCAGGGCAGCTCCCAGACCTTGGACAGGGCCCCGTTGAACTGCACCGCCGGGGTGCGGGGCAACTCATTGCCCTCGATGGACTGGTTCACGGCCTCGTCGGGGGCCACGTCGGCCTGGAACCGGCTGTCCTGGATTTCGATGGAGTCAACGATTTCGGTCTGCAGATAGAGCAAGGTCGTGTCGATGTTCCAGTTGTCCGGCAGGCGCAGGCCGATCTCGAACTGGGCGCCGTAGATCTCCGCATTGGCCGCGTTGAAGGTGAAGGCGACCACATTGCCCGCGAGCGCATCCGGCACTTCGTCGGGCTGCACGCCTTCGAATTGCAGGATTTGGGCCGTCGAGACCAAGGTCGTGAGCTGAAGATCCGTGTAGTCATAGTAAAAGGCGCTGGCGTTGAAGATGACACCGACCTCGCCCACGTCAAACTCGTTCTTGGAGCCAAGCTCGTAGAGCGTCACCCGCTCCGGATCATAGGTGGGCGCCAGCGTGCCCGTGTCGAAGGCCACGGGCGCGTTCTGCGCCGGGTTCGACACACCGAGCCCCTCGGTGCCCGCGATATTGTCGTTAAAGCCGCCGGACTTGTTGCCCGTTGCCACCAGGAAATAGAGCAGATTGTCCTGGGTCACGTCATATTCGGCCCGGGCCCGCCAATCGACGAAGCTGTTGTCGAGCCGGCCGCTTTGCGGCGCAAAAGACGAGTTGAACGGCGCCAGGGAGAAGTCCACCACCCCGTCGAATTCCGGCACGAAATTGGCGCAGCTTCCCACAAAGGCGAAATTGCCCTCGCACTGTTCCCGGGTCACAGGATCGGGCAGGACGTCCTGGATCTGGCGGCCGCCGGGGAAGACATCGTCGAAACCGTCGCGGGCCCCGAAATTGGCGATACCATTGAAGAAAAAGGCAATGGATTCTTCTGGATCCACCAGACCATCGCCGTTTTGGTCCGGGATCAGGAGCGTGCGGCCAAGGCCGGCAAATTCAAAGCCCTCCGTACCGTGGGCCACACCGTTGATAAAGCAGCAGGAGAAATCAGGCCCCCCGATGCCGAAGGCGTAACGGGCGTTCACGCCGAAGCGCTCCTTCTGGTCGTCCGTATAGCGAATACCGCCCGTAACGCGGAGCCGGTCCGTCACGCTGTAGGTCGCATCGCCGTAGAAAGAGTAGCTACGCGTGTCCGTTGTCTGATTGAACTCTACGCCCTGGAAGAATGGATTGCGGTCACCGGTGGTGCCCAGGAAGGTGCGCTGATCTTCCCGGAAATAGAAAAACCCGGCCGTCCAGAACAGCTTCTCCGTCTCCTTGGACAGGCGTACTTCGTTCACGAAGGATTCTGAATCCGTGATGAAGCGGATGCGCGAGAAATCATCAAAAGTGCTGGCGAAGGGCTCGAAGGTCTCCAGCGCCCCCGGATAGTTCGGGCCCGCCGGCGTCACGAACTCATAATCATAAACAAGGTCCCGGTAGGAGGAGATGATGTCCACATCGAACCATTTCGTCTCATATTCGAAATGGCCCTTAATGCCCCAATGCTCCGTATCCTCAATGGGCGTAAATCCACGACCAAAAACCTCGCGCGGGTCCGGAACATCCTCCGGACGCACCCCATTACCCAAGGGGTTGGCAAAGTTCACGCCCGTGTAGCCCGTGCCCGCCTGTTTCACATAATCATAGGTGAAGGTGGCGCGCAGATCGTCCCGGGGTTCGATGCGGTAGCCGATCCGCACACCCACATCATCCGCCGCCTCGGCGACGCCGACGCCTTCGGCTTGCGAGGTCGGGATCGTCAGGCCAAGGGCCGCGCTGTCCGGCGTCACACTCGTCAGATAACTGTCATGTTCGAGGACAAAGCCGGCCAGGCGCAGGGCCGAAATGTCGCCGATGGGGATGTTGGCCACCGCTTCCACACGGTACTCGTCGAAATTGCCGACACTCGCCTCAATGGCGAAATCCCAGACCCCAAGACCCGGCGCCCACGGAATGATGTTCACCGAGCCGGCGGTGGCGTTCCGGCCCCGGAGCGTACCCTGCGGGCCGATATTCACTTCCACCCGCTCGATGTCGAAAAACACGGCGCCGAAACCGGACGGGCGCGGCACATAGACATCGTTGAGATGCGTGGCGGCGGCCGGATCACCGAGTTCGGTGTTGTTGCTGGAGCCGATCCCCCGGATGAAGACTTCGATATTGCCCTGGTTATTGGCGATGGACAGGCCCGGAATGCTCTGGTCCAGGTCCTCGATGCTCTGCACACCGAGGCTTTTGAGCTGATCGCCTGAAATGGCCGAGGCCGTGCCGGCGAGGTCCTGGAGCCGCTGGGCCCGGCGCTCCACCGTGACGACCATGACCTCCATCTCGTTATCGTCCGCATCCGACTCGACGGCCACGTCGTCCTGGGCTGCCCCGGCACCCGTCTGCGCCAGAACCGGCGCATTCCACAGCCAAACCCCAGGCAGGCACACCCCCGCCAACAACAACGCGCGCAGCGATGCATTCATCATGATCGGTCCCCATTCCCCACAGACGAATTGAGTAATCGCGGGACTTCGCCCCACGCCGTCTGCCTTTGATTTGTCTCAAAGTTAACCACGTCCTCACGCAGTGGAATAGGTATCAATTGCCGACATCACCCAACGCCGCGCCCAGGCGCGTCGGGTCACGGGCGGCATCAGCGAGGCGCAAACACTTGTTCTGGTCCTGAGCCATGCCAGCGCCGACACCGATGGGGCAGGCGCAAATCGCCGACGTCATCCGGTCCGCCCCGCCCAAAACGATCGTCGTCGCGAGCCATGGTCACGCGATCCAGAGCCACACGCGCGGGAGGCCCCAGCACTGGGTTGCTTCGCCGAGGCTTTCGACGACGGGGGGCCGGGTGGAAGGGGTGTGTTTTTCAGGCGGGGTGAACCCTGCCCTACGGACGGTCCGGACCCTGAACGCCTGACTTATGGATAGATGGTGTCCCCGACAGGATTCGAACCTGTGACCTACAGATTAGGAATCTGTTGCTCTATCCTGCTGAGCTACGGGGACGTGGGCGTACGACCTATCGCCACCATGCCGTGCGGGGCCGCGCGGGGCAAGCCCGGTGGCCGCGATGGCCACCGCCCGCACGACATATCGACACCGCGTCTGCCACAGACAGGCCGCTCACCAGGGCCCTTAGCTGTCCGCGCCCGAGGTGGGGGCGGCGGTGAGGCCGGCGGCGACCGGGTCGCCCACCTGGTCGACGAGGGAGCGGCGCAGTTTTTTCAGGGCCTGGTGCTCGATCTGGCGCACCCGTTCCTTCGAAATACCCATCCGCTTGCCGAGCGATTCGAGGGTCACCGTTTCGGTCCCAAGGCGGCGCTGCTTGATGATCTCCAACTCACGCGGGTTCAGCCGCTCCAGCGCCGTCTTCAACAATTGGGACTGGCGGCGGCGATCCTCGGAGGCGATGGCGTCGGCTTCCGGGTCCTGCTCGTCATCGGTGAGCAGGTCCTGCCACTCCGCCTCGCCCTCCTCGCCGACGGGCGCGTTGAGAGAGCGGTCGGCGGCGGACAGCCGCGCCTCCATCATCTCCACATCGGCCACGGAGACATCGAGCTTCTTGGCGATGGTCGCGCGGCCCTCCGGAGACAAGGTCGGCTGGGCCCCATCATTGATGAGGGCGCGCAGGCGGCGCAGGTTGAAGAACAGCGCCTTTTGCGAGGCGGTCGTGCCGGTGCGCACGATGGACCAATTGCGCAGGACATAATCCTGGATCGAGGCACGGATCCACCAGGTGGCGTAGGTGGAAAAGCGTACCTCCCGCTCCGGCTCGAAGCGGGCGGCGGCCTGCATCAAGCCCACGCAGCCCTCCTGCACCAGATCGCCCATGGGCAAACCATAGGCCTTGAAGCGGGCGGCCATGGCGATCACCAGGCGCATATAGGCCGTGGTCAGCTCATGGAGTGCCGCTTCGTCCTGGTTTTCCCGCCAGGCGAAGGCGAGGGCCCGCTCCCGCTCTGGCTCAAGCAGGGCGACCTTCATGGCGTGTTTGAAGAGGCGCCGGTCGGCGCGCTGGGAATTCACTGTTTCAATGCTGGCCATGGTGTTCTGACTTTCCTGTCGTGACACCAAGGGATACGGCGGCAAGGCCGGAGTGGATTTTTAGGACGTGACGGCAATCCACCCAAAAGATCTAATATTGGCGATTTCGCCCAGCTTTTTCACCAAGCCTCACGCTCAGAGAAAAAAACCGCCGACCCGTTGCCGGGCCGGCGGATCAAACTCTTAGATGGAACGCGCGCGGTCGCGTGTCAGGCGGCTTCGCGCTGCAGGGCCGTCTCGACGCGCTCAATGGCGGCGCGCTCGTCGATGGCTTCCACGGCGGCGACTTCCCGCGCCATCCGGTCGAGGGCCGCTTCGTAAAGCTGGCGTTCCGAGTAGGACTGCTCCGGCTGGCCGCCGCCGCGGTGCAGGTCGCGCACGACTTCCGCGATGGACATCAGGTCGCCGGAATTGATCTTGGCTTCATATTCCTGAGCCCGGCGGCTCCACATGGTGCGCTTGATGCGGGCGCGCCCGCGCAGGGTGTCGAGGGCATCGCGCACCACGTCGGGCGTCGACAGGCGGCGCATGCCCACATTCTTAGCCTTCGCGGTCGGCACGCGGACGGTCATTTTGTCCTTTTCGAAGGTGATGACGAAGAGCTCCATGCTGATCCCGGCGATCTCTTGCTCTTCCACGGCGACAATCTGGCCAACGCCATGGGCGGGATAGACCACAAAGTCATTGGCTTTGAAGTCCTGCTTGATTGTCTTCTTCGTTGTCTTCGCCATGTTTCACTCTCAAGGTTGCAAGTCTGCGTGGCCTGTGCCACCCGTGAACCGCGTCGCTGTTCAGTTGGGGACCACAACGCGTGGTCCGACTCACGAGCGCCGCACCCAGTGCGCCCAACGCAAACCCCATATGGCCCGGTCTCCCGGCATCGCGCGGCGATCCTGGGGGGCGGGCCGGACAAGTGATCCTCACAAACCGTGCCGTGGGCTCGGTCTGAAAGCGCCATCGCGGCTTGACGAGCCGGTGCCGACGGCGTCAAAAGGGCATGCCGCTTTCCGTTCCCGGCAGCGGTGCCCTGATGATGGGCAGGAGAGAGCGTCGGCGAATGCCCGAGGCGTCTTCAGAGTGGCGGTTCAGGGGCTTGGCACCTGACGTTCTGCACACTCCCGACCGACGGTCCGAACCTGCATCAGTGTATGGTCTGGTCTGCGTTAGCGTCCTCACCGAAACCGGATGGCAGATCGATCAAACGTCATCGCTTCGATCGGGACAGCGGGCTGTCACCTCGCAACCCAATCCACAGGGCATCCGGTTGGACATCTGCCACTGGGGAAAGAGTCGAAACGCACGCCTGTGATCTGCGGACCTCCAGCGAAAACTTCGACAAGGTGTTACAGGACTATCACAAAATTGAGGAAAAGGAAACGACGGGCGGTCACTTATCCCCATTCCGCCGAAACGAGGCATGAATCACTGCGTGTGTGGCGCAGTCGCCACACCAAAAAGATGAACATATGGCAAGGCGCGCAGGTCGCCCGGACCGGTGTCGTCACAGAAACAGGCACGCCGACCAAAAATACGTCGACCCAAAATACGTCGACATAGAGGACACCGAACCTGGGCCAGCGCTGTTCAAGACCGCGTCAGGAGCCCTGGCCGGGCTTTTCGCTGAAGTATTTTTCCAGCTTGCCCGTCACGTCTTCGTATTCTTTGTGATCGGCCGGCGGCTCACCTTTCACGGTGATGTTCGGCCACACTTCGGCGTATTTCCGGTTCAGCTCGAGCAAATTCTCAAGACCGCTCTCGGTGTCTGGCTTGATGGCATCGACAGGGCACTCCGGCTCACACACGCCGCAGTCGATGCACTCATCCGGTTTGATGACGAGCATATTCTCGCCCTCATAGAAACAATCCACGGGACAAACTTCCACGCAGTCCATGAATTTGCAGCGGATGCACGCATCGGTAACGATGTAGGTCATCAGGGGCTCCCCAATGGTCAAGCCAGCCGGGCCGAGGCCCGTGGTCGAATGGTCGTCATGACCTTGCCGTGTTCAAAACCGGCCTTGTTCAAAACCAGCCTGTTCAAAACAATGACGCGATGGCGCACGGCGCAGGCACGCTGAAGCCTTATGCGGACCGTTCGGGTAGCTCCGTCGCGCCCTTAATCCGAAAGGCCTAGTCTGCTCAAAACGCGTTTGCGCGCGTCGCCCCGCTCCTGGTCGCTCACATAGATAAGGCCGGCAACGCGCCGGACCAGATGGGCTTCGTAGTCGTGCAGTGATCCGTCGGCGTAGGCCACTTCCCACAGCATTTCAATGACACGCACCCGCTCCTCGGGCGCAAGGCCATCCTTGATCTCCTTGGTGAAGCCGTAAAGCTGAACCGCGTCCTGCTGGGCGGCCTGGGCCTCGGCCAGAACCTCGCGCGCCTCGACATCTTCCAGGTTGAAGTGATCCATCAGAACCCGGCGGATTGTCTCGCGCTCGCGCTCGCCATACTCATCATCGAGCAGGGCCGCCTCGATGAGCAGCGCCGCGGCCGCGATCTGGTGGCGCTCGCCGTTTCCCGCGGACGCCTGCGCGCTCGCGCCCGAAAAAAGCTGTTTCCACGTCTTCATCATGGGCGGCAAGTATCATGGGGCCGCCCGGTCAACAACCCCGACCATTCAGGGGAGATCGCCGCGCTTCAGGGCTTCGAGCGCCCGCCGGTCCCGTTTCGTTGGCCGGCCCGCCCCCGCGTCACGCTGTCCGCCGGCGCCCAAGGCCCCCGCATCACCCGCCCCTGCATT
>CAYYTT010000029.1:0-30121 GCA_964474635.1 uncultured Alphaproteobacteria bacterium | reverse complement strand
CTAGCGCATTGAGTCATTCAGATGGTGCAGCTTGTCATCGCGAGCCGCTGTTAGGCGGCGCGGCCATCCAGGGCCACTGGCTTCGGATTTCGTTGCCCTGGATGGCTTCGCTTTGCGCGCCATGACGGCATGACACTGAATCTTCTGAATGTGCCGCTGAACGAGCGTCAACTGGCCATCCCACGAGCCGTGAGCTTTTTCGATGTCCCTTCAAGGAACGGCACTTTTTTCGTGTTGACGAACATACCAACCGGTTGGTATTCATTTTCCATGCCAAGACGAACCAAACAGGACCCCGAGCGGGGCGAAGCCCGCACCCGATTGTTGGAGGCCGCCCGCGATGTCATCAGAGCCCAGGGCTTTTGCGCCACACGCGTGGATGATCTGTGCAAGACGGCCGGCGTGACCAAGGGCGCCTTTTTCCACCATTTCGAGAGCAAGGATGCCCTCGGCGTGGCGGCGGCGGCCTACTGGGCGGAGACGACGAACACCCTTTTCGCCGGTGCGCCGTACCATGACCATGACGATCCACTGGACCGGATCCTCGCCTATGTGGAGTTCCGCCGCACCCTGATTGACGGCACGATTGCCGAATGGACCTGCCTTGTGGGCACCCTTGCCCAGGAGGTCCACGAAACCCATCCGGAGATCCGGGAAGCCTGCGCGGCGAGCATTTTTGGCCACGCCGACACCCTGGTGCCGGACATCGAAGCGGCCATCGCGGCACGGAACATGCGCCCTGACTGGAGCGCGCAAAGCCTGGCGCGCCACACCCAGGCCGTCCTCCAGGGCGCCTTCATCCTGGCCAAGGCGAGCGGCGACCGCGACCTTGCCCTCGAAAGTGTCGATCACCTGAAACGCTACATCATGGGCCTGTTCAGCGCCCCCTCAGCCGAAGGCAAGCATCATGACGCCCGAGCCCCACGACCTCGTCCTGACACGAACCATGACGGCGCCTCGCGCGGCCCTACGGCGTCCTGACTTCCAAACCGGCGCCGCCCCCAGCGCGCTTGGAAGAAGATCCATGTGACGGTTCTCCATACCGCCATGCCCCCCCTAAAACGGAGACGACCCCATGACCTATGTCGACGGATGCGTGATTGCCGTTCCCACCAAGAACAAGGACGCTTACCGTGCCCATGCGCAAGAAGCGGCCAAGATCTTCAAGGACCACGGCGCCCTTTCCATCAGCGAATGCTGGGGCGATGACGTGCCCAAGGGCACCCTGACGGATTTCCACCGCGCCGTTCAGGCCAAGGAGGATGAGACCATCGTCCTCTCCTGGATCCTGTGGCCGGACAAGGCGGCGCGCGATGCCGGCATGGCCAAGGTCATGGTCGATCCGCGCATGGATGAGGGCGCCCTGCCCATGCCCTTCGATGGCAAGCGGATGATCTTCGGCGGCTTCGATATGATGCTGCAAAGCTGAAGGGTCCTACCCTGACGGGCGTGGGAGCGCCCCCGGCGCCCACGCCCGTCCGACCCAAGGAACACACCCCCCAAGGAACACATCTCATGGAATTCAAAGCAAAAGCCCGCGCCTGCCTGTCCATGGCTGACCAGGCCGAGGACGCAGCCACCTTCTATGTCGAACGCGTGCCGAGCAGCCGCATCGACTCCATCGTCCGCCCCCGGCCGGATGGTCCTCCCCTCATCGTGGAGTTCACCGTCGCGGGAACGCCGGTCATGGCCATGAATGGAAATCCGGATTTTCAACTTAACCACAGTTTTTCCATCTCGGTCCTCACGGAAGATCAAGCGGAAACGGACCATCTGTGGGCGGCCATGCTCGAGGGCGGCGGCGAGGAGGGCCGATGCGGCTGGTTGAAAGACCGCTTCGGCGTCCACTGGCAGATCGTGCCCAAGGCCCTGCCCCGCCTCATGAATACCGGCGGAGAGGCCGGCCCCCGCGTTCAGGCGGCCCTTATGGGCATGACAAGGATCGACGTTGCCGCCCTGGAGGCCGCCGCCGCGCCGGCCCGTTAAGGTCCCGCAAGAGCGTGCCCGGGCCCGAAGCACCGTCCGTCAAGCCCAAAAAGCCACCAGCAAACCCCGTCACTGCCCCCGTCACTGCGAGGAGCAACGCGACGAAGCAGCCCAGGGGCCAAAACCACAACCGCCAGCGACCACATTAGATCCGTATCGAGATCAAGAAACCATCCGAAATACAGCGTCCGAACGCGCAAAGCCCGTCCGTGCCCGGCCACCCGCGCCGACGGCAGACCCGGGCCGCTCCGGCTCCGCCTGCGCGTCCCCGCCCTGACCGCGCCGCTCCCTGCCTGCCGATCAAGGCCGACCTCGGGCACACCGGAAACCCAGATTGTTGTTCCGGCGGCCAGGCGCGAACGCGTAGCGGCGCGCCGCCCGGACGCCCCTGGCACTGTCGTACCAGGAGCCGCCGCGGACCGCGCGTCTGGGGCCTTGACGGCCGACCGGGTCTACCATTGGTGTTTGATCGTATGTACGCAAACCATCCGCACACCACTCCCAGACATTGCCCAGGGTGTCATGTAGTCCCCAGCCATTCGGCTGTTTGCCGCCCACGGTTTGCGTTCGCCCACCGCTATTTCTCGCCCACCACGCGATATCATCGTGCCCAAGCCCATTTTGCGCATAGGTTGCACCGACAGTCCCGGCGCGACAGGCATATTCCCACTCGGCTTCGGTGGGCAACCGATAGGAACTGCCTGTTACCCCGCTCAGCCAGTGACAAAAGGCGAGGGCATCGTGCCAGTCGACATTGATAACCGGCCGACGCGCCCGTCCCCATCCTTCGTCTGGCGGCTGAGCCCGCCCCGTCGCGCCACAGAACGCGCCATACTCGTCGAACGTCACCGGATAGCGACCGATGGCAAAAGGGGAGATCGTAACCTCGTGCTGCGGTCCCTCATTATCATACCGCCCGTCTTCGTCGTCTGGAGACCCCATCAGGAACGTTCCGCCTGGCAAGGCCACCATCTCAGGAAAATGAGGCCCATCCCGAAACACTTCAAAATCATTGGTTTTCCATAGGGACGCGGCCGCCCGCTTTTCCTCCGAAACCGGCCCTTCACTTGCAACACCCGGCCCGGCCGGTACTCGCGCCTTCGCACCGATAGCCGCCAGCAGTTTACGCCACGGCTCCACGGACACATCGCCCGACCAGCCCACGAGGTTTTCCGCCTGATCCAACGTGAACTGAAATGGCGGCGTAACGGGATCGAGAAAGAACGGACACAGAATTCTGCGTTGCTTGCCGTGATAGGCCTCAAGCTCCACCCACTCGGACTGCACGGATGCCTCAGACCACGCCACAACGACGCAGTCACACGCCTTCAACTCGCGCTCGATGGTCTTAGTCCAACGGTCCCCGGCCAACAGGTCATTATCCCACCAGACCGAAAAGCCCTGCGCAATCAACGCATCAATGATCGGCCGAACCCGATCACTGTCCTTCTTGGCGTAGCTGAAAAAAATCTGCGCCATCCCCTCACCCACGTTATCTCGGTTGAACGCGTACGCGAACTTTAGTCCACCGAAACTTAGCTTGTCATGACCAAATTCACACCCCTCACCACCCGTTGATGCGCGGCCACTCGTCCAGAACCTCCTGGCCCTGAACGACAGTGTAGCGGTCATATTGGGCGGCTGTGGCGCAGGCGTGGTTGGGCAGGATGCGGACGAGATGGCCCACCGGCAAGGCCTCGACAACCGACGCGGACGGATGGGAACGACTGGCGATGAGGCCGTGTTCCTGGTTGGCGGACGTGACAATCAAATCGCCGATGGCGCGGCCCGCCAAATCGGTCACGAGACCGTAGCCGTAGTCGAGCGTCTGGGCCGCCGTGCCCCGGTCGCGGGACAGGGCCATCCAGCCCGCATCGCACAGGGCGATGCCCTTGTCCGGCTGGTGGCCAATCACGCTTGACAGCACACTGATGGCAATGTCGTCCGGAGCACAAACCCCAAGGCCCGCCATCACCAGATCGAAAAAGGCGTAGACCCCCGCCCGCACTTCGGTCACGCCGCTCAGATCGTCCGCAAACAGCGCCGTGGGCGTGGACCCCACCGAGACATGGGAGCAAGGCAGGCCCGCGCCGCGCAGCCGGTCGGCGGCAAGGACCGTGCGGTCCCGCTCCTGCCGGGCCATGGCACCAATGGCCGTCGTTGAGGTACAGGCGTAGGAGCCGCCCGCATGGGTCATCACACCCCGGAGCATCGCCCCCTTTCCCGTCAGCACCCGGCCGATTTCCAGGAGCAGATCGCCCTCCGGCACCACACCGGCCCGGTGCCCGTCCGTATCGAGCTCGATCATCACCTCATGGCGCATCCCGCGCGCCGCGCCGTGCGCCGCTGCACGCCGGGCCATGTCGAGACTGTCCAGAATGATCGTCAGCGCGCAGCCCCGCTCCCGCAAGTCCGCGACCCAATCGAGCTTACCGGGTGCAATCCCCACCGCGTAGAGAATATCCCGGTGGCCTTGGGCGAAGAAATACTCCGCCTCCTTAAGGGTCGACACGCAAAGCCCGCGCGTCTGCCCGCCCGCCACAATGCGCCTCGTCACATCGGCGGACTTGTTGGTCTTCACATGGGGCCGCAGTGCCACCCCGAGCGAGGCCATCCGCCCGGCCATGAGCGCAATGTTCCGCTCCAGCTTGCCCCCATCAAGCAGCAAACACGGCGTCATCAAACGCTCAACAGAAGACCCACCCATGGCCCCCCCATCACTCCCACTCAATTGTGCCGGGGGGTTTTGAGGTGACGTCGTAGACGACGCGGTTGATGCCGCGCACTTCGTTGATGATGCGCGAGGCCGTCCGGGTCAGGAAGGTGTGGTCGAAGGGGTAGGACTCGGCCGTCATGCCGTCCGTTGCCGTTACGGCGCGCAGAGCGCAGACATGGTCATAGGTGCGCCCGTCGCCCATTACGCCGACGCTCTTGACCGGGAGCAAGACGGCAAAGGCCTGCCAGATGGCATCATAGAGGCCCGCGGTGCGGATCTCCTCCAGGAAGATCACATCGGCTTTGCGCAAAATCTCAAGCTTCTCCGGCGTGATCTCGCCCGGCATGCGGATGGCAAGGCCCGGTCCCGGGAAGGGGTGACGGCCCACAAAGGCCTCGGGCATGCCGAGTTCCCGGCCGAGCGCGCGTACCTCGTCCTTGAACAGTTCACGGAGCGGTTCAACGAGGGCCATGCGCATGCGCTCCGGCAGGCCGCCCACATTGTGGTGGCTCTTGATGGTCACGCTTGGCCCGCCCGTGAATGACACGCTTTCGATAACGTCCGGATAAAGCGTGCCTTGGGCCAGGAAATCGGCGCCACCCGCCTTGTGGGCCTGAGCCTCGAACACATCGATGAAGGTGGCGCCGATGATCTTGCGCTTAGCCTCCGGATCGCTCACCCCGCTGAGCTTTTCCAGAAATGTCGGACCGGCCTCCACATGAACCAGCGGGATGTTGAAACTGTCCCGGAAAAGGCGCACCACCTCCTCGCCCTCGCCCGCGCGCATCATGCCGGTGTCAACGAACACGCAAGTGAGCTGATCACCGACGGCCTCATGGAGCAGGACCGCCGTCACCGCCGAATCAACGCCTCCGGACAATCCGCACAGGACGCGCCCCGTGCCCACCTGCGCGCGCACCCGCTCAATGGCGCCGGCGCGGAAGGCCTCCATGGTCCAATCGCCCCGGCATCCGGCCACCCGGTGGGTGAAATTGCGCAGGAGCTGGGCGCCGTGGGGCGTGTGCACGACTTCGGGGTGGAACTGCACACCGTAAAAGCGCCGGGCGTCATCGGCGATGGCGGCAAAGGGCGCGCCCTCGCTCTCGCCAACGACCCGAAAGCCATCGGGCAACGCCGTCACCCGGTCGCCATGGCTCATCCACACTTGTTCCGTGCTGCCCACCGGCCAAATGCCGTGGAACAGCGCGCAATCCTGCGTGATGGACAGCATGGCGCGGCCGAATTCCTGGTGGTCGTGGACATCCACGCTACCGCCAAGCTGCGCGCACATGGCCTGCTGGCCGTAACAAATGCCCAGTACCGGAACGCCGAGTTTGAAGAGGCTCTGCGGCGCCCGGGGCGTGTCGGCCCCGGTCACGCTGGCCGGACCGCCGGACAGGATCACCGCCTGGGGCCGCTCGGCCGCATTGGCCAGGGCTTCCTCGGCCTTGTTGAAAGGGACAATTTCGCAGTACACGCCGCTTTCGCGCACCCGGCGCGCGATGAGCTGGGTCACCTGACTGCCGAAATCAACGATCAGCACACGGTCCTGCGTCAGGTCGTGCACAGGATTTGGACTGGGATCGTCTCCCAAGAGGGTGTCATGCACGGGCGTGGGAAAGCCTTCCGTAGGCCGGCCTATTGGCCGGCGGGTGTCTGCGTGCCCAGGGCACGGTTCAAATCACGATATTCCGCACACCGACCGCTGCACAGGCGCCGGATACGGGCCAGATTGCGCTCCGCCGTCTCCCGGTCCTCGGCGGCAAGGGCCGCTTCACCGGCCCATTGCAGGGCCTTCAGATCGTCCGGATCGATGGCAAGGGCGGTTTCGAAGTATTTGGTTGCCCGTTCCTTGCGGCCGGCAGTCCCATGGGCGCGGCCCAGATAGGCAAAGGCCCGGGCATTGCGCGGATAGGCGACAACCGATTGTTCCAAAAAATCGATGGCCTCGTCGGAGCGTCCCTCATTCAGGGCGTCGATGCCGCGCTGGAGCAGAAATGCGGAAACCGCCGGTGCCGTCTCGCCCGTCACCCCCCTGGCCAGGGCCGGCGGCGCGGCAGCAAGGAGAACAAGCGCCGCAAGACCAACCGCACGGCTTAAACCGGAAAAACGCCCCATGGGATAAAATCCTCTGTTCAAAACTGGCGTGCGCCGCAGGGCGGCACGGCCTTTGCCGGTTCTTTCAGCACTCTTGCGCGCCGAGCGTCAAGCCGAGCGCCGCAGGGCGGCACAGAAAAACCCGTCGGTGCCGGCCGAATGGGGCGCGAGGAGCAGGCTTGTCTGTGCCTCATCGCGGACAGATCCGCCCAGCCCCTCAAGCGCGGCGTCGGCCAAGGCACTCGATGCCCATAGGCGTGAGGGCGCGAGCCTTGAGAAGCCCGGATGCCGGTCGAGGAAGCCGTGCACCGGCGCGCTGTTTTCCGCCTCGAACAGGGAACAGGTGACGTAGAGCAGCCGCCCGCCGGGACGCACAAGGCGCGCGGCCCGGTCCAGGACTTCACCCTGGGTGCGCGCCAGGGCCTCCAGATCGCCCTCGGACAGGTGCCACCGGGCCTCCGGCCGCCGCCGCCATGTGCCCGAGCCGGAACATGGCGCGTCCACGAACACAAGGTCGGCGCTCGCCTCGTGGGCGCCCAGATCCGGATCGCCCGTCCCGTCCGCGGTGGGTGCCCAGGGGCGGATGCGCTCCGGCGTCACATTTTGGAGACCGGCCCGGGTGAGACGCGCCCGGGCCTCCTGGAGCCGGCCCGCCGCCGTATCGAACGCGAGCAGCCGGCCCTTGCCCGCCATCATGGCGCCGAGGGCCAGGGTCTTGCCCCCAGCGCCAGCACACAGATCGATCACCGTCTCGCCCGGCGCGGCGCAGGACAGGTGCGCGGCAATCTGGGAGCCCTCATCCTGTATGTCGAACTGGCCGATGCGAAACGGCTCGAACGCCGTCAGATCCGGGGTCCGGGCGCGATGACCGGCGGCACCATTGTCCGTGGGGAAAGGCTCCAGGCGCAGCCCATCGGGGCTGATTGACTGGTCGCGCAGGCGCCATCCGCGCGGCGCCAGCGCCCCATTCAGGGCCTCGCGAACCGTCTCGCGCGCGGCCTTCAGCCGGTTGGTCCGCACATCCACGGGCGCCCGGCCCGCCATGGCCGGCAGACCTTCGCCGGGGTCAAACCGGGCATCGAACCGGGTCAGCATCCAGGCGGGCACATTGAGGCGCACCCAATCGGGCAGCGCCTGGCCCGCCTCCTTGGTGACGGCCGCGCGCTCGGCCGCGCTGAGGGATGCGGGATCATGGCCGGTGCCGGTGCACAGGGCCTCCAGGCGCGCGAGATCGGCGTGGTCGTCGAGGATGGTCCGGCCAAGAACGAGGGCGCGGGGTGTCTCGGCGCCCATGCGGTGGGCGCATTCGGCGCGCCGGCGGTAGACGCCGTAAACCACGTCCGCAATACGCGCCCGGTCGCCCGACCCGGCGAAGCGATGGGCGCGGCCCCAGGCGCGCAAGACGTCCTCGGCTGGCCGGCGGGCGGCCTCGATGTCATCCACAATGTCCATGGCGGCTTGCAGGATGGCGCCGTCGCGCATGGCGATCCCTCTTCCCGCGTCAGGTGGCGCGGCCCTTAAAGCCCTGGGCGAGCACGTACATCTCGCTCGAATCCGAGCGGCTGGCGCCCGGCTTGGCGTGGCGCACCTCCGCGAAATCCTCGCGCAGAGCCGCCAGAAGCTCGCGCTCCGTGCCGCCCTGGAGGACCTTGGCGCAAAAACTGCCGCCCGGCTCCAGCACGTCGCAGGCAAAGGCATGGGCCGCCTCGCACAGGGCCATGATGCGCAGGTGATCGGTCGGCCGGTGCCCCGTCGCGGAAGAGGCCATGTCCGACAAAACCACCGTGACCGGCACTTCGATGAGGGCCTTGAGGGCCTCCGGCGCACTCGGATCCATGAAATCCATCTGTTCGATGATGGCGCCGGGGATCGGGTCCATTTCAATGATGTCGATGCCGACAACGCGGCCCGTACCCACACGCTCCACGGCCACCTGGCTCCACCCGCCCGGTGCCGCGCCCAGATCGACCACGCCGCCGCCCTTTTTTAAGAACCCGAACCGGTCGTCGAGTTCGCTCAGCTTGAAGGCGGCCCGGGAGCGGTAGCCGGCCTTTTTCGCCGCCGCCACGTAAGGGTCATTGAGTTGGCGCTGGAGCCAGCGGGACGAGGAGAGGCGCCGGCCCTTGGCGGTCTCGACCCGCACCTTGAGGGCGCGGCTGGTGCCCTGCACATCCCCATCCCCATCCGAAGCGCCGGGGACATCCTTCAGACGGCGCAAGGCGGACCCCTGGCGACGCTGGCCGGGTCCGGTTTCCGGATTGGCCGCCGAACGCCGGGATTTAGAACTGGAAGACACACCGCGGCCGGCGGAACCGGGCGGCTTAGGGGGACGTGACATGGGTCTTGAAGCCTACCTGCACTCAACGCCGCTTCGGCGAATGGATCAGACCTTGCCCCGATGGCCGGGACGGCGCGACCGGGTTCTCTGACCGCTTTTTACCATCAAGGAGAGCAAAATGCCCTCCCGAAGCCCGCGGTCGGCGACGCGCAGGCGGGGCGTGGGCCACAGGCTGTCGATGGCATCCAGAATGGCGCAGCCCGCGAGGATAAAATCGGCCCGGTCCGAGCCAATACAAGGCAGTTCGGCGCGCTGCGGGGTGGTCCTTGATGCAAGGTCACCGATGAGGGTGCGCACCTTGGGCATGTCGAGCCACACGCCGTCGATCCGGTCCCGGTCATAGCGCGGCAGGCCCATCATCAGGCCCGCAAGGGTCGTCACCGTGCCCGATGTCCCGATGAGATGGACCCGTTCGGTGCCGAAATCGCGCCGGCACCGGTCCGCACCGGTGAACGTCTCCAGGGTGCCCCGCACTTCGCCCACCATGGCCGCGTAAGCATCCGGCTCAAGATGGGGCGTGCCGAAGCGCTCGCGCAGGTTGACGACGCCGTAGGGCAGCGACGTCCAGGACAGAATGGTCGGGTGGCTTTTGCGCGCGTGGGGCCCGCGCAGGTCGATCCAGATCAACTCCGTGCTGCCGCCGCCGATATCGAACACAAGCGCGGTGGAGCAGTCCCGGTCGACAAGCGGCCAGCAGCCCATCGCCGCAAGCCAGGCCTCTTCGGCGGGCGGGATAATGTCAAAGACGAGCCCTGTTTCGCGGCGAATGCGATCAAGGAACGGCTTCCCATTGCGCGCCGATCGGCAGGCCTGGGTCGCGATGGAGCGCGCCACGGTCACACCGCGCCGCTCCATTTTAGAAACGCACACCCGCAACGCATCGACGGCCCGACCCATGGCCACGGGATCAAGCTCCCCGGTCACGCCGAGATTTTCGCCCAGGCACACGGTGCGCGAATAGGCATCGATGACCGAAAAGCCTGAGGAGCGTGGCCGCGCAACCAGAAGGCGGCAGTTGTTGGTCCCCAAATCGATGGCCGCGTAGATGTCCTGCCGATGGGCCCCGCCGGCGCCGGGGCGCGGCGCCACGGAAAAATTCGCTCCGGAATGCTGGAAAATGGCGCCGACCGAGGTCGTCTGGCGGGTATGGGCCCGGATTGGCCCCCGGTTCCCGCCCCCGCGGAAGGGCCGCTGCGCGCCTGAAAGCACAGGCGCGGGCCCCGCCGCCAGCATCGCGGGATGGTCGTCGGGGAGAGGGGACCACAGTCGCGGCGCTGATGAGGACGGTGGGGCAGCGGTCGATGAAGGTGAGGCCGAGAGCGCCGCGCCACGGGGCTGGGGTTCCGGAGCGCATCCCAATGCAAGGTCGCGCCGGTCGCTGTTCGATCTGTCCGTCCGGTCGACCATCCTGCTCCCTCCAACCATGAGCGATGGTCGCGCAAACACCTCGGTCTTCCCGGATATTCAGCAATATCCTCGCAAGATCGGCCCTGTCGCGACTTACTACATAATATTAAGGCATGGACGCCCCACCCCGTAAACCGCTTTTCGGTCGACACCCCCGAACGCGCGATTCGTGAAAAATCGGCGGGGCAAGTAATCTATTACCCATTTTACACCAAATAGTATTTCTACCTCGAAACCGGTTAGACCTTGTCTTACCAAATCTTTAGCGCGTTGATTTTTCAGAGTTTTCTCGGCTTTCTGTATCATTCGTACAAAGATGTATTTGCGCCTCGGTAAATTTTTCCGACACCCCGTTGAAGGAAATTTGCTCTTCCAGACTTCGTCCGCCCTTATGCATTTTGTGAGACTGTTCTACGCGTCGCCGGATCATTGAATGCCGCCCGCATTATCGAAGAATTCATCCGAGTTAGGGATAACAGCTGCCAATCCGCGTGGGGATAAAGAGGTCCGCGGAAAGGGATGGCGTTGGAGGAGCGGGTGACATGGCGCGTGACAATCCGATCGATTTGCATGTGGGGCGCAGGGTCCGCATGCGGCGCATGCTGATCGGCATGAGTCAGACGGAACTCGCCGAGCAACTCGGCCTGACCTTCCAACAAATACAAAAATACGAGAAGGGGATGAACAGAATTGGGGCAAGTCGCATTTTCGAGATTGCCCAGGTGCTCAATGTCTCCCCGGCCTATTTTTTCGAAGGCCTTGAGGGCGAGACGATGGGACAGGACGCCGATGTGGCGACCGAGGAAGACCTTGTGTCCCTTGAGGCCCTCCAGGCCATTGCGACGCGGCAGGGGATCGAGCTCAACCGGGCCTTCCTGAAACTCCGTCATCCGAAAATCCGTCGGTTGATCATCGACCTTGTGGATTCCATCGCCGAGGAATACGGCAGCGATCCCATCGTCAACCGCAAGCGTGGCCGGTCGAACAAAGCCGTGCCCGAGGCCACCGAGACCGACACGTCTCCCCGGACCACGCCCGACGGCGAAAACGAGGACGCATGAGGTGTTCCAGCGTTAAGCGGGAATTAAGCGCCCTCGCCTAACGTCCGGCGTAATGGACCGGCCTGGTTCTGGACCGGAAACCGGGCGACGCGCGAGGCCCAGGCTCGCACGGGCGCATCGGCGGTCCGTCTTTGTGCCGCAGAACGGTTCCGTCACATTCCAATGGGCGGCGGTTTGCTCCGTGGACCGCATGCACTTCCAGCAAGGAGACCTATGGTCATGCAGACCCAGGACAATGCGCTCAAGTCGCTGCACGCGATGGAAAACGAAATCCAGACGCTCCGTGCCGAGATCGAAAAGGTCGCGGTCGTGGCCCAGGAAATCGACGCCATCGCCAAGCAGACCAACCTGCTCGCCCTCAACGCCACCATCGAGGCGGCCCGCGCGGGCGATGCGGGCAAGGGGTTCGCGGTCGTTGCCGGTGAAGTCAAGCAGTTGTCCGGCCAAACCTCGAAGGCGACCGATCAAATCAGCGCCACGCTGCAAGCCCTGACCAAGCAGACCGATCGCCTGCATGAACTGAGCGCATCGGCCATTACAGGCCTTGAGGGCGCCACCGGCAGCGCACCGTCCATCGCCATCAACGACGAGCCGGACGCGGAGACGCTGGAAGCCAGCGCCGCCTGAGGCACAGGCCGGGCGAGCACACCGTTCGCCCACCCTCCTTGTTCGGCCCGGTCCGCAAACCGGATGAGATCCACGGGATCGCCCCAACATTGCCCAGCCCATCGGTGCGCTGCCCAGCCCATGGATGCGCCGCCCAGGCGATGTGTGCGCCGCCTAATATCAAATATATAGCTTTTCCCCAGTTTGTCGGTCTCGGCGTACACGGAACGCGTAATGCGCGAGGCACCCCAACCCGATTAAGACATTTTCCAACAGCGCGAAATTGCCAACGGACATGCTTTCGTTTCTAGTGGCGCGGTGACGGGGGCGTCATGGTGCGGTGCGAAAGCATGGCCCACGCCCCCCACCGATCGATCCGCTCGCCTGTCTCCTGGGACCTGGGCGCGGACCACGCTGAAAGTGACTTAATCGTGCGCATCAATCGATCTTTCCTGCTCGCCGGGCTGTTCGCGGCCCTGATCGTGCTGTGGATGGCATCCGGCATGCTGCTGCGCGGCGCGCCGATGTCCGCCGAGACAGATGAAGTGCCCCAGGCGACCGAGCGCCGCTTTACCGTGCGCGTGGCCGATCTGCGCGCCCAGCCGCGTCAAACCTCCTTGAGACTGCGCGGGCGTTCCGAGGCGGTGCGAATCGTCGACCTGCGCGCCGAAACGGTCGGACGTGTCGCGGCCCTGCCCGCCGAGGAAGGCGCCGTCTTGGAGGCGGGAACGCCGGTGTGCCAGCTCGACCTGCGCAGCCGTTCCGCGCGGGTTGATGAGGCCAAGGCCGCCGTGCGCCGCATGGAACTCGAATACGCCGCCGCCAAGGACCTGTCGGGCCGGGGCTTTCGCTCCGAGACGCAAACCGCGGCGGCCCTTGCCTCGCTCGAAGCGGCAAAGGCCGACCTCGCCGAACGGGAAGTCGATCTGGCCAACACGACCCTGCGCGCCCCCTTTGCCGCGCGTCTTGAAATCTATGAGGTCGATGTGGGCGATCTGATGCGCGAGGGCGATACCTGCGCCATTCTGGTGGACCAGGATCCGGTCCTGATCGTCGTTCAGGTTTCCGAACGCGAAGTTGGCAGCCTGCGCGCCGGTATGGAGGCGCGGGCCCAACTCGTGAGCGGTGAAGACCTGACCGGGCAGATCCGACTGATCGGAACCCGCGCGGACCCCGCCACGCGAACCTTCCGTGTGGAAATCGAAGTACCCAATCCGGACCATCTCGTCATTCGCGACGGGGTCACGGCGGAGGTAACCGTGCCGCTCGGCACGGTTCCGGCCCACCGTCTGTCCGCGTCCTTGCTGAGCCTTGACACGCTCGGTGAGATTGGTGTGCGGATCATCGAGGGTGACGATACGGTCAAATTCGCACCCGTGACGATTATCGAAAACGAGGGTGACGGCGTGTGGGTCACGGGCCTCAGCGATCCCGTGACGGTCGTCACGGTGGGCCAGGATTATGTGGTGGATGGACAAAAGGTCCTGATCGAGCGCACCCAAAGCGGTATGGACCGCGATGTCGCGCCCACGGTGGCGATTGAGCCAGTGGGGTCGGATCTGACACCGTTGCTGACCGAAGGCTGACGGCCCGCGCGCGGTCAGCCTCCATCCACAAGTTCCAACGTTTTTGGCGCAAGCCATTCTGGGGAGAGTGCGGCGTGACCGGCATTATCGACGCAGCCATGGGACGGGCACGCACCGTGCTCGCGGTCCTCTTCATCGGCATCATTGCCGGCTATATGGCCTATCGCGGCATCCCCAAAGAGGCCGACCCGGATATTCCGATTCCGTTCATTTTCGTCTCCCTCGCGCTCCAGGGCATCTCTCCGGAAGACGCCGAGCGCCTGCTCGTCAAGCCCGTGGAGCAGGAGGTCCAGTCCGTTGAGGGCCTCAAGGAGATGCAGTCCTACGCCGCGCAGGGCAATGCGGGCATCATCCTGGAGTTCGACGTCAATTTCGACAAGGACAGCGCGCTGATCGATGTGCGCGAAAAGGTCGATCTGGCGCGCTCCGAACTGCCCGACGATGCCGAAGAACCCATCGTGCGCGAGTTCAACACGAGCACCTTCCCCGTCATCGTGGTGACGCTCTCCGGCGCGGTCCCGGAGCGCACCTTATTCCATCTGGCAAAGGGCCTGCAGGAAGAAATCGAGACCCTGCCCGGCGTCCTTGAGGCACAGCTCACGGGCCAGCGCGAGGAACTGCTCGAAGTCGTCATCGATCCAGCCAATCTGGAGTCCTATGACGTTTCCCAATCGGAACTCGTGACCGCCATAACACGGAACAACCGGCTTGTGGCCGCGGGCTCCATGGACACCGGCGAAGGCCGCTTCTCGGTGAAGGTGCCCGGCCTCTTCGAGACCGCGCAGGACGTTTACAACCTGCCCATCAAGGTGTCCGGCGACGGCATCGTGACCCTGGGCGCTCTAGCCGAAATCCGGCGCACCTTCCAGGACCCGGGCGGGTATGCCCGGTTCAACGGCAATCCGGCCCTGTCGATCCAGGTCGTCAAGCGGGTTGGCGAGAACATCATCGAAATCAATTCGGCCGTGCGCGCCATGGTGGCCGAAGCCCAATCGCGCTGGCCGGACGCCATCGAAGTCGATTTCATCGCCGACCAGTCGGACTGGATCAACCGCTCCTTGAGCCAGCTTGAGGCCTCGATCCTGACGGCCATCCTGCTGGTGATGGTGGTCGTGGTGGCGGCGCTGGGCTTTCGATCGGCGTTGCTTGTCGGCGTCGCGATCCCCTCCTCCTTCCTGTTCGGCTTTCTCATTCTGCAGACCATTGGCCTCACCATGAATTTCATGGTCATGTTTGGCCTTTTGCTGTCGGTGGGCATTCTCGTCGACGGGGCCATCGTGGTGGTCGAATACGCCGACCGAAAAATGGCCGAGGGCCTGCACCGGCGCGAGGCCTATGCCCTGGCCGCCAAGCGCATGTTCTGGCCCGTGACGAGTTCGACGCTCACGACGCTCGCCGCCTTTTTCCCAATGCTGTTCTGGCCCGGGGTCTCGGGCAAATTCATGAGCTATCTGCCCATCACCTTGATCACGATCCTGTCGGCGGCGTTGATGGTGGCGCTCATTTTCCTGCCCGTCCTGGGTTCGGTGTTCGGCAAGGGACAGGCCGCCGACCCCAAGACCTTGCGCGCCCTCTCCGCCTCCGAGGATGGGGATTTAAGGGAACTGGGCGGCCTGACGGGCCTTTATGTCCGCTTCGTTTCGGGCAGTATTCGCAGGCCTGGCCTTGTCTTTCTGGTCGTGCTGGCGGTCCTGTTCGTGGTTGTGGAGCTTTACGGTTTCTTCGGCAGGGGCGTCGAGTTCTTCGTGGAGACCGAGCCGGAGCAGGCCTATGTGATTGTCAGTGGGCGGGGCAACCTGTCCGTCGACGAAGCACGGGACCTCGTCATCGAGGTCGAGGACGTGGTGCGGACCGTGCCTGGCATCCGCGCGCTCTTGACTACAACGCAGACCGTGGGAGCAGGCAGCAGTGGCCCCGGCGGCAATGCGGGCGCATTGCCGCCCGACATGATCGGCCAGATCCTGATCGAGCTTGCCCCCTGGGAACAACGCAAACCGGGCCGGGAAATCCTTGAAGAGGTGCGCCGGCGCACGGCCTCCATTTCGGGCCTGCGCATTGAGGTCAAGGCGCGTGAGGATGGTCCGCCCACGGGCAAGGACATTCAGATTGAGCTGTCATCCATCAGTTATGGGGCCCTGATCGCGGCCACCGCCAAGGTCAGCACCTATTTGCGCGACGAGACCGACGGCATCATCGAACTGGAGGACACGCGGCCCCTGCCCGGCTTTGAGTGGGTGCTGGAGGTCGACCGGGAACGGGCGGGCCGCTTCGGCGCCGACATCACCACCATAGGCGCCACCGTGCAGCTCGTGACCAACGGCATCCTCATCGATACCTACCGGCCGGATGATTCAGAAGATGAAATCGACATTCGGGCCCGCTTCCCCGAAGAGTTTCGCACCGTCGATCAACTGGATACCTTACGCATCCGGACCAATGACGGCCTTGTGCCGATCAGCAATTTCGTGCGCCGTGTGCCCCAGCCCCGGGTGAACCAGATCGACCGGATCGACGGGCGCCGGGTCATGCAGGTCCGCGCCAATGTGGAAGGCGGCGGCGCGCGCACGGCTGAAAAGGTCGCCGAAGTGCGCCGATGGTTGAGCGAGGAGGCCAATCTGGGTGCCGATGTGCGCTGGCGCTTCCGGGGCGCGGATGAGGAATCCCAGCAGGCGGGCCAGTTCCTCGTGGGCGCCATGGGCGCTTCCCTGTTCCTGATGTTCGTGATCCTGCTAACCCAGTTTAACAATTTCTACCATGCGTCCTTGATCCTCTCCACGGTGATCCTGTCCACCATCGGCGTTCTGGTCGGCATGATGGTCATGGGGCAGACCTTCAGCATCATCATGACCGGGACGGGGATCGTGGCCCTCGCCGGCATCGTGGTGAACAACAATATCGTGCTGATCGACACGTTCCAGCGCCTGCATGGTCAGGGAACGGATATCCATGAAGCGATCGTGCGTACGGCGGCCCAGCGTCTGCGCCCCGTGGTGCTGACCACCATCACGACCATGTGCGGACTTCTGCCCATGATGTTCGCGCTCAATGTGGATTTCTTCGGCCGGGATATCAGTGTGGGCGGGCCCGTCGCGGTCTGGTGGGTGCAGCTTGCCACCGCCGTAGTCTTCGGGCTGGGCTTTGCGACCGTCCTCACCCTGCTGATCACGCCGGTCCTGCTGATCGCGCCAACCCATTTTCGCCGATTCTTCGTTGGCATCGTCCGGCGGGCAACCCGTGCTCCTGACGCCGGCACCGGCTCATAGGGGCAGTGGCCGACCAGATGGCTGAGGGTGCGGGGCGCTTATAGCGCGGCGCGATGATGTATCCGCTCCGCGCTCAAGGCCGCGACTGCGGCCCGGCGCCTTTTTGCCGCCCCCGCGCAGCGCGCCAAAAACAGTGCGGCGGCAAGCTGGACACAGACTGATCCAGAGTTCTCGACCGCAGCTATAGCCCTTGCCGGCCGCTACCCCGCGCCGAGCAACATCGCGGCGGCCATGAGCCCCGCGGTGAAAATGACGCCGGACACGATCAGAACAATGAAGGTGTAGCCGAGCACGTCCCCGACCCTGAGACCTGCAATAGCGAGGAGCGGAATGGTCCAGAAGGGCTGGATCATGTTCGTCCACTGATCACCATAGGCCACGGCCATGACAATGAGGGCCGGCGGCACGCCGAGCGCCTGGCCCGCCTCGATAAAGACAGGCCCCTGCACGGCCCATTGTCCGCCGCCGGAGGGCACGAACATGTTCACAAGGCCGCCCGCGAAAAACGCCCAAAGCGGCAGTGTGAATGCGCTCGCCTGGGCCGCGATCCATTCGGAAAAAAGGCTCACAAGGCCGGTCCCCGCCATCACACCCATGATCCCGGCATAAAAGGGGTATTGCAGCAGCAACGCCCCCAGGGAACGGCCGCCATCGACGCACAGCTCCACATGATGGACAGGCGAACGCGCCAGCAGCAGACCGGTCCCAAGCAGGGTCCAGTTCACGATGTTCAGGTTCAGCGAAAATCCGTTTTGCGCGAACCAGACCGCCAGGTAGCCGACCACGAGCGCACCCAGCAGCAGGCTGAGCACCGGCGAGGCCCCGATCCGTTCCCCAACGGTTTCGGGCTGGGCATCGCCCGTGTCCTCGCGCTCTTCCTCCTCGAGAACCGTAAGGCCCGCCTCACCGAGGGGGCGCACGGCACCCGGCCCCGGCCTCATCAGGGCGCAAGTGGCGCTGACGGCGGCGAGCGTGATGGCTGCAAGGCCCATGTTCCAGAACGAAAACACGGTTTCCGTCACGGGCAGGATGCCGATCTGGGCTTCGAGCACATGGCCGGGGGTCGCCACGAACAAGGGCGCGGAGCCCGAATAGCCCATATGCCAGACCACGAACCCGGCATAGGCGGAGGCCACCAGCAGAGGATAATCAAGGCGCAGGCCCCGATGCGCGCCCTCAACGGCGATGCGCTTGGCCAGGGTCGCGCCGACGACGAGACCCAGCGGCCAGGTTATGAGGCTTGCGATCCCAGCCGCCGCGCAAATGACCGCGTAAGCCTGCCACTCCGCACGGGGGATCTTGGAAATCCGTATCAGGACGGCCTTGATCCGGTCCGTATGGGCAAAGGCGTGGGACAGGACCAAAGTGAGCGCGAGCTGCATCGTGAAGGCGAGAAGGGAGGAAAGCCCGTTCCCCCATGCCAGGATCACGCCCGCCCCTGACGCATCCGTCAGGGCGAGCGAAAGACCCAGGGTCAGCACCGTCAAGACAATCACGAAGACGAAGGGATCGGGATAATAACGCTCGACCAAGGCGACAAAGGGCGCGGCGGCCCTGTTGAGAAGCCCAGGCTTGTCCGATGCCGTGTGCTGCTGTGCCATGCTCCGCTTGCCCCCTTTGCCGTGACCGCGTGTGCTTCGGGGGGTGTTCTACCACTTTCCGGCCCGCAAAGGCCACGCGGCTCTCGCGTTCTGACTGCGCGATTACTCGCCCATCAATTTTCGGGCTTGGGCAATCGCCGCCTCCATCACCGGGTCGCGCCCTTTCAGGATATCCTCACGGGTCGGACGGACGAGAACATCGGGCGTGACGCCGAGGCCGGGCTCGAAGGCGCTGACTTCCAGATACTGGCGATAAAATGGCACGCGCACGCGGATGGCGCTTTCGGGCAGCGTCACAAAGAACAAGGTGCCGGCCGTGGGCCCCTCCACACTGCCGCCGGTGGGTTCGCCGACGATGACCGCATCGGCGCGCAGGTCCTGGAGCTTTCCGAGCATCATGGTCACGCCGGAGGCGTTCGCCGCGCTCGAAAGGATAACAAGGGGGCCTGTGAAGGCGGCCGGTGACGGCTCAATAGTCTGGAAGGCGAGCTGGTCTTGGGACGGATTTTCCCGGTACCACCCGGGCCGTTCCTCCGTGAAACGGGCCGGATCCGGTGTCAGAGCCGAGGGATCCCAGGTCTGAATAACGTCCGAGAAGCGCGTGAGATCCAGGCTGCGCACATAGCGTGCCCGTATCTGCCGGAACGGCTTATCGACGAGATGTGCGAGCAGGGCCAGCATGGCATCGTCCGACCCGCCGCCATTGCGCCGCGTATCGAGGATCAACGCCTTGACGCCCTCATCCCGCAGGCGCTCGAACAGCGGTCCATAGACCGTGCGCGGATCCATGGGCCGGCGATAATTCACAAAAGTATCGACCCGCAACAGCGCCACATCGGGTGCACGTTCCGAGTCGAACGTGACGGCATCGACAAAATCGGCCCGATAGCCCGCTCCCGGAAACGGCAAGGCGCGCCAGGCTTCGAAATCAATTGGCAACACAATGACGTTACGGTCCGCGCCGTTCGCTCCGCGTACCCTTACAGTTTTCTCCGCCCAGGGACCGTTCATCAGCCAGTAAAAATGCTCAAAGGCCGACCCCAGAAACTCGCCGGAGGCCTCAAGGGCCGGCTCACGGGCCCAAACGGTCTTGCCATCCACGGGGATCAGTGGGCGGATGGCATCGAAAACGGCCCCTGTGGGCGCGCCATCGATGGCGATCAGGGTCTCTCCAACCTGAAGGCCGCCTGCCCCCTCGCCGACGGCCGTGACCAGTGCCTCGCCCTCCACCAATTGGAAGCGGAAGGGGAAAAAGCTCGGTACGGACAGGCGCTTCCGGTCAAGGGCGCGCGGCGTCTCCGCCTTGGTGTGATCGCAATTGATCCGCGCCAGAACGGCCGATAGCGCAAGATAGACCTGCGCCGTGGTCATGGGGCCCTCGGCGGCCCGCGCCTCAAGATCGTCCCAGGCCGCATCAAGCGCGGCGCGGGGCGTGTAGCGGTCATAGCCCGGATGAATCGCCTCAAGCGCCGAACGCGCAACGGCCAGGTCGCCGCGCAACTGGGCCGGCGTGAGCGGCTCGGCGGCAACGGCACGGGGAAGGACGCCACTCCAGTTGGAAACGAAAGCCATCAGGGTGAGGACGGCAAGCACACGCAAACCCATCGGAACATCCTTTCAACGGGCACAAAAGGCCAGGCCCACGCGCGAGCCCCTTCCTGCGCGCCGTGTGTTCCGATAGTGCCATCGTAGCCCACAGACGGAGCACAAAACCCCATCCGTGCTTTGACATGAGACAAGAGCATGGGGCGAACACTCCGCCCCGCGCTCCAGACGCGGGATCAAACCGCCTCGTCCAAGGCCTCCTCGCGCTCTGCCTTTTCGTCCTCGGCCAACTGGCGCGACCATAGGGCGGCATAGGCGCCGCCGGCTGCCAGAAGGGCGTCATGGGGCCCGCGTTCGATCACCTGACCATGATCCATCACCAGGATTTCGTCGGCATGGCGCACGGTGGACAAGCGGTGGGCGATCATCAGCGTGGTACGATCGTGCGAGACGGTGCGCACGGCCTCCTGAATGTCCGCCTCGGTCCGCGAATCGAGCGACGAGGTCGCCTCGTCGAGCATCAGGATCGGCGGATCCTTCAGCAGGGTCCGCGCAAGGGCCACCCGTTGCTTCTCGCCGCCCGACAGCTTCAGGCCGCGCTCGCCCACCATGGTCTCATAACGATCCGGCAGACTGTCCACGAAATCGTGGATCTGGGCGAGCTTGGCCACCCGCTCGATGTCGTCCTGGCTCGCATCGGGTCGTCCGTAGGCGATGTTGTAGCCGATGGTGTCGTTAAACAGCACCGTGTCCTGGGGTACCATGCCAATGGCGGCGCGCAGGCTATCCTGGGTCACGTCCCGAATGTCTTGTCCATCGATCAGGATGCGCCCCTCCACCACATCATAAAAGCGGAACAACAGCCGCGAGAGCGTGGATTTGCCCGCGCCCGTCGCCCCGACAATGCCCACCGTCTTGCCGGGCGGTACCGTGAAGGACACGCCGTGCAGGATCTTGCGTTCCTCGGTGTAGTGAAACTCCACATCTTCAAAGCGCACTTCGGCCCCGTTGACGGCCAGCGGCTTGGCGCCGTCCCGGTCGCACACTTCCGGTTTCATATCGAGGATGTCGAGCATCCGCTCAGAGTCGATCAGGGCCTCCTGAACGGTGCGATAAACAAAGCCGTAATTGCTCAAGGGCCCGCCGAGCTGGATCACCAGCGCATTGATCAGCACAAAGTCACCAACCGTGAGCCGGCCGTCCGCAACGCCATAGCCGGCCATGACCATCAACACCGTCAGCCCGGAGATGAACACCACATTCTGCGCCATGTTGAGAAACGACAGGGACGAGGTCGTGCGCACCTTGGCATTCTCATAACGCTGCAGGGACTCATCATACCGCGCGGCCTCGTGGCGTTCATTGCCGAAATATTTGACCGTCTCGAAATTGAGCATGGCGTCCATGGCCTGGGAAAAGGCCGCCGAGTCGAGCTCGATCATCTCACGGCGGAATTTCTTGCGCCATTCGGAAATCGCAAAGGTCACGCCGAGATAGATGGTCACCGTAATGCCCGTGATCAGCGCGAAGACCCAGCCGAAGGTCACCGTGAGGATGACGGCGACAAAGACGAATTCGATCGTGGAAGGCAGTATGCGGAACAATACCGTCTGTAGCAGGGAATCGGCAAGATAAATGCCACGGCTCATGATCCGCTGCAGGCCGCCTGATTTGCGCTCAAGATGGAAACGCAAGGACAGCATGTTGATGTGGTCGAACAGGCGCAAGGACAGTCGGCGCTGCATGGCCTCGCTGACGCGGGCATAAATCATGTCCTGCAGTTCGCTGAAGCCGTAGCCCAGGATCCGCGACACCCCATAGGCCAGCACGAGGAAAACCGGCACCGCCAGCAGGGCCGCCTCGCGCCCTTCTTCCCCCCCCAGGGCATCGACGGCGCCCTTATAGAAAAAGGGCACATAGACGATCACCACCTTGCCCAGCACCATGCAGGCCAGCGCCAGGATGACCCTCAGGCGCAGGCCCGGACGCTCCTTGGGCCACAGAAACGGCAGCAGATCCCCAAGGACCGCCCAGGCGGAGCGCTGGCGCAGGGGCGCGTCGTCGCCGTCGGGCTGGGAGGCCTTGCGCGCGCGCCGGACGCCGCGCCCGGCGGGACCGCCGGGGCCCCCCGATCCTTGCGCCGCGGCGGCTGTGGTGGAGGCAACGGAGGGGGCGACCATGTCTGCGGTCATGGGGTCTCCCTTGTGGGGATGGAGCCCCCGGGCGCAGGCACGGCGGGCTGATCAGGGACGGGCGGTGTCGCTAGCGGGCGTGGCCCCGCGCCCCTTGGGCACGGCAAACACCTGTCCTGGATATATGAGGTCCGGATCGCGGATCACGTCCTTATTGGCATCGAATATCATGGTGTAGCGGAAGCCGTCGCCATAGGCGAAGCGCGCGATGCGCCACAGATTGTTGCCCGGCTGCACGATCACCTGCCCATCGTCGAACACGAGTTCAGACGGCGCGGCCCGTTCGAAGGGCATTTCGACGCGCTGGATCACCGTGCCCGCGCCATCGAGTTCGTCCACCCGCAAGGTGTAGAGCCCCGGCTCAATCACCAGATCGAGGAACAGGGCCCAGCGGCCGTTGTCCGCCGCCACGCCCTGGCGCGCAATGCGATCGTCCACATAGGCATAGACTTGCGAGCCAGGGCTCGCCCGCCCGCTCACATGCACGCCCCCCGTTTCGTCGTAATCGATGCTCTCCACGACGAGACCGCCTGAGGCGATGCCTGAATCGGGTGCCTGGAGGATCTTGGCTGGCCCGTCTCCGCCCCCGAGCACGACGAGCGGCTTGCGGTCGGGACGACCGGGCACGACGACCACGACGGTCTGAACGGACTCGAGTGTCTCTCCGCCCGGCAATTCCGTTTCAAGGCTGAGCCGCAGGGATCCCTCCTCCAGCGGCGTTTCGATGAGCATCACCCATTCCCCGCGCCCGTCCACTTCGGCCGTGCCGATGGCGCGGCGGTCCTGCCCGGGGCGTTCGGAAACGAGGGCGACGCGGGATGCCGGGGCGCCGCGCCCGGCCAGCACCGCGACCCCGGCCGCGTCGATGCGCACAATGTCAAAGCTGGGCACGCGGCCATCGCGCGGGCCTTCGCGGGTCTCGACGACAACGTTGTTCGGGGGCGCATTGTCGTCGGAGGCGGCGCGCAGGTCGTCTTGGGTTGCCTCGGCCTCCGCCTCCAGCAAGGGCGCATAGCGCGCCGGGGCCTTGGTTTTCACCGGCAGGCCGGGGTCGCCTGCGTCTTCTGGCGCCTTTTCTGACACCTCAGGGGGGGGCGGCGTCTGGGACCGCTCGGGCTCCCCCCGCAACTCCAGGTCCAGTTCAACGGGCAGCTGCGCCGCCTCCCGCGCCAGGGACGGGGCCACGGTGTCTCCCGGCCGCCCATCGGCCTTGCGCGGTTCCCCTTGCGGCCACAGCACAAACACCGCGCCAATCAGCAGCACGGCCCCGCCCGCGATGATCACAATAGCCCGCATGGATAGACCCCCGTTCCAACGCCGCGGTACACCTCGCGTTCCCACCTTACGCCCAATAGGCACGTGTCGTTTCCGACGGCCCGGCCCATTCGCCCGACATCCCCCACCAAAACACCGAGCCCCATGATACACCGGAGGCATGGGTGTTTTCGATGCCGACGCTGTCACGCACCGGCAAGGAGCACCCTCAAAGACCATAGTCAAAGATAGGGAGTGGCCCATGGCAAAGCCCCGGGCAGTGTGTGTCTATTGCGGATCGAGCCATGGCCTCGATCCCCGCTTTGCGGCCGATGCCCGGACACTCGGCGCGGACCTCGCGGCCCATGAGGTCGAGCTGATTTATGGCGGGGGCAAGCTGGGGCTCATGGGCGCGGTCGCCGAATCCGCGCTGGAGGCCGGCGGGCGCGTGGTCGGGATCATTCCCGATTTCCTGAAAGAGATCGAAGTCCAGTTCGAGGACGTGACGGAACTGATCGTCACCCGCTCCATGCATGAGCGAAAGCAACTCATGTTCGACCGTTCCGACGCCTTTATCGCCCTGCCCGGCGGCATCGGCACCCTGGAGGAAACCATCGAAATGCTGACCTGGGCCCAGCTCGGGCGGCACCAGAAGCCGATTATCCTCGTGAACATCGCCGATTACTGGAGCCCGCTGCTCGCCCTGTTCGACCACATGATCGAGCAGGACTTCGTGAAGCCCAAGGCCCATGCCCTCTGGCAGGCGGTGGACTGCGTGGAGGCGGTCTGGCCCCTGCTTGAGCACGTGCCCGAACGGCCCGCCCAGGAGCCCATGCCGGCGGCCCAGTTCTGAACGGGTGTTGGCTTTGATCAGCAGACGTCGGTCAAGACCTCATCGAGGGGCGCGCGGTCGGATTTGAGCGTGTTCACCGCCGCTTCCTCGTCCCGGTAGCCGATGGCGAGGCCGCAGAACAGCATCAGTTCGGGCGGCGCGCCCACATGGTCCGCAACGGTCTTGCCATAGGTGGACCAGGCCTCCTGGGCGCAGGTGTCGATGCCGTGTTCCTGGAACAGCAGCATCATGGTCTGCAGCACCATGCCAAGATCCGACCACTGGGGCGGGCCCATGGTCCGGTCCACAAAGCAGAACAGGCCCGCCGGCGCGCCGAAAAACTGAAAATTGTTGGCCAGCCACAACAGGCGGGACGCCTTGTCCTCCCGCGCGATGCCGAGCAGGGCGTACATGTCCTCGCCCACCTTGAAACGGCGCGAGCGGTAGGGTTCCTGGAGGCCCTTGGGATAAACATCATAATCGCGCGGGTCGGGCGCCGGGTCCTGCAGACGTTCGGCCATGCGCGACTTGAACCGCGCCATGGCCTCGCCATTCACCAGGTAAAAGTGCCAGGGCTGAAGATTGCCCCCGGACGGCGCCCGCACCGCCTGCCCCATCACCCACCGAATGGTCTCAGAGGACACGGGCTGATCCTTGAACACCCGAACAGACCGCCGCCGCGCCACGGCTTCACTGACATTCATGGGAAAATCTCGCATCTGGATCGCATAGGCGTACGAATAATCCTACACGGATATTTGGCATTTAAATAAGGAGGAACGCGCGATGCTGGATTAACCGCACGATATTACTTCTGGACCCTAAAGATGAAATTTCTCAGACAATACAAGCAATAGAATTAGTAAAATAACAAAGGCTCGGGGCCGAGCTGGGCTCGACCCCGATCGCAAAAGCGATTTTCTGCACACAAGGTGCTTGTTAACGGGTGGTCCTCGATCTCTAAGCGGCTAAGCTATACAACCACCGTCTCCGACACTAAGCTTCCAATTACATGCTTGCAAGCGTTAGTTGGAGTTTGTCTGTGTATCGCCTCGGCATTGACCTCGGTACCAACAGCATTGGTTGGTGCGCCCTCAAACTTGATGGCGATGGCCATCCCTGCGGCCTGCTGGATGCGGGCGTTCGGCTGATCACGACCAATCAGGAAGCCGGCCGCGACCCCCAAAGCAAAACTTCCCTCGCCGTCGAGCGCCGTCTGGCCCGCTCCACGAGACGGCGGCGGGACCGGTTTTTGCGACGGCAAAAGCGCCTGATGACCCTTCTCATCCGGTCGGGCCTGATGCCCTCGGACGAGGCGGAGCGGAAAGCGCTTGAAAAATGCGACCCTTATGGTCTTCGAGCCGCGGCGTTGGACGGCCCAATAAACGCCCACCACTTGGGCCGGGCCCTTTTTCACATCAACCAGAGGCGCGGGTTCAAATCCAATCGGATCGCCGATTCGGACAATGACGACGGCGCCACCAAGGCAGGCATCCGTGCCCTGAAAGACGCGCTCGAAGCCCAGAACGCGCGCACCTTGGGTGAGTTTCTAGCCCGGCGCCATGAGCGCCGAGAAACCGTCCGCTTCCGTCCGCAAATTCAAGGCGCCAAGGCGCTCTATGACTACTATCCGCACCGCGATCTTGTGGATGAGGAGATCGATGAGATCTGGAACCGGCAAAAGGCGCATCATGCCTGCCTGACGGATGATCTCCTCGCCGACATCAAACGGTGCATCATCGCGCAGCGCCCTCTTAGACCCGCCGTCGTCGGAAAATGCGGCTTCCGCCCTGAGGAAGAACGGGCGCCAAGGGCCCTGCCCCTTTTTCAACGCTTCCGCATCCTGCAGGACCTCTCCAGCCTGATGATCGACCGGCCCCAGCGGCCATCCCGAAAACTGACCCGGCAGGAACGGGATTACCTGCTCCAAGTTCTTCTGAAGGCAAGCAGCACAGTCACATTCGAAAAACTGCGCGCCGGCCTGAAGCTGCCCGATGATGCCCGCTTCAACTATGAGGCCAGCGGCCACCGCAAGGGATTTGAAGGCGATCAGACAGCCGCCAAACTCGGTTCATCAAAGGCCTTCGGCAAAGCCTGGCGGCAGTTCCCGCTGAGCAAGCAGACGGACATTGTGGAACGCCTTCTGTCGGAAGAGGACGAGGACGCACTGATCGAATGGCTCGAGTCCACATGCGATCTGACCCCGGACAAGATCGAAGCCATCACGCGCCTGCGCCTGCCCCAGGGTCATAGCATGGTCGGGCGCACGATGCTGCGTGATCTCGTTGATGTCTTTGAGAACGAGGCCCCGGCGGACCCATCTACCGGCGAAATTCTCGACGCGTCGATGACCTATGATCAGGCGGTGAAACATCTGGGGCTGCACCATTCGGACCGGCGCCCGGGCGAGCGCCTTGCCAAATTGCCCTACTACGGACGCGTGTTGCAGCGTCATGTGGTCGACAATCCGGAAGCAGAAAAGGGCAGCCAGGAACATATCGGCAAGGTCACAAATCCAACAGTGCATATCGCCCTCAACCAGATGGGCAAGCTCGTCAATGCGCTGATCGATGCCTATGGTCCGCCCGCCGAAATTGTCATCGAGCTGGCGCGCGAATTGAAATGGAATCAAAAACGCAAGGAAGAGTACAAGCGCGAACTGGCCAGCAACACCAAAGCCAATGAGGCACGCGTCAAGAAGCTCAAGGAACTGGGTGTGGCGGATAATGGTGAAAACCGTCTCCGCATGCGGCTCTATGAGGAGATGCCATCGGACGCCCGGCTCTGTGTCTACTCAGGCGAGACAATTAGCTGCAAAATGCTGTTTGATGGCAGAGTGGAAATTGACCACATCCTGCCCTTCTCGAAATCCCTGGACGACGGGATTGGCAACAAGGTGTTGTGCTTGCGCGAGGCCAACCGGGAGAAGGGTGGCAGAGCCCCTGCCGACGCGTTCAGCGCGGAAAGGGCTGCCGACATTGAGGCGCGTGCCGAGCTTCTGTTCAAACATAAGGCTTGGCGCTTTAAACCCGATGCCCTGACTAAATTCGATGATCAGGGAGGCTGGCAGGCGCGCCACCTTACCGACACCCAGCATATGGCACGCCTCACCAAGGAATATCTCGGCCATATCTGTGATCCCGACCAGGTTTGGGCCGTCCCTGGGCGGATGACATCCATGCTCCGCGGCCTTTGGGGCCTTAACAGCGTTTTGCCCGGTCACAACCGGCCGGAAAAAGACGCCAAGGACCGGGACGATCACCGCCACCACGCAATTGACGCCTTCGTGATTGCGTGCACGGATCGACGCCTCCTGCAACGCATTGCCAGGGCCTCGGGCGACGTGGAGCACCTGGACGGAGCACGCCTGTTCGGCAAGGACGGCGTTCCCAAACCTTGGGAGGCTTATCGGGAGGCCCTCGCCGCCCGTCTTGAAACCATGGTGGTGGCGCATAAGGCCGATCACGGAAAGCAGGGGCAGCTCCACGAGGACACAGCCTACGGCCTTGTCAATGAGGAAATCGACGGCAAGGCCTTTAACCTCGTGACCCGAAAACCAATCGATGCGTTGACGGAAAAGGAAGCCGCCCAAATTAGGGACGAGGACTTGCGCGGCGCGGTCGCCCAGGTGATCGAGGACGCAAAATCAAAGGGCCTCAAGCTAAACGAGGCCCTGAAGGCCTTTGGCGAAAAACAATCCCCGCCCATACGCCGTGTACGGATCCTGAAAACGGAACAGCAGGTGGTCAAAATCGAGCATGGCGACGGGTTCGAGAAGGCCTACATTCCGGGCCCAAATCACCGGGTCGACATCTTCGAATGCGCCGACGGCTCCTGGTCCGGCGAGGCGGTCACCGTTTTCGATGCCAATCAACCAGACCACAAGCCAAAATGGCGCGGTGCCTTCCCGGATGCTCGGCTCGTAATGACCGTGCACAAGGGCGATCTCATCGAACTTGAGCACAATGGTCAGCGCACGATCATGCGTGCCTTCCGTCTTGAACCCAGCGCAAAGCGAATTCGCCTTGCCCCGCACAACGAGGCCGGTGTGCTGGACGCGCGCCATAAGGACAAGGATGACCCCTTCACCTGGCTCTTTGCCAGCTACAGCATTCTGAAAAAGGCGAAGGCCCGCCGTGTGCGTGTCGACCTTCTGGGACGCCCCAAAGCCTTGGATCGGCCGTCATGATCGGCCGTGTCGTGGAAATCTCCACAGACGGCCGGCACCTTGCCAAAGAGCGCGGCTTTCTGGTCGTGCACGAAAAAGGCAATGAGGTTGGCCGGGTGCCACTTGACGATCTTGCCGCGATCATTGCGAACGCTCACGGCCTGACCTATTCAAATTCCCTTTTGTGTGCCCTCGCTGAACGCAATATCGCGTTCGTCTTTTGCGGGCCGCACCATCGCCCCGTGGGCTTCCTGTGGCCCGCCGACAGCCATCATCAGCAGTCAGGCCGTATTGGCGACCAAGCCTCGGCGAGCCTGCCGCTTAAAAAAAGACTATGGCAGCAACTCATCCGTTCAAAGATCGAGCAACAGGCGGCAACTCTTGATGCCGTGAACGCAGACTCCATGGGTTTCCATCTTCTGGTCCGTCAGGTGCGCTCGGGTGATCCGGACAATGTGGAGGCGCAGGCCGCTAGGCGGTATTGGCCACGCCTGTTCGGCGAAACATTCCGCCGGCAGACCGACGGAGATGGTATCAATGCCCTGCTGAACTACGGTTACGCCATCCTGCGCGCTGGCGTGGCCCGGGCCATCATGGGCGCGGGCCTGCACCCGAGTTTGGGGCTGTCCCATGCCTCACGCGGCAATCCTTTTTGCCTAGTGGATGATTGTATCGAGCCGTTCCGGCCCGTGAACGACCTCATCGTCCACGGGCTTGTTCAATCGGGTAAAGAGACCTTGGACCCGGACAGCAAGGCCGCTCTCGCGCGCGTTATGATTTCGGATATGTCGACCGATCAAGGCGCCACGCCGGTTGTGACTTGCATGGAAAGACTCGCCCTGTCCCTGGCTCGCTGTTATGCAAATGATGCCAATGCTCTGGCGCTGCCGAAAAAGCCTTTGCCGCTCATCAGATAGAGCCCGCGGCCCATGACAGTCCTGTCGACTTTAAGTGGCTATCGCATCATGTGGCTGTACGTCATGTTCGACTTGCCCGTCGAAACGAAAGCCCAGCGCCGAACCGCCACCAAGTTCCGCCAATTCCTTCTTGATGAGGGTTTTGAGATGGCTCAATTCTCAGTTTATCTGCGGTTTGCGGCAAGTAAGGAAGCCGCCAGCACCTATGTCACCCGGATCAAACGTGAACTTCCAGCGCGTGGGAAGGTTCACATCCTCACCGTGACCGACAAGCAGTATGAGAACGCTGAGATCTTCACGGGACGAAACCGTGAACATCGCTCTGGAAATCCGGATCAATTCATCCTTTTTTGAGCGAGCACAATGCGCTTTTTCGCAAGCCGAATCAAAAGAAAAGGCCCTGAAATCAGGGCCTTAAAAGGTGATCGAGTTTAGCCGCTTAGAGATCGAGGACCAGCCGCAACTCGATACGTATACGGCTTTGAGGATAGCACAGTTTAGCCGCTTAGAGATCGAGGACCAGCCGCAACGCCAAAAGAATTGTGCTATCTC
>CAYYTT010000028.1:21462-30388 GCA_964474635.1 uncultured Alphaproteobacteria bacterium | reverse complement strand
GCCCGGCATCGGCCTTTTGCGTGAACGGGTGGTGCCCCATCATCAGGCGCAGTTGCCGGCCCGCAAACGCATGGCACTCGCCGATGCGCTGGCGACCAGTTTCACACCGACCCAGTTCGAGCGCCTGACCAAATTCCGCTTGGGCAAACCCATTGGCCGGTTCAAACGCGGCGGGACCATCGAGTGGGAAAGCCTCGTTGCGGCGGCAAACAGGGAGCTGTGGATCGGCCGGCTGGTTGAGGCGGCCTATCTCTCCGACACCAAGAACAAGCAATTGGCCCGGCTCTATCACGATATCGGCCTGTCGAGCGCGGCGGATCTGATGCGCGAGGGCGGCGGCGACCTTGAAAGCATCGTGAACGAGAGCGAGAGCTTCCAGAACATCGATGCCTTTATTTTTAGGCTGATGACCATTGAACGCTGCGTGTGCCGAATATCCTATGTGGGGCCCCATGGCCCCGTTTACGGCACGGGCTTTCTCATCGCGCCGGACATCGTGATGACCAATGAGCATGTTATTACGGCCCTGCGTCTGGGTGCGGCGGAGCCCAGGACGGCCGAATTCATGTTCGACTTCAAGGAAAGTGCCGCCGAAGCCCCGGTGGAGCCGTCCGTGTTCAAACTGGCGGAGGAAGATTGGCTCGTGGAGTTCAGTGAGCCCTCCCGGTGGGACTTTACGCTCGAAGGCGATCCCGATCCGGACCATCTCGATTATGCTCTGCTGCGCTTGTCTCAGCCGGCCGGCAGCCTGCCGATTGGCGTGCAAAGCACGCGCGAGGCCATGGAGCGGGCCGTGCAAGGATCCGTGCGCGGTGTGATCCGCCTGCCGGAACGGGCCCTCATGCCGCCGCAGGGAAGCCAGGTCCTTGTCCTTCAGCATCCGGACGCCCGACCGAAAAAGCTTGCCCTTGGAGAGGTGAGTTCGGTGAGGCGCGACGGCGCGCGCCTGTTCCACGACGCCAACACCCTGGGCGGTTCCTCCGGTTCGCCCATTTTCAACAGCAAGCTTGAACTTATCGCCCTGCACCACGCGGGCGATCCGAATTTTTCCGATCCGACCCTGCCCGACGGCAACAGGGCGATCCCCATCGCGACCATCGTCCCGGCCATCGGTATCGAGCTTGAACTGGCCGTTGGCCGCGGCGGAGAGGGAGAGCGGGCATGAGCGAGACCGCGCGCACAGACAGTCCGCAGCTTGACGATGCCTTTAGCATTCGAACCGTCCCCCTCATCACCTCTGGCGCCACCCTCCTGACGCTGATTGCCGCCTGGCTTTATCTGCTGGGCTGGTCTTTCGCGCAGGAGTATTACGGTGCCCTGGGATTTTCCTTGAGGGAGCTCGATCTTGCGCTCGAGGACTATTATCTGGCCGCCTACAATGTCATGGGCAATGCGGTCGGGCGGGTGGTCATACTGCTCGCGTCCCTGGGATTTCAGCTTTACGTGCTTTGGCTGCTGCACGTCACACGCCTTCACGGCACGATTATCGTTCTTGCCTATCTGGTGGCCCTGTTCTTCATGCCGCCTTTCCTGGGCGAGCGGGCGGCCGACCGGGCCCTGGGCCAGGTGTTGCGCTCCGACACCATCGGCTATATGCCGAGCCAAAATGGGGCGTCTGCGGATGGAGAGCCGGCGCTGACGGGCCATCTGTTGCCGGGCCTGCGGTATGTCCGGATCCGTCTGGTGGCATCCGAGCAACCGGGCGATGGACGCCTTGTCCGCGACCTTGGCGCGGGGTGCTATTTCGCGGTGGGAATCAATGCCAGGGCGATCTTTGTCAGCCGGGCCAACCTGGAGCGCACCGCCCGGATGCTGCGCGATGGGGCGTTCGCGCCGCCGCCCGCCGGCCTTTGGGAACGGATGATCGCGCTTGGCACGCCGGTCCCCCCGATCGCCGACAAGCGACTGGCCCTTTCGGTGCGCATTCCGCTGGCGCGGATCGCTTCCGTGGAAACGGTGCCGACCCCGGATCTTTCCATTTGCGGGCCCAAGACGGGCAGTGGGCAGGGCCGCGGCGGTGAGCCGACCGCGCTTTGAAGACGCCTGCCCTATTGATGCCGGCCCTATTGATGCCGGATCGAACGACATTTGAGCGAAACGGAGGGTCACGCCATGACGCCGGATCAAGAGAGCGCCGACCCGCACCCGGCCCCCGTGCCGGAGTTGTTCAGCCCCGAATTCATCCGCGATCCCTACCCGACCTATCGTCACCTGCGCCGCACACGCCCCCTGGCGCCGCTCGAGGGCACGGACACCTGGCTTGTCTGCCGCTACGAAGACTGCGCGCAGGTGCTGCGCGACCGGCGCTTTGGCCATCGCACGGCCGAGCGTTTTGAAAAGACCCTGGGGCCGCAGGCCCTTAAGGAGCCGGCCTATGCGAGCCTGCTGCGCACCATGTTGTTGGCCGATCCGCCCGACCACACCCGCCTGCGCGGTCTCGTGGCGAAGGCCTTCGACAGGCGCGGCATGGAACGGCTGCGTGGGCGCATCCGTGACATTGCCCACGGCCTGATCGACGCCATGTTCCAGAACGCTCCCCAGGGGCAAGGGGAGGGGGACCTGGTGCGGGCCTTCACGCACCCGCTGCCCGTGATGGTCATTTGCGAAATCCTGGGCATTCCGGGGGCTGACTGGCCGATCTTCACCGGTGAAAGCCGGGTCCGCGGACGGATTATCGACCCCACGCCCATGAGCGCGGAGGAATTGGCCGCCTCCAACGCGGCCGTGGCGGACTCCCAGGCCTATTTCGGGGCCCTTTTCGAAGACCGACGGGCGCGGCCCCGGGACGATCTGCTCACCTATCTTGTCACCAGCGAAACCGAGCATGGGATTTTGAGCCCGGAGGAACTGGCGGCCAATGTGGGTCTGCTTTTCGCGGCCGGTCACGAGACCACCGTGAACTTGATGGGCAACGCGCTTATCGGCCTGTGGCGTCATCCGGACCAACGCGCCTTGGTGCGCGCCCGGCCCGAACTGCTGCACGGGGCGGTCGATGAAATCCTGCGCTACGATTCTTCGGTCCAATTCACCGGGCGCACCGCCCTTGAAGACGTGTGGTTGGGCGAGACGATGATCCCGGCTGGGCATCGGGTCCTGGCCGTGCTTGGCTCGGGCAACCGGGACGAGACGGTGTTCCAGGATCCCGACCGGCTCGATGTGCGGCGGACGGGCGTGAAACCCTTGTCCTTTGGCGGTGGCATCCATTTTTGTCTTGGGGCGCAGCTTGCGCGGATCGAAGTGGGCGAGGCCTTGTCCATCCTGCTGCAGCGCCTGACGCATCTGGACCTGACACACGCCGCCGCGCCGGACTGGAAAGACACGCTGACCTTGCGGGGCCCGCGTCATGTGCCGGCCACGTGGTAAGGGCCGGGACCGGCGGCGCGCGAGGACAAGCCATCGAGGGGAAAAGGGGCGTTCATGAGTGAGGATCGGCCGGACGGTCCGTGGAAGGTCACGCCGGAAACGGAGGCTTTGTGCCGGGAGGCTATGGCGTTTTACGGCGGTCATGGCGTCGCGGAAGACAAATCCCGCGCAGCCGATCTGTTCCGGGAGGCTGCCGAAGCCGGGCATCCGGTGGCGGCAAACCATCTGGGCGCCATGCTGCAGTATGGGGACGGCGTTGCCCATGATCCGGCGCAGGCCGCCGCCCTCTACCGCCAGGCCGCCGAGGCGCATCTCGCCGTGGCCCAGTTCAATCTCGGCTTTCTGTACGCCAATGGCGAAGGCGTTGAGGCGGATCCGGAAAAGGCCCGCTACTGGTATGAACGCGCGGCCGCACAAGGTGAGCCCACGGCCCAGTCCAATCTGGGAATCATGCTGGCCCGCGGCGACGGCGGGCCGAAGGATCCCATCCGCGCCAAGGTGCTCTGGGCCCTTGCGGTTGAGAGGGGTGAGGCTAACGCCGCCTACAACTTGGGCGTCGCAATGGCCGGCGGACATGACGTAGAAGTGGATTTCGGGGAGGCCTATTACTGGTTCAGTATCGCGGGCCAGCTTGGACATCCCCATGCGGAGGCGCAACTGGCGCGCATCCGTCCGGTCATGACCGAAGCGGAGTGGCGCCAAGCCCTGGAGCGTTTGAACGAATGGAATGGCTGATCGCCCCAATCCTGTGATGACCTCCGGGCGGGTTCGATTCTTGCGTCACCACTCTCCATTTTGCTTGAAAATAAGGCTTGCATAAGCTTTGACGCACGCTTTGTTCAATACCCTGGCTGTTTGGAGTGGGGCGCTCGCGCATTGAGTGTGCCGCGTGTGGGCGGTCGTCGATGGGCTACCCTCCGGTGTCCACTCGGCTAAAATCTTGAATTCAAATCTAAAATTGAAATTTCAATCGCTCTCGAATTGGGGCCGTTTTGGGGCGCGGCGTGCCGGTTCGAGACGTCCTGTTATCAAACTGTCGCAAAAGTCAGGCACATTTGCGCCTGTTGGTCGGGGAGCTCGGGTGCTCCGGCCCTTTCCGTTTGCGTTTGTTTTGTGGTCGCCAGGACGTTCGAACCTCGCGGCCATTGTCCATGGGTCCATGTTGGGCTGCCTGGACGCCGCGGAGAGGGACATCCCGATCTTCCCGGGTGGCGCGACGGAATTACGGACGAACAAGATCGTTCCGCGCGGGCACTGGACATCTGGCTTCGCCGCTTTGGCATCTGGCTTTGCCTTTAGAATGAATCCGATTGGGGGACTCCAAATGGACCTTAAGTTGAAGACCGTTCTTTTCCTCGCGGCCGCCGGTGTTGCACTGGCCGGTTGCTCCGACACGGACACCACTCTGGCCACCGCGGGTGACCAGGGCCCCAATCCCGGCATTGACCCGGCTCCCGAGCCCACCGATCCCGGCCCCGACCCCATGCCGATGGAGCCGGCTGGCCCGTGCCCCGAAGGCACCAATGACATCACCGTTCTGGGCCAGGATCAGTGCGAGTTGACCGGCACGATCACGGACGACGTCACCCTGACGGCCGGCAACTTCTACCTGCTGAACAGCCCGGTTTTCGTGGGTGTGGACGACGGCGCCGAGGGCGGCGCGGGCGATCCGGCGGTTCTGACCATCGAGCCGGGCGTGACCATCTACGGCGCCGACCCCCAGTCCTTCCTGGTCGTGTCCCGCGGCTCCCAGATCATCGCCGACGGCACGGCGACCGATCCGATTATCTTCACTTCCGCTGAAGATCTCGGCTTTGCCAGCGCTTTCGGCCGCACCCAGCGCAACATTTTCACTGGCCCGGTGACAGAAGATCCGAACACGGCCGAATGGGGTGGTCTGGTCCTCAATGGTCGGGCACCGCTGAACGTCGGTCTTGAGGCCGAAGGTGAGGGTGACTCTGGCCTTTACGGCGGTAACGATCCGGAAGACGGCAGCGGCATCCTGCGCTTCGTGCAGGTCAAATACGCCGGTAACCGGGTGTCCAACGACGACGAACTGAACGGCCTTGCCTTCCAGGGCACGGGTTCGGGCACGCTTGTCGAAAACGTTCAGGTCCACAACGGCCAGGACGATGGCATCGAGTGGTTCGGCGGCACGACGGACGGCAAAAACCTCATCGTGACCGGCGCGGGCGACGACAGCCTCGACTGGACGCAAGGTTGGTCCGGCCGGGTGCAGTTCGCCATCGTGATCCAGAACCCGAGCCAGCCGGAAGGCGCGGACCGCGGCATCGAGGGCGATAACCTCGACCAGTTAAACGACAACCTGCCGCGCGCAACGCCGACCTTCTCCAATGCCACCTTCATCGGCGGTGCGCCGGATGTTGGTGACACGGGTATCGTTCTGCGTCGTGGTACGGCCGGTGATTACTCCAACATCGTGATCTCCAACTTCCGTGACGCCAGCTTCGACATCGACGACCAGTCGACCTACGACCAGGTTGCCGCCGGTAACCTGACGCTGCGCAGCACCCTGGCCGGCAACGTGACCGTTGCCGATGCGCTGGAAGGGGAAGACGACGACGTGGCCAACGATCTGGCTGGCTTCTTCGCGTCCGATCCCAACAACATCGTGACGGCTCCGTCCCTGACGGGCTTCTTCAACGGTGCCGCCGAACAGGCCGTCACGGCCGTCGACGTCTCCCTCGAAGACGACTTCTTCACGCCGGTCGACTTCATCGGCGCGGTGAACGATGACGCCACCAACTTCACCCTGGGCTGGACCTTCGGTCTTGACCAGGAACTCGCCTGCCCGGATGTGGACGGCGTGACGTCGATCTTCGAAGACGGCGAGGAAGTCGCTTGTGAGCTGTCCGGCACGATCACCCAGGATCTTCGCCTGGTGGCCGGCCTCGACTACTTCCTGACCGGTCCGGTCTTCATCGGTGTGGACGCCGGTTCCGATCCGGAAAACCCGGTTCCGGGCGCGAACCCGGCCGTGCTGACGGTCGACGCTGGCGTGACGGTGCAGGGTCGTGATCCCCAGTCCTTCCTGGTGATCGCTCGCGGGTCCCAGATCCGCGCCAACGGCACCCTGTCCCAGCCGATCACCTTCGCGTCCGAGGGCTTTGAGACGGCCAGCCTGAACACGACCACGTCCGCTTGGGGTGGTCTTGTCATCAACGGCCGGGCCCCGCTCAATGTGGGCCTTGAAGCCGAGGGTGAAGGCGACTCCGGTCTCTACGGCGGTGTTGATCCCACCGACGGCTCCGGTTCGCTGCGCTTTGTCCGCGTGCTCTTCGCCGGCAATCGCGTGTCGAACGATGACGAGTTGAACGGTCTGGCCTTCCAGGGCACGGGCTCGAACACGGTTGTCGAAAATGTCCAGGTCCACAACGGTCAGGACGACGGCATCGAATGGTTCGGCGGCACGACCAATGCCAAGAACATTGTGGTGACGGGCGCCGGCGACGACAGCCTCGACTGGACGCAGGGTTGGTCCGGTAAGGTTGAGTTCGCCCTCGTGGTCCAGAACCCGCTGCAGCCGGAAGGTGCCGACCGTGGCATTGAGGGCGACAACCTCGACGAGTTAAACGACAACCTGCCCCGCTCGGCGCCGCAGATCGGTAATGCCACTTTCGTGGGCGGCGCACCGGATGTGGGTGACTCCGGCCTGGTTCTGCGTCGCGGTACGGCTGGTAACTACTTCAACTTCGTGGTTGCCAACTTCCGCGATGCCAGCCTCGATATCGACGACCAGGCCACCTACAACCAGGTCGCGGCCGGCGCTCTCACGGTCAACTCCTTCTTCCTCGGCAATCTGACGGTTGCGGATGCGCTGGAAGGGGAAGACGACGACATCGCCAACGATCTGGCCGGCTTCTTTGCCTCGGACCCGAACAACACGATTGGTGCTGAGACGCTCACCGAGCGTACCGGTGGCGGCGTGTTCTACGTGAACGGCGATGCCGAAAACGCGGTCATGGCTTTCGACGGAACGACCTTTGATCCGACGTTCTTCACGAACAATGGCTTCATCGGCGCGGTTCCGACGGCTGACAACGACTTCACCCAGGGTTGGACGGTCTGGCTCAACCAGTAAGTCCAAGGACAAACGACCCGGTGGCCTTCGGGCCACCGGGATCCGTCGAAAGATTGATTGGTCCTTTTGATCCTTTTGGGGGGCAGTTGCCGATGAAACCGACCCGTTCGACGCTGACAGGCGCCCTGCTCGCCTCGACAGCGGCTTTTCTGCCGGGCCTCGCGCTCGCACAGCAGGTCAACACGCCGGTCGTATCGCCTGACGAGACGATTGTCATTCGCGGCGAGTTCGTGCCGGATGAGCGACGCGAAACATCTGAAATATCAAACATTCTCGATGAGGAAGCCCTCTCGCGGACCCAGGACAGCAATATTGCCGCTGCTCTGACGCGGGTGACAGGTCTCAGCCTTGACGAGGGGCGCTTCGTGATCGTCCGGGGCCTGAACGAGCGGTACTCCCAGGCGACCCTGAACGGGTCACCCTTGCCGAGTAACGAGCCGCTCCGGAACGTGGTTCCGCTCGATGTGTTCCCAACGCCCATCCTGCGCGGCGTTCTGGTTCAGAAAACCTACTCGCCGGAGTTCGGTCTTGATTTCGGTGGCGCTCTGCTTGAGTTGCGGACCGTGGCCGTGCCGGACGAGGAATTCTTCCAGATCGGCGGCTCGGGTAGCTTCAACACCGTGACGACGTTCCAGGACGGGTTCACCTATGCCGGGGACGGCTGGGACTGGACGGGTACGGACGACATCACGGATTTCCGTGAGCTGCCTGGCGGGCTGCTTCCGGCGACACCGGCCGGCATTGAAGCCCTTGCGCCCAATGAGCGTGAACTGCTCGGTGAGAGCTTCACGAACAACTGGTCGATCCAGCGGGACGAGGACATTCCGCCGAACCTGTCGTTCAATACGGCCTACGGGAACGGTTGGGAACTCGGCGACGAGAGCGCCGTGGGTATCGTGGTCGTGGCCGATTACGGCAATGAGTGGTTCACCAAGGACGGTCTGCGTCGGACGATTGAAAGCGGCCGGATCGACGATGACTTGGCGCCGATTCAGAGCCGGACCGAGAACCAGGAGCTTTGCGATTTCGCCGAGCAGGAACTGGGCGACGGGTGCGGCTTTTTCGAAACGGTTCAGACCATCGACCTGAACGCCCTCGCGTCCCTGGGCTTCGTCATCGACAACGACAACGAGATCACCTTGACCTCGTCGATCCTGCGTCGCACGACCAAGGAAGCCTTGTTCACCACGGGCTTCAACGAAGACGACTCGGGCATCTTCCAGAACGCGCGGATCGACTGGATCGAACGTCAGACATGGTTCAACCAGGTCGCCGGTACACATTACTGGGGCATTCTGCCCGAAAGTGCCGGTTTCTTGCCGACCCAGGTCGATTGGCGGGCGTCCTACTCGGAAGCGACGCGGACGGTGAACAACCGGAAAGACTACCGGTACGAGCTTGAAGATGAGGATGGGGGCATCACGGAAGACTCAGCATTCCGTCTTGATCGCCGTCAGCAGC
>CAYYTT010000028.1:0-21452 GCA_964474635.1 uncultured Alphaproteobacteria bacterium | reverse complement strand
CACGACCTATGCCGGTCTTGAAGACGAGAACATCGAGTTCGGCCTGGACATCCAGCAGCCGGTCGAAATCTTCGACAGGGACGTGGTGTTCAAGTTCGGCGGTGCTTATCGCGAACAGGAACGGGATTCCTTCCGCCGGCAGTTCGAATTCGAACTGGCCCGGGGTATCCCTGCCGCGCAGCTCGAACCCGTTCGTGAGCAGATCCCGGAGATCATTTTCGGGCGCGTGAACATCGATCCGCTTGGGTATCAGATCAACGAGTTCACGGTGCCGTCGGATGCCTTCGGCGCGGATATCGAAGTCCTTGCCGGTTATGCCGGTATCGATGCCCAGGTGACCGACACCCTGCGTCTCGCGGTCGGTTTCCGCTACGAGGACTCCGAGCAGAACACCCAGAGTTTTGCACGGGGCCCGGTGTTCTGTAGCGATATCCTCGGCGGTTCGGGCGGTGCCTTCACCATTCCCGAATGCGAAGGGCAGAGCCCGGGTCTCCAGGTCTTCGTCGCCGGGGACGAGATCAACTCTCAGCTCAACGGTGAATTCCTCCTGCCGGCTGTGACGGCGACCTGGGAATTCTATCCGAACATGCAAATCCGTGGCGGTTTCTCCCAGACGATCAACCGTCCGACCCTGCGCGAGCTGTCGACCTCTCCGTTCCTCGATCCGGACCGGGATATTGAAGTGGAAGGTTTCCCCTTCCTTCAGATTGCGGAAGTCGACAACTTCGACCTCCGGTACGAGTATTACTTCGAAAAAGGTGAACTCCTTGTCGCCGCCTTCTACAAGGAAATCACCAACCCGATCGAGGTTGCCGCGACCATCCAGGGTAACGAGACGACCCGGACGTTCCGGAACGGTGAATCGGCCGAGTTGATCGGTGTCGAAGCCGAAGTCTTTTACCAACTCGACTTCCAGGATTGGTTTGGCTTCAACTGGCTCGGTGATCGCGAGTTCTACGTGAACGCCAACTTCACCTTTGTGGACTCTGATGTCACGATTGGCCCGGATCCGCAGAACATCATCACCAACGCGTCGCGTGCCCTGCAGGGTCAGTCCCGTTACCTCGGTAACCTCCAGTTTGGTTTCGAGGATTTTGACCGGGGCGAAAAAGCCGCCATCCTGTTCAACTACACGGGCAAGCGGATTGATGCTGTCGGCACGCTCGGCAATGGCGACCAGGAAGAAGAGCCGCCGGCACTGCTGGACTTCGTCTACAGCCGCGAGCTGTCGCTGTTCGCCGATACGGCCGTCGAAGGGCTCTACACGTTCTCCTTCTCGGCGCGGAACCTGCTCGGCGACGACTATGTCCTCGAACAGGACGGGTTCGTGATTGAGCAGTACGAGCTTGGCCGGACGATCTCGGTTGGTCTGACCGCACGTTTCTGAACTGAAGGCCGTCCTTCGCGGGACGGCCTTCAACGACCCTGTGTCCGGTTGGCTGGCACAAGCGGACACCCGTTTGCGGACGTTTCGGAGGGGCTACGATGGCTGGTGCTGTCGAAGCCCTTTTTTGTGATGGGACCTCGCCCAAGGATGGCGGCGATGCCCCCTGAAATCTGGTAAAACAGAAGCCTTGGCGGGGCTGCTCGGAGTGGGAGCGCAATGGCGGTTCGGATGGACATGGCCGGTTTGGCGGGGCGGGTCGCGGCACGCGGTGCGGCGCTCGGGCCACCGCTCACCCGTGCCCTGCGCCGCGTGCCCGCGCGGGTGTGGGCCGGCCTGACCGAGAGCGCGCTGGTGGTCTTGTTGGCGGCGATAGTCGTTCAGATCGCGTGGCTCTGTCTTGTGCCCGCGCCGCTCGATCCGCCGTCCCGGGCCGTGCGCAAGGCGCCCACCGAACGCGTCACACGCCTTGCCGCCCAGCTCGATTTTGATCCGTTCAATCGCGCCGCCAGTACGGCCGCGCTCCAGCCCGTCTCGGCGGTCACCCGCGAGACCACACTGGATTTGAAACTCTATGGCGTGCGCGCGCTCGAGGATGCCGCGCAGGGCAGTGCCATCATCCGCCTGCCGTCCCACGACCAGCGGGCCTTCTGGGTCGGCGATGCGGTGCTGGAGGGCGTGACCCTCTCGGCGGTCTTCGCCGATCGGGTCGTCCTGGAGCGGGGCGGCACACTGGAGACCTTGTCCCTTGGCGAGCGCAAGGACGGCGACAAGGCCGCGCCGACCCCGACGCGTCCCTCCTCCGGTGCGCCGCGCACCATCGCCAAGGCGCGCCCGCGCACGGCGGCCGCGAGCCAGGCAGCGCCGCGTCCGAAGGCTCAACGGGTCGCCGCGACCCGTCCGGCGCCGCCGGTGCGCAACAACCAGGGGGTGACGCGCCGCGCCCTCAAGCGACAGGTCATGAAGGACGGCGACGCTCCGGTTGTCAGCCTGCCTTACAAAAACGCCGAGGCCCTTTTGGATAATCTGACTTTGCGCCCGCGCGTGGGCGACAGCGGCTTCAACGGTCTCTACATTCAGGATCGCGGAGCTGGTACGGTGATGAAAGAGGCGGGGCTTGAGACGGGGGATGTGCTCGTGGCTGTGAACGGGATCCGCATTACGAGCCCGAAGCGGCTCGAAAAGGTGCGCGACCGGCTCGAGGATGATGAGCCATTGACGCTCATTGTGGAACGCAAGGGGCGCGAGACAATTCTCGGCATTCTTCTGGAGGTCGCCTCGTGAGCGGCTTTTTGGGCATGGTACGCGGGCCCCATCCCGGTGGAGGCAAGGCCCGCCTGTTTCGGCGCCTTGCCGCCGTGACCGCGCTCGCCGTGGCGGTGCTTGTCGGACCGGCGGGGCTGGCCCGGGCCGAGAACCACACGCTGAATTATCGCGATGCGGACATTCAGGCCTTCATCGAAGACATCTCCATGCTGACGTCTTCGACCTTCGTGATCGATCCGCGCGTCAAAGGTCAGGTTACGGTCATTTCCCATGCGCCCGTGCGCACGGAAGATCTGTTCGATCTGTTTTTGTCCACCTTGCGCACCCATGGCTACGGCGTCGTATCCTTGCCGTCGGGCGCCTACAAGGTCTTGCCGAATGACGCGGCCGTGCAGAACGCCCCCACGGATGCGACCGGCGTGACGGGCGACCGGTTCGTCACGGAAGTCTTTCAGCTGAACCATGTGGACAGTGTCACGACCCTCGACATGCTCAAGGCCGTGGTCAATCCGGACGGGCGCACGGTCGCCAACCGGGACAGCAATTCCATCGTGGTGATTGATTACGCCTCCAACATGCCCCGTGTGCGCCAGGTCATCGCGGAAGTGGACCGGGATACTTCCGTCTACAGAACGATCCGGCTAAACCATATGTCGGCGAGCGAAATGGTGCGCATCGTCTCGGCCCTGGAGGACACCAAGGGCAACGACCGGCAACGCAAGGGCGTGTCCGCCGTGGCGATCGAGGCCTCCAACACGGTCGTGCTGCGCGGCGGCGACGCGGCCATCGCACGGGTCGCGGCCTTCATTCAGGATGCCGATCGCGGCCAGGCCGGCCGTCAGCGGACCATCAAGGTCGTGCATATCGAACACGCCGAGGCCGAGGAACTGGTCCCCCTGCTCCAGAGCATTTCCAATTCCATCGCGACGGCCGCGGCCGAGGAGGGCGCTCCGTCGGTTCAGGCCGGAGAGACCCACATCGCCGCGCACCAGGGCACCAATGCGGTCGTGATCCATGCCAGCGCGGAGATGGTCACCCGCCTTGAGAATGTGGTGCGCCAACTTGATGTGCCGCAACGCCAGGTCCTGGTCGAAGCGCTGATTGTGGAGATTTCCGACACGGCGGCCCGGGAATTGGGCCTGCAATATGTTCTGTCCGGGGATGGTGGCAGCGCGGTGCCCTTCTCGGCGACAAGTTTCGCAAACACGGCTCCCAATGTGCTTGCCGCCACGGGCGCACTCATCGCCGAAGATGAGTTTGGCGAAGACAGCTCCGCCGTCGACCAATTGCAGCAGGTGGCCATCGATTCCCTGCTGGGCGTCTCGGGCTTCGTGGCCGGCGGCGCGGGCCAGTTCTCCAACGGCACCATTTTCGGAGTGATCCTGAACGCTCTCCAAAGTGATCAGAACTCGAACGTGCTGGCGACCCCCTCGATCCTGACCATGGACAATCAGGAAGCCTTCATTCTTGTCGGTCAGGAAGTGCCGATCGCCACCGGCGAGGCGCTGGGTGTGGACTTCAGCAATGCCTTCCGCACCGTGTCCCGCCAGGATGTGGGCATCAAGCTGGAAGTCCGTCCCCAGATCACCACCGGCAATACGGTCAAGCTCAATATCCGCCAGGAATCTTCAAGTATTCGCGGGCCCGTGAGTGCCGTGTCGTCCGATTTGATCCTCAACAAGCGGGAATTAACGACAACGGTCGTTGTGGAAGACGGCGGGATTGCCGTGCTGGGCGGGTTGATCGAGGAAAGCGAGCAGGTCTCGGTGGATAAGGTGCCCCTGCTGGGCGACATCCCGGGCCTTGGCCGCCTATTCCAAAGCCGCTCGCGCAGCCAGGTGAAGACCAATCTCATGGTGTTTCTGCGTCCGCGGATCGTCACTGATACGGACGATCTCAAGACGGTCTCGGACGGTAAGTTCGGCTATATTCGCGGCGAGGAAGCAGCCTGGCGCGAGGAGGGGGCGCCCTCGCGCCTTGAAGCGGTGCGCCAGACGATTTTCGATACCACCCGCTCGCCCGAGTTTGACAGCGCGCCCGCCGGTCGTCCGCAGACACCGTAACCGGGGCGCGTTCATGCCCAGGGGCGCGTTCAGGCCCAGGGGCGCGGTCAGGCCCAGGGGCGCGTTCAGGCCCAGGGGCGCGTTCAGGCCCAGGAGCGCGTTCAGGCGAAGTGCGCGATCCTGCGCGTTGGAGACCAGGGGATAGGACCAGGAACGGACAGGACCCATGCACGCGCAGACCAATGCCGATCCGGTCTTCAGCTACAGCTTTGCCAAGGAGCACGGCATCATCCTGCTCGGGCCCGCAGGTCCGGCACGCGATGCCGAGACGTCTGCGGACGGCGAGGACGCGGCGCCGGTGCAGGCACCCTCGGGCGCGCGCATGCGGTTGGGGGTGCGCCCGGATTATCGGGCGCGCTCGCTCATTGAGGCCCGCCGCGTCCTGCGCCAGTCCTTCATTCTGGAGCCCTTGAGCGCGGCCGAATTTGACCGGGCCCTGTCGGAAGTCTATGCCGTCGGCGGGTTCGGCGCGGCCGGCCTTGAGGAGGACATGGACGGCGGCGATGACCTCACCAGTCTCATCGAGGAGATGCCCAAAACGGCCGACCTTCTTGATGTGGACGATGACGCGCCCGTTATTCGACTGATCAACGGCCTGATCGCCCAGGCGGCTAAGTTCGGCGCTTCGGACATCCATGTGGAGCCCTTTGAGACACGATTGTCAGTCCGTTTGCGGATTGATGGTGTGCTTCAGGAAGTGCTCTCCCTTGGGGCCAAGATCACCCCCCTGCTGGTCTCGCGCATTAAGGTCATGGCACGGATGGATATCGCTGAAAAGCGAATCCCCCAAGATGGCCGGATTTCCCTGGCCCTGGGCGGCAAGAGCCTCGATATCCGGGTCTCCACCTTGCCGGCGCGCCACGGCGAACGGGTCGTGATGCGTCTTTTGGACAAGGATCAGGCCCATTTCGATCTCAATGCCCTGGGAATGGGTACACGCACGCTGGAGCGCTTTCGCCGGGCCCTCGCGGAGCCCAATGGCATCATTCTCGTCACCGGTCCCACGGGATCGGGCAAGACGACCACACTCTACGCCGGCCTTGGCGTTCTCAATGATCAGAGCCGGAATATTCTGACCGTGGAAGATCCGGTCGAATACGCGCTTGAGGGCGTCGGCCAGACGCAGGTCAACGCGAAGGTGGGCATGACCTTCGCCGCCGGGCTGCGCGCCATCCTTCGTCAAGATCCGGACGTGGTCATGGTCGGCGAGATCCGGGATGTGGAGACGGCGCAGATCGCCGTGCAGGCCAGCCTGACCGGCCACCTGGTGCTCTCCACGGTGCACACGAATGATGCGGTCAGCGCCATCACCCGGCTCCGGGACATGGGCGTTGAATCCTTCCTTCTGGCCTCGACCGTGAAGGCCATCCTGGCGCAACGGCTGGTGCGCCGTCTGTGTGCTGAGTGCCGTGTGCCAGTGGAGGCGAGCGACCGGGAAAAGGCCCTTCTCGGCATCGCGGCCCAGGGCAAGGCCGCAGCGCCCGTCACTGTGTACCGCCCCGGCGGGTGCGGCGCGTGCAAGCAGACGGGCTATGCGGGTCGCCTTGGCCTTTATGAACTCGTGCTCGTGGATGAGGGGCTGCGCCAGTTGATCCACGGCGACGCGCGTGAGGGCGACCTGGCCGCGGCCGCCTTCCGCGACGCCGACACCTTGCAGCAGGCCGGGGCCCGCCACGTGCTCGACGGCACCACGAGCCTTGAGGAAGTGATGCGGGTCGCCCGCACTGAGCACGAACCCTTTGGTGGGGACGGTCAGGGCGGTGGGGACGGTCAGGGTGGTGGGGACGGCCATGGCGGCCTTTGATTACGAGGCCCTGGATGCCCGTGGCCGTAAGGTCAAAGGGGTGATCACCGCCGACAGCGTCCGTGTTGCCCGGCGTGATCTGCGGGCCCGCAAGCTTGTGCCCGTGAAGGTCAGCGAAAGCGCCGGCGGGACGGCCGCGAAGCCTGGAGCGGGGGGCGCGGCGCCGGGGCTGCGCCTGCCCAGGTTCTCGCGCGGTCTCGCGGCCCGGGATATCGCCATGGTCACGCGTCAACTCGCAACCCTCATTAATGCCGCCGCCCCCGTGGAGGAGGCCCTCCAGGCGATTGCTCTCCAGGCGGAAAAGCCGCGCGTCCGCACCGTCCTTCTGGCCGTGCGCTCTTGCGTCATGGAAGGCCAGCGCCTGTCCCAGGCCATGGGGCAGCAACCGGGCGTCTTCTCCCCCCTCTACCGGTCCATGGTCGCGGCGGGGGAGGGCTCGGGCACCCTGGGCCCCGTTCTGGAGCGCCTCGCGGATCACCTGGAAAACGGACAAAAGATGCGCGCCAAAGTCACCGCGGCGCTCGTTTACCCGTCCATGTTGGCCCTCGTGGCCATCGCAGTGGTGGTCATGCTGATGGCCTTTGTCGTGCCCAAAGTGGTGGATCAATTCGACAGCATGGGTCGGGAGTTGCCGACCCTGACCCGGGTGATGATTGCGCTTTCGGACGGGGTGCGGGATTTCGGGCCCTTTGTGCTGGCGGGGCTTGTGATCGGTGGCCTGGTTTTTGCCCGGGCACTCGCACAGGAGGGCTTTCGGCGCCGTGTGGATCGCGGCCTGCTGGCGGTGCCCCTGGTGGGTAAACTCATGCGCGAGTTGCACGCCGCGCGTCTGGCGCGCACCATGGCGGCCCTCGTGTCGAGTGGCACGCCGGTGCTCGAAGGGCTCACGGCCGCGCGCAACACGGTGCGCAACACCGTGATGCGCGATGCCATCGGCGATGCGGCCACCATGGTGCGCGAAGGCGCGTCCCTGTCGGCGGCCCTGCGGCGCACGAAGGCGTTTCCGCCGCTGGTGGTTTATATGGCCGCCATGGGAGAAAAGAGCGGGAGACTGGACGACATGCTTTCGAAATCCGCCGATTATCTTGAGGCGGAATTCGAGGCCTTGACCGGCGCGGCTCTGAGCCTGCTGGAGCCGGCGATCATCATCGTGATGGGCGTTGTGGTGGGAACCATTGTCATGGCGATCCTGCTGCCCATCCTCCAATTCAATTCCGCGGCCCTGATCTGATCGGGGCCTGCGGACGCGGTGCATAAAGAAGGGTTGGGAGCATGGCTGAGCAGATGGGCGGCGTCGAAGGGCGTCAGGTGGAGGCGTACAGGAAAGCGCGCCGCCGGTCCCAAGGGGGCTTTTCCCTTGTCGAGCTGATGGTCGTGATCGTCATTTTGGGTCTGCTGTCCACATTCGTCGCCCTCAACGTGCTGCCCAATCAGGAGCGCGCCATGACGGAGAAGGCGAAGGCCGACGTGGCCCGCCTTCAGCAGGCGCTCGAAATGTACAAGCTCGACATGCTGAGCTATCCCAATCTGGAACAGGGGCTTGAGGCACTGGTCAGCCAACCGGCGGACCTGAACCGTCCGGAGCGGTATCGCCAGGGCGGGTATGTCCGGTCCCTTCCGGAGGACCCCTGGGGCAATCCCTATCAATATGTCTATCCGGGCGAACGGGGCGATTTCGATGTCTATTCGCTTGGGGCCGACGGACGGATCGGCGGGGAAGGTAAGGATGCCGACATCGGCAACTGGAACTGAGATCCGGTCCCAAAGGCGCGGTTTGCAGGAAGCCCGGCGCGGTGCGGCGGGCTTTTCCCTTGTCGAGCTGATGACCGTGCTCGTCATTATCGGGCTCGCCGCCGGGGCGATCGCCATGACCTTGCCTGGGGGCACGCCGGATCTGGGCCGGCAGGCCGACGCGGTCGCCGCGCATCTGGACCGGCTCGCCCGCTCCAGCATCCTGTCCAACCGGGTCATTGGGGTGCAGATCGAGGCGGACGGCCTGCGCGTCTATCGCCGCCGACGCGGCACCTGGGAGCCGGCGCGCGGCCCCGATGCGACCCTCGCGTGGCAGCCTGAGACACGGGTCACGGTCGGCCAGAGCGCGCCGTCCCGCCAAACCCCTGAGCGCTCGCGCCAAGCCCTTCAGCGCTCGCGCCGGCCTGGCGGGCGCGCTGGCGCACAGAGCCCGGACACCGGACCCAATCCTCAGATCCGCTTCGACCCGCTCGGCATGGGCACTGCCTTTTGGCTCCGGCTGGAACGGGACGGAGAGGAGGTTGTGGTGCAGGGAACGCGGGACGGGCGCATTTTCGTGGGGCAGGGTGATGACGTCTCCTGACGTGCAAAGCCAGCGGCCGGGCACGGCCGCGCGCGCGAACGGGTTCACCCTGCTTGAGGTCCTGGTGGCCTTGAGCGTGTTCAGCCTCGCCGTGATCGCCCACCTGTCCTTGCAGACGGAGAATGTGCGGACCGTCGGCGCCCTGGAGACCAAGCTGCTCGGGCAGCTTGTGGCCGAGAATGTCCTGGCTGAAACGCTCGGCACCGTCGAGCCGCCGGAGCCTGGCCGAAAGCAGGGCGAGGTTGCCCTGGGCGGGCGCGACTGGCTGTGGGATCGCCGTATTCTGGGGACGGACACTCCGGACCTGATGCGCATTGAGATTGCTGTTCGCACCAAGGAGGGGGGACGCGAAGTGGCGGCCCTGAGCGGTTTCCGGAGGCGGCGATGAGTCAGGCCGGCGGTTTCACCCTGCTCGAAATGATGGTCGCGTTGGTGATTTTTTCTCTCATCGCGCTGGCCGGCGCGGGCATTCTCACCGACGGCGTGTCGTCCAAGGAGCGGCTCGACGCCCGCCAGGAACGCCTCAATGATTTGGCCCTCGCCCACGCGATTTTGAAGGCGGATCTCATTCAATTGAGCCGGCGGGCCGTGCGCTCCGGCCCCGGCCGGGGACAACGGGCCGGGTTTACGGGCGGCGATCTGGGGCGCAGCCAGCCGGTTCTGCGTCTGGTGCGCCATGGCTGGGCCAATCCGAACGCGGCCGAAACGCGTTCCTCCCTCCAAACGGTCGAGTACCAGCTTGTGGAGGGACGGCTTGTGCGCCGCGCCTTTGATCGTCTGGATCCGGCAGAAGACACCCCTTCCGTCGAACGCTCCGTCCTCGGCGGTGTGAGCGAGCTTTCTTTGTCTTTCTATGGAGGCGGGGCGTGGGCCGATCAATGGTTCGCCGGCGCCGGGCCGCGCACGGGGCTTCCCAGTCTCGTTGCCCTGGAGATGGATCTGGAGGATCTGGGTCCCGTCCGTCTTGTCTTCTTGACCTCGGAAGGCGCATTATGATCAGCCAGCGTCATAACCCGTCCCCGGGGGACGGGCAGCGGGGCGGCGTGCTGATCACGGTGCTCCTGCTCGTCAGCGTTCTTGCCGTGCTCGGCGTGGCGGTGATGGAGGACATTCGCTACGGCATTCAGCTGGCGGCCAACCGCCGGGACGGGGCCCAGGCCCAGGCCTATGCGCTTGGGGCGGAACAATTGGCCATTACCCTGCTCGGCAAGGCGAGCCTTGCCCGGCCCGACCGGACAACGCTGGAGGACGCCTGGGCGCGCGGGCCCATGGTCTTCCCACTTGATCGCGGCATGATGCGGGTCGAGGTGCGCGATGCGTCCAACTGCTTCAATGTGAACAGTCTCGTGGCGGGGCGCATTGGCGAAGATCTGGACGTCTCGCCAAAGGCGGCGGAGCGTTACAAAAGGCTGCTTGCGGCCCTTGATCTGCCTGAGGATGTGCAGACCTCCCTGACCAATGCGCTCATCGACTGGCTGGACACGAACACGGTCGCCGAACCTCAGGGGGCGGAGGACTATCACTATATGGGCCTTGAGGTTCCCTACCGGGCCGGCAACGGGCCCATCGCGGACGTCTCGGAGCTGCGCGCCGTGCGGGGGTACACGGCGCAGCTCTATCGTTTCCTGGCGCCTTATCTGTGTGCCCACCGCTCGCTGGATCCCGGTGAGATCAATGTGAACACGCTGGCGCCCGAACGGGCCGCCCTTTTGTCCATGCTCGTCGGGAGCGATCTGCCGGTTGAAAACGCCAGTGATCTGCTGCTGCGCCGGCCTCCGGGGGGCTACCGCAGCCTTGAGCTGTTCTGGAGTCAGGAGGCCTTTGCCGAGATCGCGGTTCCGGAGGATGAAAAAGCGCTGGTTTCCTTGAAGACCCTGTACTTTGACCTTAGCATCCTCGCGGCTGTGGATGACGCGGAGGCGGACATGCGAACCCTTCTTCGCGAGCAAAGTCCCGGATATTTTGTGGTCGAGGCGCGGCGCTACGGAGATCTCGAGTGACCCAGATACTTGTCCTGGATCTGCCGGCCCGGCATGCCCGCGGGGATGACGCGGACGAAACTTCTACGGTCGGCGCGGGCACGGGCGACACGGGCACGGGCGACACGGGCGCGGGCTCCGGTGGTCTTGTCCATAAGGGGACGGCCTGGTGGCTCGTGCGCGATGGCGCCGTGGCTCAAACCGGCGTGGCCGCGTTGCCCGATGCCCTGGGCCCGCTTTTAAAGCGGTTTGCGGATGTGGACCGCATCCTTGCCCTGCTGCCTGGTCTTGAAACACGGGTGGACCGGGCGCTGGTGCCCTCCCAAAGGGAAAGCGAAGCGCGGGCGGCCGCGCCCTTTGTCATCGAAGATGACTTGGCGGTGGATCCTGAAGACGTCCATGTGGCGTTGTCGCCGGCGCAGGACGACGGGCGGCGGATCCTCGTGACCGTGGACCGGGAGGCCATGGCCCAATGGCGCCGGGACCTGGCGGCGGCCGCCGGACGGGACATTGATCTCATACCGGAAAGTCTCGCATGGCCGGCGCCGGAGGAGGGCTTTGTCCTGGTCGACCGGGGCGGATATGCGCTTCTTCGCGGCGCCGATGGAACGGCCCTTTCCCTTGAAGACGATCTTGTGTCCGTCGTGTTGCCCGCGATCATGGCCGATGCCGGGGCGGCGGTGCCTTTGATGGTGTTCGCGCATCATCCGGAACGCTACACCGACGCCCTTGAGGGGACCGGGCTGGAGACCCGCGCGCCTGTCGAGGGAGCGGATTTTGTGATGGCCTGTGCCGGTGCCGGCCGTCCGCCCCTGTCCCTGCTCCAGGGGCCGTTCAAACTGCGCGGCCGTCTGTCGTTCGATCCGTCCGTGTGGGTGCGCAGCGGCGCGCTTGCCGCAAGCCTCCTTTTGGCTCTTGTGGCGATCCAGGTCGTCGAGGCCGTCCGACTCGATGCCCGGGCCTCCCAGACCCATGCCAAGGCCGAAGCGTTGTTCCGGGAAACATTCCCCGATGTACGGCGCGTCGTGAACCCGCGCGCCCAGATGGCCGCGCGGCTTCGTGCACTGGGCACGGCGGGCACGGCCCCTTTCCTGGCCCTCACGGGCTTGCTCTATGGGGGCCTGAAGGACCTTGGCGGCGTGGAGCTTCAGGATCTTCGGTACTACGCGGAGCGCGGCGAAATCGGTGCGCGTGTGACCTACCGCGACTATGCGGATCTTGAGCGGCTCAAGGCGCGGGTCGCCCAGCGCGGCGGACGTCTTGTCGAAGGCGGCTCGCGCCAGCAGGGCGGCGTGATCGAAGGGGATGTGACGGTGGGCCTGCCATGAGTGCGCCAGAGCGGGCGCCGGGCGAGGCCCCGCACCGTGCTGCAAGCCTAACGCGTGTGAGGGCCAGTGTGGGGCTCAAAGTGAGGGCCAAAGTGCGGGCCAAAAATTGGGGAGGACGAAGGAAGCCATGATGGGGTGGTGGACCGGGCGCACGCTGCGCGAACAGGTGCTGATTGGGTCCATGGGCTGCCTTGCCCTGGCGTTCGGCCTTTACCAGTTTGCATATCTTCCTCTCACGGACTATCGTGAAACCTCGGCACGCCGTCTCAGCGCAGCAAGCGCGCTTTATCACGAGGTGGCACACGGCGCCGAACAGGTGGCGGCCGTGCGCCAGGCCAAGGAAGACCGGCCCGCCGCGCGCCGTGAGGCCACCATGCGCCAGACCGTGACCGTCTCGGCCCACACCGCCAAAATCAAGATCACCCGGCTTGAGCCGCAGGGGGCGGGCCTTGCCGTTTGGATCAACGCCGTCCCGGCGCCTGAACTCCACCGCTGGATTGCCGCGCTCTCGCGCGATTTCGGTATCACGGTGCAAAAGGCGTCGATCCGGCGAGCCGATGACGGGGCGGCCGGCGCCAAGGGGGAGGAGTCGGTGCCCGAGGCTCCGGTTCGGGCCCAACTCGTTTTTGCAGAAGGAACACCGCCGTGAGGCTCTGGTTGTTGATTATCCTGTTCTTGATCGCCGCGGCCGGGTTCGCCGTGGCGAGCATGCCGCTTTCCTTCGCGCTCAATCTCGCGAGCGCCGAAACATCCGGTCTTCGTTACAGCGTGGCCGAGGGCACCATCTGGAAGGGCCGCCTGCGCGATGCCCGGATGGGCAAGCTCGACCTTGGAACTGTGGATCTGGCCCTGGCCCCGTCGGCCCTGTTCCGCGGGCGCGCCGAGGTGACCTGGCGGGCAAATGGGCGTTCGCTCCAGGGCACGGGCATCGGGTCCGCGTCCCTCGATGGCACGCTGACCCTAATCAACACACGGATTGTCGCGGATTTGGCCCAACTGCCCACCTGGACGCCCATGGACGGCGCGATCGACGGCACGATCCGGCAATTGCGTTTCGGTGGGTCCCAGGGCTGCGCGGTGAGCGATGCGCAGCTGCGCGCGCAGGTCCGTGTGGAGGCCATGGGCGAGCCCTGGACGGCGCCTGCGCTGAACGGCACACCGCGATGCGAAGGCCAGACCTTGGTGGTGCCGCTCAACGGGCGGGACGGGGCCAACGAGGTGGATCTGGCCATCGCCCTGGCGCCGAACGGCACATATAATGCTCGACTGACGGTCGCGACAGGGGATCAAAAGCTCAAGCAGACCATGGAAACCATGGGATTTGAGCGCAAGGTGGACGGCCATGAGTTTGTTCAAGGCGGTCGGTGGGGTTTGGGCACCGGCCTTCGATGAGTATCGCGGCGCGCCCGGTGGGCGCGCGATGGGGAACAGTGAGTCCGGCGGCATGGTGACAGCGCTGCGCGTTTGCGTTGTCGCTTTGTGTGTCGCCGGATGCGCGAGCGATCCGAAGGATCCGGCCGCCGAAGCCACTTCTGGCGAACGGCCCGGGGAGCGGGAGGCCTTGCTTGCTATCCTGACGGACCCCTATGCGCCGCCTCCGGTCCGCACCGCGCCGCAGCCCGCGCCCGTGCGGACACCGGCACAGCGGGTGGATCCGAGCCCGGAGCCGCCGGTCCGCTCCGACACGTCGGAAATCGCACGCCTAGCGGCAAGCCGGCCTCCAGAAGGGGCGCCGGCGTCTCAGCCGCGCGTCGGGCCGCCGCCTGCAGCACGCTCCGGGCCGTCCGCCCAGCCGGCGCCGCCGGTGGCCGAGCCCGCCAGTCCAGCGTCCGAGCCGGCCCGACGGGAGCGATCCGCGCGCGGCCCATCGAATGCCCCGCCCGTTCAGGACGGTGCGGACCTTGCCTCCCGCATCGGCAATCTGCCGCCCCAGACCCTGGCGGAAGGAACCTGCGGCATGTTGCTGTTCCGGCGTCAGGCCGGCGGGCGCCCTGTCTTTTTCAGTCGCGGCCTTGAGGAACAGGCCCGCATGGTGATCGACGGGGAACAGGTCGAACTCTCCCGCGTTTCAGTCTCGGGCCCGTCCTTTGCCGGTCTGCACGCGCGCCAGACCCACAGTTATGGCTCCTACAGCATCGAAGTGGACGTGCGGATCGAACAGACCCCCCGTGTGCTCGACGGGGCGGAGATCCGGCAGGGCCGTCTGCGCGTGCGCGATGCCAGCGGCTGGTCCTTTGTGATGCCCGTCGCAGGCCTTGTGGCGTGTCAAACGGACAGGACCGGTTAACGCCACGCCCATTGCCGCGCACGGGCCTTTCGGCGACACTGGGACATGGTGAACCGTCGTCTGTTGGACCTATCGGAAAACATGTCGTCACACACGCCAAGGGACGGGGTCGATGCGGGCTGATCAGACTGCCGCAAACGGCATCTCTGCCCGGCGCGGTGCGCTGTTTTCGTGCGCGGTCCTCATGATTCTGGGTGGAGCGCTCTGCGTGCCGGCCCCCTCGGGCGCGGCCGAAGCGTCTCCCGATGCCGGCGCGATGGACCACGATGGCGTGACCGACCAGGACGCGGGCCAGACTGAGGCCATCGAAGCCGAACCAACCAAGAATGGCGATGGGGACGAGGGCGTGGTCGATCAGGCATCCCCGCCAGATCGGCAGGCCCCACCGCAGCCTCCGCAAGGGGGGCCAGCCTCCGACGAGGGGGGCGCCCCCGTCACATCCTCCAGCGCTGACGCGAGCCTTGGCGAAACGGGCGAGGGTGCCGAGGATCCGGCCCTGACCGTTGATCTGTATTCCGACGAACCCATCATGATCCCCGCCGCCGACGAGCTGGTGCGGTTTCGCGACTTCGAACGGACCCGGGACGACAGCGAGGGCCCGTCGAAGGGCGACGACATGGAACAACTCGTCGTCGAAGGATCCCAGAGCGATTTCGAACGGGCCATGACCGAGAGCATGCGCCTCAATCGCTTCTTCTCCGATCCCCAGCGGTTCGAAGAAGAGGTGCGCGTCAATCGCCTGCGTCTGCGCACGGACGGCTTTTGGCGCTCCGGCTTCGGCACGGACTTCGATTTCAATCTGCGGGGGCGTTTCGTTCTGCCGAAAACCGACAACCGCCTGGTCCTGCTGCTGTCCGGCGATTTCGACCGGGCGCTTGGGTCCGAAGACAATCCGCTCCAGGCGGATATCAAGTCTCTTCTGGAGCCCGAAGACGATCGCGAGGACGGCGTCCTTGCCATCCAGGGTTTTTTGGCTGCCACGGAGCGCTTCAATATCAGTGTGCAGGCGGGCGGGCGGCTGCGGGGGGGCGATCCGATCGCGTTTATCGGTCCGCGTTATCGCCAGACCTTTGCCATCGACAAATGGGCCGCACGGGTTTTGTTGCAAAGCCGGTGGTTCACGGATGAGGGCTTTGCGCTGCGCGGTTTTGTGGATTTCGAACGCAGCTTCAACAAGCGCTTTTTCCTGCGTGTCACGCCCCGCGCGGACTGGTCGGAGGAAGACGACGGCATTTTTTACGGCGTCGATGTGGATTTGGCGCAGCGCTTCTCGTCCGCGGCGGTCTTGCGCTATCAGGTCGGCATTCAGACGGCGACCGAGCCCCGGCACGAAATCACGCAAGTGACCCTGCGGCTCAATTACCGGCGCCAGGTGTGGCGTGACTGGTTGTTTCTGGAGTTCGCGCCGGAGGTGTCGTTCCCCTCCGACCAGGATTATGAAATCACGCCGGGCTTCTTTCTGCGCGCCGATATCGTGCTTGGCTCATTTTCCATAAATATGTGACCCAAAACCCCTGGGTTATCCAAAGTTTTCAAAAGTTGTGAATATTAAGATATTTGCGGCTTTAGGGGGTTGGCTCTCCATGAACATGACTGTACCGTCATGTTACAACACAGTTAGATCGAAAGCCCGCGACGGGGTCGGGCGCTTCGGATAAACCTTCGGGTTGTGTTTCGAAGTAGGGTCTAACGGAGCCGGTTGAAAACTGGAGCGTGGCACGGCCATCGTTTCAGTGGCGGTCAGATCGCCGGCTTGAAGAGCTTTTCCTTCCGATCATCCGGAACAAGATCCGGTTTGACGCAGGATTTGACGCCTGATCATGCGTGAAGTGTGCTTTCGGGACTGCAGCTCGCCTTATCGTCAAAAATGGCTGATCTCGTTTGGTCCGTTTACGCATGGTCGACAAAGCTTCATCGGGAGCCGATGAACGATAAATGCACCATCGGCTCGTTGGAATGCGGATGAATGGAAGGATAAGCACCTGATGCATACAAGTCTGGCGGAACGGCCACGCGCCGTTCAGGAGTTAGGCCACATCTTGCTTGTCGAAGATGACCCCGCCGACGCCACGATGGTCAAAGCAATGCTTGCGGAGCAAATTGGTTGGGCCGAAAGCCTGGAGGTCGTAGATCATTTGAAGGCGGCCTGCAACCGTCTTGATGAGGGGAAGGTCGATTTGATCCTCCTTGACCTGAACCTGCCCGACAGCCTGAGTTTTCGCGAATCGATCGCCCGGCTGCGCGAGAAGACCGACACCCCCATCGTGGTCCTGACGGGCCAGCCCTGGGACGCGGTCGCCGAGGAATGTATTCGGCTCGGGGCCGAGGATTGCCTGACCAAGGACGATCTTGATCCGCTCTTGTTGTTTCGCACGGCCGTCCATTCCGTCAGTCGCCACCGGGTCACGGCGGAGCGCCTGCGCGAACTCGTCAACCGGTTCGACACGAGCCCGGCGCGCCATGAAGAAATTTCCACTGCGAGCGAGCCGATGGTGGTCGTGGGCGCCGATGGGCGCGTGCGGTTCGTGAACGATGCGGGGTGCCGATTCCTCGCCCTGCCGTTTGAGACGCTCGTCGGTTCGGACTTGATCCGTTTGCTGTCCATGCGCTCCCAGGACCGTCGCCGTCGCCCGGTACAATTCGAACGGATCGGTGATGTGCTGTGGAACGGCGAAAGCTGCCATGTGCTGCTGATTTCCGCCAACCGCAACGAGTAGGGGCGCAACGAGTAGGGGCGCGACGAATAGGGGCGCGAAGAGTGAGGGAAGGCCCTCGTGCAGCCCCGCGACGCGAACCCGCCGCGCGGATTGATCCATGCGAGCATGCCCGCGTGCCGGTTGGCTCCGCGCGAGATCCGCGCTGACCGAAAAGACCGCCGATCAAAGCGCTCAACCTTGTCCCGCGCGTACCCCCACCGCCTCTCCCCCCTTCGGACACCGTCTGCCCGTCCGTCCCGTCGCCATAACAAAGACCGACAGTTGATGAACATGCAGTCTCTTCTGTGCGACCCTGTCTCAAAAGCGTCCTTTAGCGGTCAACGGACCATCCTGCACATTGAGGATGATGCCTGCGATGCCATTTTGCTGCGCTCACTGATCGAGAGCAGCGATTGGCCCGATCCGGCCTCGCGCCCCACGTCGATCCTGAACGCGCCCAGCCTGGAGAACGCGCTCGATATGCTGGAGCGCGAACCGGTTGACGCGGTGATCCTGGACCTGGGACTGCGCGACCGCTCAGGGCTCGACAGTTGCCGTCGCCTGCTCGATCAGGTTCCCCAGGTGCCGGTGATCGTTTTGACGGGACAGAATGATCCGGCCCTCGGTCTGGCCGCCGTCCGGCTCGGTGCCCAGGACTTTCTGACCAAGGATGAAGTCAACAGCCTTGGCCTGTGGCGGGCGCTCACCTTCGGGCGCGAACGCCACCGCATTCTTGATGAACTGGCAAGCGCCCTCCATGACAAACAGGCGGCCCAGTGGCGCGCCGAACGGGAGGCCAAAAGCGCCCTGGCCGCAAGCCGCGCCAAGGAAGATTTTCTGGCCCTGATGAGCCACGAGTTCCGCACACCCCTGAATGGCATCATCGGGCTGTCCTCGGTCCTGTCCGAACGGGCCGGCGATGCGTCGATCCGTTCAGCGGCGGCGACGATCCGGCAGTCGGGTAACCGGGTGCTCTCCCTGGTCAGCGACATCGTCGATGTGGTGGCCTCGGGCTCCCTGCCGGTTGATCTGGAGGCTGTGTCCTTCAATCCGGCGGGCCTCGTGACCCGCGTCGTGGCGGATCTCCACGCCCAGGCGAAGACAAAGGGCATCGATTTGCGCTTTTCTCCCGGCCTGAGACCCATGCCGGAGCTTCAGGGCGACGCCAGTCGTTTGGGCCGGCTGTTTTCCCATCTCCTGGCCGAGGCGGTCCATGCGTCCCGTCCAGGGCCCCTGAACGCCGCGCTGCGCCTTGATCCGGCCGTCCTATCGGCCGGCCCCGGCGAGGTGCTCCGTCGGCATGGTGAGGACGAGGAGAGGGCGGCACTGTCCGAACGCGGCACGTCCGCCCGTGTCCTGCGCTTTGAAGTGCATCATACCGGATCGGCGCTGGATGAGGCCGTCCGTGAGCGTCTGATGGCGCCCGTCAATCCCGGCGATGGAACGCTGTGCGGCCCACGGGACGGCGGCAGCCTCAGTCTGGCGCTCGCGCGCGGTCTGTGTGCGGTGCTTGGCGGCCGGATCGGCGTGGAGCCCTGGGGCTACGGCACCCGTCTTTGGGTTTGCGTTCCGGTCGATCTGGCGCCCGAGGCGCATGGGGACGGCCGGCCGACGGGGCGGTCCACGGCGCCAAAGGGCCGCGGAACTGACGCCCGCCGGATACTGATTGTCGAAGATACACCGGTCAATCGCATGGTGTTTAAAGCCATTCTTGATGAAACCGATCACCGCATCGACTTCGCCCATGATGGCCTGAGCGCGGTCGCCCTGGCAAAGTCGAACGTCTACGATCTTATCCTCATGGATATTCAACTCCCGGATATCGACGGTATCGAGACAACACGGAAGATCCGTAAGCTGCCCGATGGGCATGGTGCGGCTCCGATCGTGGCCGTCACGGCCTTCGGGGTTCCGGGGGACCGGGGCCGGTTTCTGGGTGCGGGCATGGACGACTATCTGACCAAGCCCGTCACGCCCGCGACCCTATTGTCCGCCATCAATCGCTTCTTGACACCCAGTACCTGCACGATACCCAAGCCCGATGATCCGTCCGGCGCCGCGGGGGCCATCACAGACCCTTGAGGCGTTCGGCAGACCCCGCAGCCACCATGGGAGACGCTGCCATGCCGACCAGTGAACGCGTTCTCGATCCCGTGCCTCTTGCCGCTCCGGCGCGCCGGCCTTCGCGTTCAGGATGGCTTGACGCTCCCGACAATCCCCGCGCCCTCACACTCAGTGAACCGTCCAGGGACGACAGCGAGATGCAGGCCTTGCGGCTCGCGCTCAGCCGTTTTGCCCTGTCGACGACGATTGGCGAACTGGGTGCGATGGCGACCGACATTGCCAGATCGGTCACCGGCGGGCTGCGCACGGAACTTTATCTGTGTGACGATGATAATACCGTGCGCCAGCGGGCCGAAAGCGCGCGGGGGATTGCCGGCCCGGTCGATGGTCCGCCCATTGAGGCAAGCGCCTGGCCGGACGGTCTTCTCCAGCGCCTTGGTCATGGGCGTGTTCTGTGTGTGCCGGTCGACGAGGCCTCCACGGAGAATCCCGTCTCCGAATGTCTCGCCTTGGCCCTGCCCACAGAAGACCGGGGTACCGGCCAGCGCGCGGTTTTCGACCATTACGCCGCGCTTGGCGCGCGTCACGTGGTGATGGCGGCACTGGTCTATCAGGAGCGCATGATCGGTTTCATCGTGTGCCTGTGCCGCGGGCGCCGGCCCATTGCCAATCGTTTTGTGCAGATGCTTGAGACGCTTGCGGGCATGGCGTCACTCCAACTGTCGGCGTTGCGCCACCGGGATGTGCTGGAACGTGATCGACGGGCCAGGGCGTCCCTTGTAGGCCTGATGGCTCAGCTTCAGACCATGCGCCCTTCGCCGGAAACCTTGCGCAAATTGGGCGGTGATCTCATGGAGATGGTGCAGGCCCACGGGGTGGCCCATGTGGAAGATGGGGCCGTTGCCGCCTTGGGTGCCACACCCTCGGCAAGCGATCTGCGCCATCTTGTGGGGGATTTGTACAAAGACCTTCTTGATGGACCGGTCACGCGGTCGCAAGTAGGGCTTGCCTGGTGCGGTCAGGATCCCGGCGGCTTGACCCAGCCGGACGAGGATGCGGACGGGCAGGGCGATGGTGACCGGCAGGCCAATGGCCATCTGGGGGTGCTCGCGGTGTGGATCCAACCGGGCACGGTGCTGTTGTGGTTTCGTCTGCCTAAACCGGGGCTGGGCACGCCCGAGCCTTGGCGCGATATTGACACGGACTGTGCACGGCGGATCGCGCAGCTTTGGGACACGCTCACCGCCCATGACCGGTTGAACCGGACCCAGGAGCGCCTGCGCGACGAGACCGCTCGCCTGACCCAATCCAACAATGAACTGGAGCGCTTTGCGTATATCGCATCCCACGACCTGCGCGAGCCGCTGCGCATGGTGACGAGCTACTGCCGGCTGCTTGAAAAGCGGTATGCGGAAGATCTCGACAGTGACGCGCGAGATATTATCGCCTTTGCGGTCGAGGGCGCCCAGCGCATGGACCGGCTTGTCTCGGGTCTTGTGCTTTACTCGCGGGTGATGACCCACGGCGCATCGTTCCAGTCGGTCGATCTCGGCACCGTGCTATCGCGGGTGCTGCGCGATATGTCGGTTCGGATCGCGGAGGCCAAAGCCACAATTTCCGAGGGGCCCTTGCCGAGTGTCCTGGCCGATAAGGACCAGATGGCCTTGATGCTGCACCATCTGCTGGCCAATGCGTTGACCTATGTGGCGCCCGGAGAGCGGCCGAAAATCACCATCTCGGGCCAGGCCTATCCCACCCATGTGGACGTATTCGTCGATGACGAAGGGATCGGGATCCAACCGGATTTTTCAGAACGCATTTTCGATCTGTTTCAGCGCTTGCACACGCGTGAATGCTATCCGGGGTCCGGGCTCGGTTTGGCGATTTGCCGGCGGATCGCGCAGCGCCATGGCGGCTCGATCCATGTCTGCCCCAAAGCACAAGGCACACGTTTTGTCGTCCGCCTGCCGACCAGCCCTGCGATGCTCGACCAGAACCATCGTTAGAGTGCGGGGCGATAAATCGGCACCGTGCTCAAGGCCGCGTTATCATCGCGCGCCTGTCCTCCCCACGGTCCATAACCCGGCCTTAGAGCGCTTTCAGGAAAAGTGTATGCGGTTTTCCGCCCGGAAAGCGCTCAAAATCAATACGCTAGAGCCCATTCAATGACTCGGAGATCATTGAATGGGCTCTAGTGCAGCGGCACATGTCGATGCTTCAGTTTCATGCCGTCATGGCGAGCAAAG
>CAYYTT010000027.1:20004-30519 GCA_964474635.1 uncultured Alphaproteobacteria bacterium | reverse complement strand
TGGACGGGCATTTCGTGCCCAATCTGACCATCGGCCCGAATGTTGTGAGAGCCATCAAACCCTATTCGGATCGACCCTTTGACGTGCATCTCATGATCGCGCCGGTCGATCCCTACATCAATGCCTTCGCCGAAGCAGGCGCGGATATCATCACCGTGCATCCCGAATCGGGCGCGCACCTGCACCGAACCGTGCAACATATACGCTCGGTCGGGGCCAAGGCCGGCGTCGCGCTCAATCCCGCGACACCCGTCGAGGCCTTGGACTTCGTCCTTGAGGACCTCGATCTTGTTCTCGTCATGAGTGTCAATCCGGGCTTTGGCGGCCAGAGTTTCATTGAAAGCCAGCTCGACAAGATCCGGGCGCTCCGGGAACGGATCGATGCGACGGGCCGCGCCATCGACCTGGAAGTCGACGGCGGCATCAATTTCGAAACGGCGCCGCGGGCAATCGAAGCCGGAGCCCGGGTGCTGGTTGCGGGCACGGCCACCTTCAAGGGCGGCCCCAACGCCTATGCCGGCAATATTGAACGGTTGCGCGGCGCGGCCTGAGGGCCCATGCGCCACCGGAGGACGGGCATGACAGTCTCAGCCTTGGCGCAAGGGTGGGCGGACGCGGCACGGAGCGGGCTTTCCCGCGCCGGACGCAACGCGGCTGGCCGTGTCCTCGTCGCGGGCAGCGACCTGCTGGGCCTTCAGGGCATTTTGCCGGACCGCGTCACCTATAGTGCCATGGAACCGCGCCGCGCGGATCTGACCGCCGGCGAGGCCCTGATCGCCGGCATTTATGCCCTTGAGGGCGGCACGGAAACGGCGGCGGCCGGCATGGCCCCCTGGCGCCTCCTGGGCCCCAATGAAACCTGGCGCAATGGGCTTCACGGCTTCACCTGGCTGCGCCATGTGACCGCTTATCAGGCGCTCCATCCGGATGGCCGGCCATCACGCAATCACGCCTGGTGGCTGGTGAATACCTGGATGCACGAATGCGGCGCGTGGCATCCGGTGGCCTGGCGCCCGGAGGTGACAGCGCGCCGCCTGATGACGTGGCTCACCCATGCGCCGGCAATTCTTGAGGGCTCGGACCTCATTTGGCGCTCCGCTTTTTTGCGGTCCGTGAGCCGTCAAGCCCATCACCTCTATCTGACCGCGCCTTGGGCGCCCGAGGGCGAGCCGCGCCTGACGGCCGCCATCGGTCTGGCCCTGTCGGGCCTGTGCGTGCCCCACGGCGAGGCGCGGGTGGAACGGGGCCTTGCCCTGACCCTTGAGGCGCTGGGGCGTCAGATCCTGCCCGACGGCGGACATGTGAGCCGCAGCCCGGCGGTCCTCGCCGATGTGTTCCTCGATCTGGCGCGCCTCGACCGGGCCCTCGCGGAGCGGCGCGGCACGCGCCCCGAAGCCCTTCAACATGCCCTCGACCGCATGGCACCGATGCTGCGCCTGTTCGTTCACGGTGACGGGGTAACGGCGGCCTTCCATGGCGCCCGGAGGATCGGCGGCGAGGAACTCACCGACCTTCTGGCCTTCGATCCCATTGGCGGGCAGGCGCTGCAACGGGCAACGGCCACGGGCTATCACCGTATCGCGCGGGGCAAAACGCTTGCGATCCTCGATACCGCTCCGCCGCCGGGCGGCGCGCAGGCGGCCCTCGCCCATGCGGGCTGTCTGGCCTTCGAATTGAGCAGCGGCGATCAGCGCATCATCGTCAATTGCGGCGCGGGCCAAACCCATGGGCCGGACTGGCACCAGGCCCTGCGTGCCACGGCGGCCCATTCCACCATCACCGTGGGAGAGCGCTCCTGCGCCCAGTTCTTGAATCCGGCGCGCGGTGACGGGCGGCTCGTCTCCGGGCCGAGCCGGGTCGATGCCTCCCGGGCCGACCAGGACGAAGGCACCCTGATCGACGCCACCCATGACGGTTACGCGCCGGCCTTCGGTGTGGTGCACCGCCGCCGCTTCTACGTCAGTGCAAGCGGGCGGGACGTGCGCGGAGAGGACACCGTCATGCGGCTGCGCGACCGGAGCACGCGGGCGCGCGGCTCCGCGCCGCTGCCGGTGACGGCCCGGTTCCATCTGCATCCCGATGTCACGCCCCAGCGCTCCGGCGATGGGGACGGCCTGCATCTTGCCCTGGGGGACGGCAGCCTGTGGCGGTTCCAGGTGAGTGGCGGCCAGTTGGGGATCGAAGAAAGCGCCTATCTCGACGAGACCGATACGCTGACGGCGGCACGCCAACTCGTGGTCTCCGGAACGTTGGCGGGCGACCGGATCGTCTTCAAATGGGCGCTCCAGGCCATGGCGCCCATCCCGCCCGTGGACACGCCGCGCCGGCCGGAGCAGACGCCCCCACACGCGCCGGGGGCGCCAAGTCCCGATCTTGCGGCCCCATCCTCTGGGTCTGGTTTTTCTCTAGAGCCATCCGAGCCTGCCCCCGATCACCCGTCCGCCTTGGAGTCTGAGCCCGAGAGCCGTGCCGAGGCACCGCAGACGCGGCATGACCGGCCACTGACCCGTTCCACGCTTGCCAATCCTCCGGCAGGCGATAGCGTACCGGGCAATCGAGACCCATCCCATCCAGATCGGTCCGGCGGCGGCGGCGCGCTCCCCCAAGGCGAGCCCGACCGGTCGGAGTGATCCCCGTTCCACGGAGGAAAAGCCCCATGTCCATCACACCGGTCCGCCGGGCCCTTTTGTCCGTCTCCGACAAAAGCGGCATCGTCGATCTGGCCAAGGGCCTGTCGCGCGCCGGCGTTGAGGTGATTTCAACGGGCGGCACGGCGACGATGCTGCGCGAGGCGGGGCTCACGGTGAATGACGTGGCCTCAGTAACCGGTTTTCCCGAAATGCTCGATGGACGGGTGAAGACGTTGCATCCGGCCGTCCATGGCGGGTTGCTCGGTATCCGGAACAACGCCCAGCACAAGGCCGCCATGGATGCCCATGGGATCACTGGGATCGATCTGCTGGTCGTCAATCTCTACCCCTTCGAGGAGACCATCGCGAAGGGCGCGGATTTTGCGCAAGCCATTGAAAACATCGATATCGGCGGTCCGGCGATGATTCGCTCGGCCGCAAAAAACCATGCCGATGTGGGCGTTGTGGTGGATCCGGACGATTACGCGGCCGTGCTGGAGGCCTTGGGGGCGAATGGCGGGCTGGATGCAATCCTGCGCCAGCGCCTTGCCGCCAAGGCCTTTGCCCGCACGGCAAGCTATGACGCGGCTATCGCGACCTGGTTTGGTGACGTCGTTGATGATCCGGCGCCGGCGTTTCTTTCCCTGGGCGGACGGCTGCGCCAGACCTTGCGCTATGGCGAAAACCCGCACCAGTCGGCGGCGTTCTATGTGACCGGCGAGGCGCGCCGGGGCGTGGCCAGCGCCTGCCAGGTCCAGGGCAAGGAGCTCAGCTATAACAACCTGAATGATACGGATGCGGCCTTTGAGCTGGTGGCCGAATTCGATCCGGCCGAGACGGCGGCGGTCGCCATCATCAAGCACGCAAACCCGTGCGGCGTGGCCCTGGGCGCCAGTGCCCGGGAGGCCTTCGACCTTGCCCTGCGCTGCGATCCGGTCAGTGCCTTTGGCGGCATCATTGCCCTCAACCGCCCTCTGGATCGCGAGACCGCCGAGGCCATCGCCGAGCGCTTCACGGAAGTGATCATCGTGCCGGACGCGGACCCGGAGGCGCTGTCTTTCCTTGAGACCAAGAAGAACTTGCGGGTTCTGCTGACGGGCGGCCTGCCGGACCCGGCCGCCAGGGGCCGGCAGATCAAGACCTTGGCCGGCGGCTTCCTAGTGCAATCGCGCGATGACGGACGCGTGAGCCCGAACGACTGGACGGTCGTCACCAAGCGGGCGCCGACACCGCAAGAGGCCGCCGACCTCCTGTTCGCCTTCCGCGTGGCCAAGCATGTGAAGTCCAACGCCATCGTTCATGTGAAGGGGCTTGCCACGGTGGGCATCGGCGCGGGACAGATGAGCCGCCTCGATTCCTCTCGCATCGCGGCCAGCAAGGCCCTCGATGCAACGCGTACGGCCGGATTGTCCGAACCGCTGACAAAGGGGTCCGTGGTCGCGTCCGATGCCTTCTTTCCGTTTCCGGATGGCCTTGAGGCCACCTTGGAGGCCGGCGCTACGGCGGTCATTCAGCCGGGCGGCGCCATGCGTGACGAAGACGTCATCGCCGCCGCGGATGCGGCCGGTGCGGCGATGGTCTTTACGGGCATGCGCCATTTCCGGCATTGATGGGGCCTGATCGGCGGCCCTCGGGTCGCCGGGTCCGACACTGACCGAATGAGGGGCGCAGACCATGGGCATTTTTCGCTGGATTGTCGTTGGAGTCTTGACGCTGATCGCGATCGTGACCGTGGGGGTTGGCATTGCCGTGCATGGCCAGGCCACCGGGTGGCTGGTGCCGACCCGCTCCCTGCCGACCTGGGTCGACGCGCTCGATGTGGACAAGATCGTGGTGCGGCCCCAGGGCGAGGGACCTTTTCCGGTTCTGGCGATTTTTTCGGGCTGCGGCGGGGTGCGGGCCCATCATCCGTACTGGGCGCAAATTGCCGCCGAGGAAGGCTACCTCGCCGTTATCGTGGACAGTTTCAAAGCGCGCGGTCTCAACCGGGCCGAGGCACGCGCGAAGGTCTGCTCGGGCAGTCGGTTGTGGGGGCGTGAGCGGGCCGGCGATGTGGCCGCCACTCTGGCCTTGATCGAGCGCCTGCCGGATGCGGATCCGGACCGCGTGGTCCTCATGGGCCAGTCCCATGGCGCGTGGGCCATCATGGATCTGATGGCCATGGACTTGAAGACCCAAGGCCCCACGGGGTTGAGTGCCATCCCAGACCCGGCCCTGCGCTCCAGCGTGGCCGGCACAATCCTGTTTTATCCCTATTGCGGCATGATGAGCCTGACCGGCAAGGCGGGATGGGCCCATGAGCCGGACAGCCTGATGATCATCGCCGAGGAGGACACGGTGGTCTCCTCGCTGGCATGCCTGAAGGCGGCCGATCATCTGAAGGCGACGGGTCTCGATCTCACCGTGAAGCGGTTTCAGGACGCGGATCATGCCTTCGATCAGTTCGACCACGACCCAACGAGTTCCCTGGTCTATCGCCCGGAACTCACTGAAGAAGTGACCGGTGACGTGCGCGGCTTTTTGCGCATGGTGCGTGCAACCGAAGACGATGCTGCGGATCTGGGTTCATTTTGAGCCGCAGCGGGTCCTCTCATTGGTGACATTGCCCCAGTAGTCATGGCGAGCGAACGCGAAGCCATCAAGATCCACATGCTCCACGTTCATCGCTTTGACTCAGATCGTCCCGGCCGTCAAATCACGGATTTGACTGCCGGCGAGCGACAGTTTCGCGCCCGTCAGCGGCCCAGATGCGGTCAGATCATTGAGCAACGCATTCACGCGGGTGATGTCGCGCCGGTTACCGTCGAGCCACAGGGCGGCAACGGACTGGCCGTCGGTCTGGTCCATGCCCTGTTCCACGGATGATCCGATGGCGGCGTTGGTCAGGACCCTTTGTTGGCGGAACAAATCCTCCAGAGCGCGCTTGATGGCGAGTCGCTCCCAGTGCTCCGAAGGCGACAGGGTTTTTGCGGCCATACGCAGTTGGTCAAGGTGGAGCGCGGAGCCGATCGTGAAATAGGCGACGCCCGCTTCTTCCGGCGACCAGGACCAACGCTTGGCCACATCGATGATATCGGTGGCCGAGGATAAGGGGTCAAGGAGCGCCAGGGGGCGCACCATCGGCTCTTCAAGGCCGTCCCGGCGCCCCAGATCCATCGCCGCCTCAAAGTGGTCGGCCTCAAAGGGGGACAACATGTCCTCCAGGCCCGTGGCAAGGCGCAACACCGGGCCGCGATAGGCCTCAATCGCGGGGCCGATGTTCAAATTCATGGGCCGGTAGCGCAGGAACCACGAGACCTGGCGGCGCATGAAGTCGGCAATTTGTCCGTGGGCGTCGATCTGGACCGTCGCGGGCACTTCCAGATCGAGTGCATTGACCCGGTCCTGAAGCGCTCGAAGCCCGAAGACTTCACGGGTGATGACATAGGCGCGGACAATCTCAGGCGCCGGAATGCCCGTGCTCTCCTCGATCCGGTTGACCATGGTCAAACCGGCCTTGTTCACCACGTCGTTGGCCAGCACCGTGGCGATAATTTCCCGGCGCAGACGATGGCTGGCCAGGGCATCGGGGAACCGCTCGCCCAGGACGGCCGGGAAATAGGCGACAAGGTCATGGACGAGCCAGGGATCGTCCGGCACATCGCTGGCCAGCAGGGCGTCGAACAGGCTGGTCTTTGTGTAGGCCATCAGAACCGCAAGTTCCGGCCGGGTCAGGCCCTCGTCGCGTTCCTTGAGTTCATCGAGCGTTTCCTCATCGGGCAGGAATTCCACCCCACGGTCGAGGCCCGCGTGCCGCTCAAGCCAGCGCATCAACCGTCCGTGGGCATCGAAATCCTCAAGGCGATTGGTCTCGGCGATGGTCAGCGCCAGGGTCTGGTCGTAATTGCTTTTCAGGACCAGATGCGCCACATCGCTGGTCATGTCCTCCAGGAGAGCGTTGCGTTTTTCAAGGGTCAGGGCGCCCGAGGCCACGACCGTGTTGAGCGCAACCTTGATGTTCACTTCGTGGTCGGAAGAGCCCACGCCAGCGGCATTGTCCACCGAGTCCGTGTTGATGCGCCCGCCGCGCCGGGCAAATTCAATCCGGCCGCGCTGCGTGAAGCCCAGATTGGCGCCTTCGCCCACGACCCGGGCACGCACGTCGTCGGCATCGATGCGCACGGCGTCATTGGCCCGGTCGCTTGCGTCCAGGTTGGATTCCTCGCCTGATTTGACATAAGTGCCGATGCCGCCGAACCACAGCAGATCCACGGGCGCCGACAGGATCGCACGGATCAGCTCGGCGGGTGTGACGGCGGTTTTCGCAATGCCGAGCGCGGCCTGGGCTTCGGGCGACAAGGGGATCGATTTGCGCTGCCGGCTGAAGACGCCGCCGCCGGTGGAGATGAGCTCCGGATTGTAGTCCTGCCAGCTTGAGCGGCCCAGATCGAACACCCGGCGCCGTTCCGCATAGGACCGGTCCGGATCCGGATTGGGATCGATGAAGATGTCGCGGTGATCGAAGGCGGCGATCAGGCGCGTCTTGGTGGACAACAGCATGCCATTGCCGAAAACATCGCCCGACATGCCACCGATGCCGACCACGGTAAAGGTTGTCGACTGAATGTCCGTTCCCAGTTCGCGGAAATGCCGTTTGACCGCCTCCCAGGCGCCGCGCGCGGTGATACCCATCTTTTTGTGGTCGTAGCCCGTCCGGCCCCCGGAGGCAAAGGCATCGCCCAGCCAGTGGCCATAGGTTTCGGCCATATCGTTCGCGATGTCGGAGAAGGTGGCCGTTCCCTTGTCGGCGGCCACGACGAGATAGGGGTCGGGGCCGTCATAGGCTATGACGTCCTTGGCCGGAATAACGCCTTCTTCACCCAGATTGTCCGTCAGGTCGAGCAAGGCCGATATGAACAGGCGGTAGCAGGCAATGGCCTCGTTCATGATGTCATCGCGGCTTGCGCCCGCGGCCGGCAATTGCTTGGGCACGAAGCCGCCCTTGGCGCCGACCGGAACGATGACGGCGTTCTTGACCTGCTGCGCCTTCACAAGGCCAAGGATCTCCGCACGGAAATCTTCTGGTCGGTCCGACCAGCGGATGCCGCCACGCGCCACCAGGCCGCCGCGCAGGTGCACGCCCTCCACGCGGGGCGAGTAGACGAAAATTTCGAAGCGGGGCCGCGGCTCGGGCAGGTCCGCGATGTCGCGGCTGGCGAATTTGATCGACAGATAGTTCTTGCGCCGGCGCCGCTCGTCATCGGCCCACTGGAAGAAATTGGTGCGTTGGGCGGACTGGATCAGGTTGAGGAACTGCCGGATGATCCGGTCGATATCGAGGACGGGCACCTTTTCGAGAGCCTGTTCGATCTCGGCCTCAAGCTCCAATTGCCGGGCCTCGCGGGCCTCGGCGCTCAAGGGCAGATCGGGGTCGAACTTTGCCCGGAACAATTCAACAAGGTCGCGCGCGATCGAACCCTGACTGCTCAGGGCCGTGACGATATAGCTTTCCGAGAAGGTGGAGCCGGCCTGCTTGCGGAACCGGGCGAGGGCGCGCAAGACAACCACGTCCTGCCAGGACATGCCCTGCTCGATGATCAGGCGGTTGAACCCGTCGTTTTCCGCCACACCGCTGGATACGGCGCGGAAGCCCTCTTCGAAAACCGTGCGCACGGTCTCCATCGCAATGGGCCATTGCGCCGTGTGGGTCATGAAGAAGTCGTGGATCCAGACGGTTCTCCCGCTTGCATCCTCGCCCGCCCGCGTGAGCCCGGAATTTTGCGCCACTTCGACGGCGTAAGGCACTTCTTCGACAACGCGCAGGCCCATATTTTCAAAAATCGGCAGACAGTCACTCAAGGGCAGGGGGACATCCCAGTGATAGCTTTTGAGGTGAATGGCGGAGTCGGAATCTTCCGTGTTGCGATAGGTCTTGAGGCCAATTTCCGGATAGGCGCCCAGGGACTCGATGATTTCGATGTCCTCGCAAGCCGGTCCGCAGCCAAAATGATCCCGGTAGCCGGCCGAAAAGCCCGAGGCATAGCGCACGCCCAGTTCCCGGCCCCGCGCGGGTCCGTGGGTGGTGGACAGTGCCACGCGCAGGTCTTCGGCCCAGTCGCGGGTAAAGGCCTCGATCCGGGTCTCGATCTCAGAGATGTCCACATCCGGCAGAGGGCCGACATTCCGACTAATGATGAAATAGACGCGCGTCAGCGGTCCGTCGCTGAAAGAGGGGTGGAAGGACTGTACCTGGCCATCGAAACGGTCCGCCAGCAATTCGCCGATCCTGATGCGCAAATTCGTATCGTATTTGTCGCGCAGCACATAAACGAGAACGGCCACGAAGCGATCAAATCGGTCGTGCCGGGTAAAAATCTTCGTGTGGGGACGTTTCTGCAGGCGCAGGACTCCGATGGAGGCCCGTAAGATCTCGTCCACGGTGGCCTGGAACAGCTCATCGCGCGGAAAGGTCTCCAGGATGTTGATCATCGCCCGTTCATCATGGGCGTTCATCGGTAGGCGGGCCTTTTCCAGAACCAGCGCCACCTTCCGGGCAAGGAGCGGGATTTCCCAGGTCGACCGGTTATAGGCGACGGCCGTGAACAGCCCGACGATCCGGCGCTCCCCGATCACTGATCCGTCCGGGCCATAGCGTTTGATGCCGATATAGTCCATGTAAACGCGCCGATGGACGCGCGAGCGCACATTGGCCTTTGACACGATGATCGGCTGGTGCTGGCGCAGGAAGTCGCGCACCTCCGGCGTCATGACGGCCAGTTGGTCGCGCCGGCGCAGCACGCGGGCGTCGGGATCGGACAAAAGGCCAAGGCCCGTATCCTGGCGCGGCACCAGATCGCCTTCGTCGATGCCGCCGACGATCTCGTAATCGCGCATGCCCAGAAAGGCGAAGTTGCCGTTCAGGAGCCATTTCAGGAACGCCTGGGTTTCCTCGAACTCGCCTTTTTCCAACCGGTCCGGCTGAAAAGGGGCGTGCCGGCGCAAATCCTCGGTGGCGTCGCGCAGCCCCTCCATCATGGGGCCCCAGTCCTTGACGACGAGGCTGACGTCGGACAGCACGGAGTCGATTTCGCGCTCGATCTCCCGGTGCATGATGGGATCCGTATGCCGATCAATCTCCACATGGAGGACGCTTTCGCGCGTAAAGCCCATGTCCCGCGCGGCCCGTTCGTCGGGTGTGCCCGGCTGAAGCGAGGTGGCCGCCTCGACTTCCAGGCGCTGACCATTCGGGGCGCGCCGCGTTTCCACGATAGGGTGCAGGATCCGCCGGATCGGCAGGTCGAGGGCTGACAATTCGCCCAGGACCGAATCGATGATGAACGGCATATCCGGCGACAGGACCTGCATGACGGTACACCCGCCATTAAAGTGGTCCCGTTCGCGATTGGGATTGAAGACCCGGATGATACGCTCGCCCGGTTCGCGGTGTTCCAGAAGGTCCCATACGGAGCGGGCGATGCCGAGCAGCGTGTCCGCGTCATAGGCGGCCAGGTCGTCCGCATCGGCCCGTTCGAACAAAACGCGGACGAATTTCGCAAAATCATGCGCGGCGGCGCGGGCCGGATCGAACAGGGGCGCCGCGGACGGGGCGGCCGGATACTGCGCGTGCGAGGGCGGCAGGGCCGGCGGTGTGGGGCCCGTGGGAATGGGCTGGCCCGGTGCGGCCGCACTGGCGGCGCTCTGGCGGATCGGATTGGAGTTGCTGGCCTGATCGTCCATGGCATTGCCCCTGGAAAGTGCGCGACATCCCTTCGGGCGCGCATCGTGTCGTTGTTATCGTCTTGGACGGCCCTCCCCGGCACCGCCCTTTAGGAAAGAGGATTTACCACACCGGGCCATCTGATTTGTGAACTGCCAGACTTGCGAACGGCCCGGCTGGCGAACGGCC
>CAYYTT010000027.1:0-19904 GCA_964474635.1 uncultured Alphaproteobacteria bacterium | reverse complement strand
GCGAACGGCCCGGCTGGCGAACGGCCGGACTTGTGAATTGGCTGATTTGCGAACTGGCGCGCCAACCGGCAGCTGTTTTATCACCGGCCCGGGACAGGCGGCACGCGGCGGCGAGGGCTTTCAGCATGGGCGGCGAGGCGCAGGCGGTGATTTTCGATCTGGAGTTCACGGCGTGGGAGGGGTCCCGGGCGCGCGGCTGGTCCGGCCCGAACGAGCATCGCGAGGTGATCCAGATCGGCGCCGTGCGGGTCGAGGCCGCGTCGGGCCGCACCCTGGCGGGCCTCGATCTTCTTGTGCGCCCGCGCATCAACCCGGTCCTCTCATCGTTCATCACCAATCTCACCGGCATCGCGAACGAGGATCTCGCCCGCCATGGAATGAGCTTTGAGGAAGCCTATGGACGTTTTCTGGCCTTTCTGGGTCCGGCGCCGCTCTTTTGTTACGGTTGGGACCACGAGGTAATCGCGGAAAACCTTGCGCTCTATGGGCTTGTGGGCCGGTTTCCGGTGCCGCATGCGGCCAATCTGCATGGCTTTTTCCGCGATGCGGGCCTGCCCATTGATCATCTGTCCTCCGGCGGGCTTGCCGGGCACTTAGGGCTGCCGTCGCCGACCCAAACCCGCTCCCATAATGCCCTGCATGATTGTCTCTCCCAGGCCAGTGCCGCGGCCCACCTGATCGCACGGGGCCGCACCAGCCCGTTCCTGGCGCCGCCCGCCCCGTAACCGGCCCTTCAGCTTTTTCCCCTAATGCTCTGAGGGTGCCGCATGGGCAGGGGGGCCTCGTGGGCCGGGGGGCCTCGTAAGACGGTGAGGGGATGACGAACATTTTTGGGGTTGGGGCGGGACCATGGGGTGTCCCGGCCAAAAGATGCCTTGTCGTGGCGGCGGCCATGGCCCTGGCGGGGTGCGCGCTGGTGCCCGTCCCTTTTGCCGGCGATGGGCAGGCGCGCGCGGATGCGGCCGCGCCAGGCCAAGCCGAGGCGCGCGATGCGGGGCGGGCGCCGGGCGTCGAGGATCGGCTCGAACGCCTGGAGCAGGACGTGGCGGCGCTGCGCATTGCCCTGTCGCGGCTCGATCCGACGCCCGTCGGCGATACGGGGGACAACATCCCCGTGACGGATGCGGACGAGGCGGCGGATTTGGGAAGCGCCCCGCCAGCTGAGGTCGTCTCCGCAGGGGCGCCCGGTGACGCAATGGTCAAAACCATGGTGAGGGCCCCGGTAAAGGCGCCAGCCAAGCCCGCGCCGGCGGTCGGCCGTCCGGCCCGCGAACTGTTCGCCGTGCACTTGGCCTCCTATCGGGATGCGGACAAGGCGCGCCGGGGCTGGCGTGCCATCGCTCGGGACCATCCGTCCCTGATCGGCGTTTTGACACCGGTGGTGGCTCGGGTCGAATTGGGTGGGAACGGAACGTTCTACCGGCTCAAGGCCGGGCCGTTTGAAACCTGGGATGGCGCAAATGACGTGTGCGATGCACTTAAAGATTTATCCTGGACCTGCGCCGTTCTCGACTTCGAAGGCGTCGCATTGGACGGCGAATCAGCCCCTAGTGCTGGCACCAGTTGACGGTCCCAGCGTCCCGGTTCACCGCCCATGGTGCCAGGGCGCTCCATCCACTGCCGTGTGGCCGTCAACGCCATGACACCTCCGGTCTCGGCATCGAGACGCTCCGGCACAGGGGATCGGCCCGCCGCCATGACTTCCGCCGCGGACATTGAACGCAGCATCGCGGCCTCCGGGCCGGCGGCCTTGCTATGCCTGGACCGCACCGGCCTGGTTGTCTGGCACAATCCGGCCGCGAGCGGCCTGCTTGACCTGCCCGCCGCGGCCCAGGTTCGATTTTTCGACGGCCTTGCCAGTTTTGATCGGGCGGCGGTGCGCGACGCGCTTGATGCTCTCGATCCCTCGAGCCCTGCGCGCATGACGGTCTGCTGGAGCGGACTGCGCGGCGGGCATCAAGGGCAGGGCGCGAAGACCCGGCCGCAGAAGTGGCTGGTCCTTGAATTGACGCCCCTGGAGCAGGGGGCGGATCTGGTGGCGGTCAGCCTGCGCGACGGGGCCATGGAGGTCGCCTCACGCGATGCCCTCCTGACGGCCGGCGACATGCTGAGCCAAGTGGAGCAGATCGGGCGCATCGGCCTGTGGTGGTGGTATCCCCGGCGCGGCGAAATCCACTTGTCCGATGGCGTGTTTCACATTCTCGGGCTCGATCCGGTGAGCGAGCCCCTGGCGTTGCAGGCCTTTCTGGCCCTGTGCCATGAGGACGATCGGGCGGACTTGTCGCGTCTTCTGGAGCGGGCGACCAGCCACAGCGAAGCCTTCGCGGTGACGGTCAAGGCGGTCCGGGGCGCGCGCACCGTGCATTTGCGGCTGCGCGGTGAGCGATTGGCCGACCGCGGTCCCGGACTGTGCGTCTTCGGTTTGATCGAGGACGTCACCGAAGAAGTGGACATCACCACCACGCTGAAAGGTGCACAGGAACGTTATGAGCGGACCGTGCGCGGCTCGGGCATCGGCCTTTGGGATTGGGACATCCGTACCCAGCAGATCTATGCCTCCGACAGTTTCATGGCCCTGCTCGGTTATGAAGCCCGGGACTGCATGCTCGATTTCAGCTTCTTCGTTTCTCACATCTACGGGCCGGATCGAAACCGTATCATCGAGGCACTTGAGACCTCGCTTGAGCGGGGCGGCCTGCTGCGTACGGACTTTCGGTTGCACCGGCGAACGGGTCAGACAATTTGGACTCGGATCGCCGCGGAGACGCGTTTTGATGATGCCCGGCGCCCCTTGCGCATGTCCGGCTCCATCCTTGACGTGACGACGGAGAAGACCGGTCAGATCGCCCTTGAAGAGAGCAACGCGAAACTCAGTCACATGCTCGAATCGAGCGCGGCCCTGGTCTACACCGCACCCATGCCGGAACGGGAAAAGGATCGGCCCTTCGTGGTCCGCCTGTCATCGGTTTCGCGCAGTGTGCAGCACCTGCTCGGCTACGACCCGGATGATGCAGGCCAGAACCAGTTGACCTTGACGGACGTCATCCATCCCAGTGATGCAGGCGCCGTCGGCCAGGCGCTCATCCGACTTGAGCGGGAAAGCAAGGCGGTCTGTGAGTATCGCATCCTGCACAAGGATGGCGGCTACCGCTGGATGCAGGACGTGATGCGCCGGGTGGCCAATCCCGTCACGGGCGAAGAGGAAGTGATCGGCTGCGCCACGGATTTCACGACCGTCAAGAAGGCCGAGCAGGACTTGGTCCAGGCCAAGGAAGCCGCCCTGACCGCCAGCCGCGCCAAGTCTGACTTCCTGGCGATGATGAGTCATGAAATCCGGACACCAATGAATGCCGTCCTGGGCCTTTTGGAGCTTTTACGCCGCAGTCAACTCGACGAGCACCAGGCGTCCTATGTGACGCTGGCCGAGGAGTCCGCGCGGGACCTTCTCAGCATTCTCAATGACATCCTGGATTTCTCGAAACTCGATGCCGGGCGGATGGAGTTGGAGCTGATCGATTTCGATCTGCGCCGGACCATTGAGAGTGTTATGTCGATCTTCGGGCCGAAGGCGCGGGAAAAAGGTCTCAGCCTGGAGACCATGGTCGATCCGGCGATCCCCGCCGTCATTCGCGGCGATCAGGGGCGTGTGCGTCAGATCCTCTTGAACCTCGTTTCCAATGCGTTGAAATTTACCGAAGACGGGTGTGTCCAGGTAATCGCGATGGCGCGGAGCGTTACCGAGGACTCCGTCCGGATCAAGATCGAGGTCACCGACACGGGGATCGGTATCGCCGAAGAGACTTGCCAGCGTCTCTTTTCGCGTTTCACGCAGGCGGACAATTCCATCAAGCGCCGGTTCGGTGGCACGGGCTTGGGGCTCGCGATCTCCAAACAGCTCTGCGAGCTGATGCATGGCCGTATCGGTGTTGACAGTGCCCTGGGCGACGGCAGTACGTTCTGGCTTGATATTCCTTTTGCTCCGTCCGAGTTGACGGAGATCACGGCACCGACCAGCGACCGGAAATCCCTGGCCCCCGTAACCCAAGCCAGTCGGATCCTGGTGGCCGAGGACAACGCCGTCAATCAGACGGTGATCTCGACCATCCTGGCAAAACTCGGCCATGAGTGCGATGTCGTGGGAAATGGTCAGGACGCGGTGCGTAAGATGCGCGAGCAGTCCTACGACCTCATTTTGATGGACATTCAGATGCCCATCATGGATGGCGTCACGGCCACAAAGGTGATCCGTGTCCTGCCGGAGCCCTTGTGCATGGTCCCCGTCGTGGCCCTCACGGCCAATGCCATGGCGGGGGACTGCGAGGCCTATATGGCGGCGGGCTTCAATGCCTATCTGCCAAAACCTCTTGAGATCGAGCAGCTTCAGCGCGCGATTGCCGATTTGACCAGCGCGTCCTCCGGGCGAACCGGCGGTGAGGCCCCAACGCAAGTGGATGGGGCGCCGGGGCCGTCCCAACCGGCGCCGCCCCTTGCCACAGGGGCGCCAGGCGACGCCGGCGCCGCGAAGGCACGTCCATCCGAGGCGCCCGATCAGAGCGAAGAAGAGGCCCTCGGCAGCTTGCTCGCGTCCATCGGATAAAGCGGCGTCAGGCGGTTCTTGCCAATCCTGTTCAAGGCCGCCACCGCGGCCCGGCGCCGCTGCGATGTCCCCGCCGAGCGCCAGCGGCACGTGAGCGAACCACGCAAACATAATGCAAAGCCAGACGCCGTCGTTCGGGCATGTCGCCCGCCGTTGCGGGCCTTCAGCGGCCCAGACTGTCCAGGATCTCTTCCATCTCATCCATGATCGTGTTCATGCGCTTTTGCAGCGCCTTATAGGGCGCCGGCGCGGCGAGATCGACCCCGGCCGCTTTCATGAGTGTGTAGGGATGGTCGGATCCTCCAGCCTTCAGCATGGTGATGAACCGGTCTCGCGCTGCCTCGTCTCCTTCGCCGATGGATGCCGCCAGGCCCGCGGCCGCGGCGATGGATGTGGCATACTGATAGACATAGAAGTCGTAGTAGAAGTGGGGGACGAAGGCCCATTCCACGGCATAGGCCTCATCGATCTTCAAGATGCCTTCGTTGTGCCCGTGATAGCGGCGTAGCAGGTCGCCGTAAATCTGGGTGAACTTCGGGCCCGTCATGATGTCACCCCGGTCGACCGCTTCGCTGGCGGCGAGTTCGAACTCGGCGAACATGGTCTGACGGAAATAGGTGCCACGCAGACTTTCAAGCCCATTGCCGAGATAGAACAGCCGCTCCTCGTCGCTGGTGGCCTTCTCCACCATCAGATCCTGAAGCAGCATTTCGTTCATGATGGACGCGGTTTCGGCGATGAAGGTGGCGTAGCTCGCCGTTTCCCACGGTTGGCTCGCCGAAGCCAGAACCGAATGCACCGCATGCCCATATTCGTGAGCAAAGGTCGACAGGCTCTCGTAATCGTTGTTGTGGTTCAGCAGGACGTAGGGGTGCACGTCATAGGCCGCCCCGAACATGTAGGCGCCGGAGCGTTTGCCGGGCTTGGGAAAGACGTGCATCCAGCGCCCCTCGATGCCCCGGTCATAGGCGGCCAGATACTCCCCTCCCAGGGGCGCCAGGGCCTCCCGGGTGAGCACCATGGAATCCTCGATGGTGAAGGTTTTCTCAAGGGAGACAAGTGGTGCGTAGACGTCGTAATAGGCCAGGGGGCCTTCGATCTCCAGCATACGGGCGCGCAGGCGGAAATACCGGTGCAGGGTCGGAAGGGCGGCGTTCACCTGCTCCACCAAGGTCTGATAGACCGTTCCGGGCATGTTGTCGGGAAACAGGGCGCGGGCCAGGGACGAGGGAAATTTGCGCGCCTCGGTCTGGAATTTGAGACCCTGAAGGTGCGCATTGAGCAGCGAGCCGAGGGTCTGCTCATGGCGTTTCCACACGGACCAGAAGGTGTCGAACACCAGTTCCCGGTCACCGCGGTCTGGCTCCTGGCGATATTTGGAATAGGCGGCCTTGTCGAGGCGGATGACCCGTCGTCCAGACAAGCGAATTTCAGGCCAGGAAAGTTCCGCACCCGTCAGAATATCGTAGGTCGTGTTCGGTGCGCGCGCCATGAGCGCCGTTCCGGCGATCAGCGCTTCGGCCTCCTCGTCCAGCGTATGCTCGGCAGCCCTCAGGGTGTTTTCAAAGGCGAACCTGTGCTTGTCGAGCCCTTCTTCCCGGCGCAAGTAGCGCTCCAGCCGGCGCGCGCCCAGGTCCAAAAGCTCCGGATCGAACCAGCTGACCGTTTTGCCGAAATCCGCCAACAGGGCCTGCGCCATCTGGCGTCGCTCCTCATTGGCGGAAATGCGCGTGTCCTCATCGGCCCGCAGGGTGGCGTAGACCACCAGCCGCAACACGTCCTTATAGACCTGGCTGATCCGGTCAGCGGCGTTGAGCAGATCCTGCGCGCCGTCGTCCAAGGTGCCTTGAAGGTTCGCAAGGCCCGCAATGTCCGTCTTGGCCTTGTCGTGGGACGCCTGCCAGGCTGCCGTGGTGGCGAACAGATCGGTCAAATCCCAGACATACGGGTTTTCGCCCGGCGCCGTCGTTGCCGGAAGTGTCGGTGGCGCCGCGTCTTGCGCCCGGCCGGAAACCGGCGAGAGCGCCGCGACCAGGGCCAAGAGAACCGCGAGCGGCAGGCATGTCAGAGGGGTGCGCGAAGCAAAAGGCAAGACTGGCAACATCAAGACTGGCAACATGGAGCATCCTCGGCAGTGTTGGGGCGAGAAGGTCTCGTCCCACAAGTCTGCCTCACCGGCTCCGGCCCGGTCAAAACACACCGCGTGTTCTGTGCAAGGCCTCTCGTCGCGGCCCGTGCGGGTCAGGCGCGCGGCGCGCCGCTCAAAATCAGCAGGTAGTTGATGGCCATTACGATGAGGCCCCACACGATTGTTTCGAAATAAATCAAGAAACTCTGGCGATCCAGATCATCGCCGTCGAAAAAAATCTTCCGCATGCCGAGCAAAAACGGATAGGGCCACGCAACGATAAAGACGATATCGCGCCACACATGCTCGCGAAATCCGTCCAGGGCATCGCGCATGCTGCCATTCACTTTCACGTAAGTGCGGGCGAGCATGCCGGCGGCCACAAACGACATTGTGAAATAGTCTTTGACATACCAGGGGAATTCGAGGCCCAGAAGACGGAAGATCCATCCAAACAGGTAGTCCATCATCTGGCGGGTGACGGTCTGCCAAGCCTCCACGACGGCGCCAATGTGGATTTCGAACACCACGATGTCGCTCATCAGGCTCAAAATGCCGAATGCACCGAGAATGCTGAATATGCCGGCCCAGATATTCACGCTTAACGTGAAGACCCAGTCGTTCGACCTGACCATTCTAAACCAACCCCTTGAAGCGGCGGGCTCCCTGGACGCACCGCAGTCTGCGGACACCGTCCGTCAACTCAACCTCCGATAGGCAAGGCAGGCGATCCAATATCGCGCAAAGCCGCTGGCGGAGTGTCGCTTCGCGGCATTGTCGCGTAAAGGCCCTTTCCCGAAAAACCCAATTCTCCTTGCCAAATCGTCATGAAGCACGGCCATGGGCCCCGCACCGCGTCCCCCGTTGTCCCAACACCACTCTCTTGCTGTGGATATACCCGGTGGATGTCAATAAAGAACGACGCTTCTGATGCTTTGGCCCTCATGCATCAAATCGAACGCCGTGTTGATGTCGTCAAGGGGCATTGTGTGGGTAATCAATTCGTCGATTCGGATCTGCTCCTCCATGTAAAGATCGACAATCTTGGGCACATCGGTGCGCCCCCGGGCGCCGCCAAAGGCACTTCCGCGCCACGCACGGCCGGTCACCAACTGGAACGGGCGGGTGGCGATTTCCGCGCCCGCCGGCGCAACGCCGATGATGATGCTTTCGCCCCACCCCTTGTGGCAGCATTCCAGGGCCTGACGCATGACATCAGTGTTCCCGATGCACTCGAAGCTGTAGTCCGCGCCCCCGCCGGTCAGATCCACCAAATGGGCCACCAGATCCCCGTCGATCGCGTGTGGATTGACGAAGTCGGTCATGCCGAAGGAGCGCGCCATCGCCTCACGCGCGGTGTTGATATCGACGCCGACGATCTGGCGTGCGCCGATCAGCTTGAGACCCTGGATCACGTTGAGCCCGATGCCGCCGAGGCCAAAGACCACACAGCGGCTGCCCGGTTCCACCTTGGCCGTGAACATCACCGCGCCGATCCCGGTCGTCACCCCGCAGCCGATGTAGCAGATTTTGTCGAAGGGGGCGTCCTTGCGGACTTTTGCCACCGCAATCTCTGGCAGCACGGTGTGGTTCGCGAAGGTGCTCGTGCCCATATAATGAAGGAGCGGCTTTCCCTTGTGGGAAAAACGGGACGTGCCGTCGGGCATGACGCCCTGACCTTGCGTGGTTCTGATCTTCTGACAAAGATTTGTGCGCGGATGGAGGCAGTAATCACACTCCCGGCATTCCGGCGTGTAAAGAGGGATCACATGGTCCCCCGGCGCCACCGACGTCACGCCCGGCCCGACCTCCAGGACAACGCCCGCGCCCTCATGGCCCAGGATGGCCGGGAAGGCCCCTTCCGGATCCTTGCCGGACAGGGTGTAGGCGTCCGTATGGCACACGCCGGTCGCTTTCACCTCCATCAGCACCTCGCCGGCCTTCGGGCCCTCCAGATCGACCTCGACGATTTCCAGGGGCTTGCCGGCATCGAAGGCGCCGGCGGCGCGGGTTATCATGGCGGCGATTCCTAAGGACCAAGATCGCCCGGCGCGGCCAGGCCTTTGCTGTTGGTACTGATAACGGGGAGGGCCTGACGCGTGATCACTGTTGTTGCCATCCGGCACGTTCATTTCGAACATCTGGGCCTGTTGGCATCGATCCTGGCCGCACGGGGGGCACGGCTGCGCCTTCTGGAGGCAGGAATCGATGATTTAAGCCCGGCGCGGGACGCGGATCTTCTCGTAATTCTGGGCGGACCCATCAGCGCGAATGCCACCGGAGAATATCCATTTCTGTTCACCGAAATCCAGATCGCCCAGGCACGCCTTGCCGAGGCGCGCCCGACCCTTGGCATCTGTCTCGGCGCGCAAATCATGGCGCGCGCCCTGGGCGCCCCCGTTTATCCGGCGTCACGGCCGGAAATCGGATGGGCGCCGGTGGAATGCCTGGGCGGCGCAGGAGGGGTGCTGGCCCCGCTCGGTGCGGCGCCGGTGCTCCATTGGCATGGGGAGACCTTCGATCTGCCCGCGGGCGCTGTGCACCTTGCGCGCACGCCGGCCTGCCCGACCCAGGCCTTTGCGCTGGGCGCCCATGGACTGGGGCTTCAGTTTCATCTGGAGGCGGGCCGCCATGGGATTGAGCCCTGGCTGATCGGCCATGCCGCTGAAATCGGCGCCACGCCGGGCGTCAGCGTCCACGACTTGCGCCGCGACACGGCGCGTTTCGGCGCCCGGCTCGCCGGGCCCGCGACGGCGGTGTTCAATCGCTGGATTGACGGTTGGGCGGGACCACGGGAGCAAGGGGAGGGCGAGCAGATCCCATGACAAAGGACACATTCACCCTGGCGGCGGTCCAGGCCGCGCCGGTTCTCTTCGACAAGGCGGCGAGCCTTGAAAAGGCGGTCCATCTGGTTGGCCAGGCCGCCGCGCGGGGCGCGGACCTCGCTGCCTTCGGCGAGACTTGGTTGCCGGGCTATCCGTTTTTCGTGGATGCGCCCACAGGCCCGCTCCTGTGGGAGGCAAGTGCGGACTATCTCGCCAATGCGATCCGGATTCCGGGTCCGGAGACGGACCGACTGTGTCAGGCCGCGCGGGAGCATGGGCTCGATATCGTGATCGGCGTGGCTGAGCTCGATCCGGACACGGCCGGAACGGCCTATTGCACGCTGCTGTTCGTGGGCCGGGAGGGCCGGCTTTTGGGGCGGCACCGCAAACTCAAACCAACCCATGCGGAACGGCTTGTCTGGGGCGACGGCGATGGCGCGGGCCTTGTGACCCATGGGCGGCCCTATGGCCGGATCAGCGGTCTGAACTGCTGGGAGCATCAGATGATGTTGCCGGGCTATGCCCTTGTGGCCCAGGGCACCCAGATCCATGTGGCGGCTTGGCCCGGTCGCAGTGGAGACGCGCCGGAGGGAGAATATTGCTGGACCCGGCAGGTGTTTCTTTCAAAGGCCTACGCGGCCCAGGCGGCGGCCTATGTGGTGTGCGCCGGTGGCATGCGACTTTTGTCCGATATTCCGGACAGATATCGTCCCTTAGGCGAATGGGAGCATAACGGAGGATCCTGCATTATCGATCCACGCGGGGAGATCATCGCCGGCCCCATGGACGGGCGCACCGAGGGCGAAGGCATCCTGATCGCCAAAGGCAGCCTCGATACCGTGCGGCGCGCCAAGGCCGCGAGCGATATCGCGGGCCATTATTCGCGTCCGGATGTGTTCGACCTGCGGGTGCGCCGGGGCACCCAGCCCCGACTGACCCTGGAGTAGGGCCCCAGTGCAGCGGCACATTCAGATGATTGAGTTTCATGCCGTCATGGCGAGCAAAGCGAAGCCATCCAGGGCAACGAAATCCGGAGCCAGTGGCCCTGGATCGCCGGGCTCCAGTTGCGGCCTTGAGCGCGGTACTGATCAATCGCCGCGCACTCCAGGCCCCGGATGTCAGCTCACGGCATGGGTCGCCGCGCAGGCGATGCCCGCCACGGCGGCGGTGAGCGCGATGCCCCAACTCATATCGATCAAAACCATGGGAATGGGCCAGCCGCGCAGCGTGGCGAGATTGGTCAGGTTATAGGTGCCGTACCCAAACAGGCCGAGCGCGCCGCCGAGCAGGGCCGCGCGCTGCCAGTCCCCGTCCTGCACCGTGGGCGCCACGGCGAAGAACACCACGCCGACCACGTACATGATGTAAAACGCGATGGCGCCCGGCCAGTGGATGGGATCGCGCATGAGGTGACCGATCTGTCCGGCATAAAATCCCTTGGCGAGGATCCCGAGCCAGACAAAATCGAGAACGGTGAATGTGATGGCGACGAACGCCGCCGCGGTGAGGTAGGTCATCATTCCGTGTCAATACCTTCAAGTCGTGTGCCCGCTTCGGGCGGAAACGATTCATTTGGGCCGGGGCAGCGCGAAGACATCCCCCAAAACGCCGTAATCGAGATAGCCAAGGCGCGCCAGAGGCGCCATCGCACCCGTTTGAACGATGCCATCCTTGATGAAGGCATCATCGATATGCACACCGACCACTTCGCCCAGCACAAGGCTCCACACCGTGTCCGCGCCATCCTGGCCGCGTAGTGGCACGGTCTGGAGGTAGACGCATTCCAGATGGACCTTGGCGGCGGCCACGCGCGGCGGCTTCACCAGGGTCGAGGGCGCCGGCTCCAGGCCGGCAAGTTCGAATTCATCCACATCCGGACCGACATGGGCCGCGCTGTCATTGACCGCGTGGCGCAGGTCTTCCGTTGCCAGATTACAGACGAATTCGCCCGTTTCCTCGATGTTGGACTGGCTGTCCTTGCGGCGTCCGCTCGAAAAGGCAACGATATGGGGCGGCGAGGCCACCAGATTGAAAAAGCTGTAGGGCGCCAGATTGGGCGTGCCATTGGCGTTCAGACTGCTGATCCATCCGATGGGACGGGGCACGACCAGGGCCTTCATGGGATCATGGGGCAGGCCGTGGTCGTTTTTGGCCGTCTCGTAGAACATGGGACGTTATTCTCCAGGGCCGAGGGCCGCCAGAACATCGGCGGCGAAGCGCGTGATGGCGAAGGGGGTGCCGCCGCTTTCGTCGAAACCGCGCCGCACGATGACGGCCTGCGCGCTCGGCACCACCACGATGTATTGCCCCCGGTGACCGGCGGCAAGATAAGCATCCGTTGGCAGATAATCGGCGCCCTTGGGCAGCCACCACTGCGCACCATAGCCCCAGGTCCGCTCTGAACCGGGCTGCGCCGGCGCGGGCGTGGCCACGAAGGCCGCCCAGCCCGCGGGCAGAATGCGCGTGTCGCCCCACAGGCCATCCTGAAGGTGGAGCTGGCCCAGGCGCGCCATGTCCCGTGCGCTTGTCCAGGTTTGGCTTGAGCTGAGAAAATCGCCGTTCCAGTCCGTTTCCAAGACCGTGTCGTAAGCGCCGATGGGCCACAGCAGGGCCTGGCGCGGGAAGGCATGATAGCGGGCGGTGCCGGTCGCGTCGGTTCCCAAACGCTCCCGCAGGGCCCGCATGGCCAGAAGCGTGTCGTTATTGGCGTATTTGAAGCGCCGGCCCGGCTCGACCTCAAGGGGTTTCGTCACGGCCATGTCCACAACGCGCGCGCCGCCGAAGTAAAGCCGATCCGTACGCGAACCGCTGGTGCCCGAATCGAGGCCGCTGGCCATATGGAGCAGATTGGCGATGGTGATCGCGGCACGCGGGTCGCCGGGGCTTTGCCAGGCGGCAAGACCGGCGGGTTCGTCGACGCTGAGCAGGCCGGCCTGGACGGCGGCGCCGATGATGCTTGCCGAAAAACTCTTGGCAACCGACCAGGTGCGCTGGGTTTTGTCCGCGGAAAGACCATGGGCATAGCGTTCGGCAACGATGGTGCCGGAGCGCGCCACGACCACGCCGCTGGTCTTGGTCTTTGCGCCATAGCTCGCCGCATCGAAGGCCTTGTCCACCGCACCCGTAAGCGCGGCCCGGTCGCCGATGCGAGGTGCCGCTGCGTCTGGCGACAGGGCCGGGGGATTGGTCCGGGCCGCCTCGTCAGGCCGATGGGCGCGCCCGCCCTGGGCCGAAAACCCGGCCGGATCCGCGCCAATGGGAAGCTGCATGCATCCCAGGCCCGGACGCCATTGGGCAACGCGGGGGGGAAGGGTTTTGCTCCACGCCACCGAAACGGCCTTCGCCTCCCGGTCAATGAGGGCGCCCGGCAAGCCTGCGACAATCTCGCGGTAGCCTGGGTAAATGCCCGTGAGGTCGTTCTCCTGCACCGACGTCACGTCCCGGCCCCCGTTGAACAGGCCGGAGCAGATGAAGGTGGCCTTGTAGCCCGCCGCAAGCGCCGCCTTCATGGCCGCAGAGTCGCCGCCTTCGCGGGCCACGGCGCCGCCCGCGCCCGGCACAAGAAGGCTCAGAAGGGCCGCGCCCAAAAGGCCGCCCCTCAGGGCCAAATCCGTGAAACTCGTGCGCATCGGCGTCTCTCCCTCCTGGTATGTCCGGCAATCTTGGCAGCGCTCCCGTGGCCTGCGCCCCGCCCGGCAGGGTGCAAAACGCTACCATGCCGGTCCCAGTGGGCTATCCTTGAATGCCGGAAAAGAGAAAACGGCGCGCAGACGCCCGAGGTACCGCCATGCCTACACCGCCCCGCTCGCCCCGGGTGCCGATGCGTGCGCTCGCGCGGGAGGTCCCCCGGCTGGTCTCCCTGGCTCTGCCGCTCATTGCCGGCTTGACGGCTTCGACGCTGACGGCGGTGGTCGACACGGTCATGCTGGCGCCCCTTGGCGAAATCCCGCTCGCGGTGGTGTCCCTGTCGGCGAGCGGATTGTCGGTGCTCTATGCCGGGCTCTACGGGTTCATGGGGCCCGTCGCGATCTATGCGGGCCATGCCTATGGGGCCGGCGCGCCGGACCGTGTTGCCGGCGCCCTGTTCCACGGTTTGGCGGTGGGCGGCACGATGGGGGTCCTGGCCACGCTGATCATGGTTGCGGCCCTTCCGACGCTCAGACTGATGGATCAGCCGCCTTTGGTGCTGGCGGCCCTGACGCCCTATTGGCTGTGGATTGCCGCTTCGATGGCCCCCTTCACGATGCTGCTGGCCTTCAAGCAGGTCTATGACGGCGTCGACCGGGCCTGGTTGGCCATGGGCCTCATGACGTTTGGCGGTGTTCTGAACATTCCCCTGAACTGGATTTTCATATACGGCCATTTGGGCGTTCCTGCCCTGGGGGTCACAGGCGCCGGCATCGCCAGCTTCCTGTCGACCACGTGCACGCTGCTCATCATGGTTTTGCACTGGGCGCTCTCGGCAAAGATGGCGGCTTACCGGGTGCCGATCCCACTGTCGCGGGGCGGGATTTGGGCGCAGTTGCGCGATGGCCTTCCCATGGGTGCGCAGTATGCGGCCGAAGGCGGCGCCTTTGCCCTTGCCGGCCTCATGATCGGGTGGTTCGGCGCGACGGCGCTTGCCGCCAATCAGATCGTGTCGGCGGTGACGCTGGTCATTTACATGGGGCCGCTCGGCATGTCGGCGGCCGTGTCCATCCGCGTGGCCCAGGCGTTGGGCGAAGGCGGACGGGAACGGGCGGGCGCCATCGGTTGGGCGGCACTGCTCGTGGTCATGGTCTGGATGAGCCTGTTCACGATCTCGCTCGCCCTCGGCGGCGGGTTGATCGCGGCGCTGATGGTCGAGGATCCGGATGTGATCGACATCGCGGCCAGGCTCTTTACCGTCGTTGCGCTCATGCAAATCCTTGATGGGGTGCAATCGACGAGCCTCGGCGCCCTGCGCGGGCTACTGGACATCCGTTGGCCCACCATCGTGACGCTCATCTCCTATTGGCTGCTGGCCTTGCCCTCGAGCTATTTGCTTGGCGTGGTCTTGGGGCTCGGTCCGGAAGGGGTCTGGGCCGGGTTTGGCGTGGGGCTGTGCGTGGCGGCCATTGCCTTGACCTGGCGCTTCCAACGCCTGACCCACAACCATGGCGGGCCGCGCTCTCTCTTCTGGCCCTGATCGTGCCGCCGGTGGAGCGCGTGATTGAGAGCCATCACCTTAGGGCCCTTCTCGGCTTGGTGCATGCTGGAGCCTTGCGCGGCCCTGTGCCAGTCTCAACCTCCGGCCTTAAGATCCAGGGACCCGGCGCTCGGCGGCCTGGGCCCCGACGAATTGCGTAAGAAATACATCTCCAGAAGGGGGAATGCCCGCCATGTCCGCACAATCGCGATCCGTCCGTGTCGCCATTCTCGGTGCCGGGATGTCCGGCGTCTGCATGGGCGCAAAGCTTCGTAAGGCAGGGATCGACAGCTTCGTCATTTTGGAAAAAGCGGACAGCGTCGGCGGCACCTGGCGGGAAAACAGCTATCCCGGCATCGCCTGCGATGTGCCATCTCATCTTTATTCATTTTCCTTCGATCTCAATCCCGACTGGAGCCACTCCTATGGCAGCGGCGGCGAGATTTGGCGCTATTGCCAGAAAGCGGCCGAGAAGTTCGGCCTTATGCGCCATATCCGCTTCGGCACCATGGTCACCGATGTCCGCTTCGATGGGCAGCGCTGGACCGTGACGGCCGCTGATGGTCACACGGTGAGGGCCGATCTGGTGGTCAGCGGGCTCGGTGGTCTGCATTTGCCAAAGCACGCGGATATTCCGGGTCGTGATCGTTTCGAAGGAGAAATGTTCCATACCGCCGAATGGCGTCACGATGTCGATCTTGCGGGAAAGAAAGTCGCCGTGATCGGCACCGGCGCCAGCGCGGTCCAGGTCGTGCCCAGCATCGCGCCCACCGTCGGGGACCTTACGGTGTTTCAGCGCTCGGCGGCCTGGGTCTTTCCTCGTTTGACGCGCGACATCTCCGACCGGCGCCGCGCGCTCTTCCGCCGTCTGCCGTTTCTGATGCGGCTCTACCGATCCTATCTGTGGTTTATGATGGATGTCCTGGGCATCCTCGCCTTGCGCCGGGACGGGGCCTTGAAAACCCAATTGAAAAACGCGGCCCTGAAGCATCTGGAGGAGCAGGTGTCGGATCCCGAGCTTCGGGCCAGACTGACCCCCGACTACGAGCCGGGCTGTAAGCGCCGGTGTATCTCGGACGATTACCTGCCGGCCTTCAATCGCGACAATGTCCATCTGGTCACGGAGGGGGTCGTGGCCATCGAACCGGGCGGCATTCGTGACGCAAAGGGCGCGTTCCACCCCATGGATGTCATCGTCGAGGCCACCGGGTTCCGGCCCTTCGACATTTCTGAGTATGTTGCCATCACCGGGCGGGACGGCGCGCGCCTTCAGGATGTTTGGAAGGAGAAGGTCGAAAGCTTCCGCACCATGATGGTTCCGGGCTTCCCCAATTTCTTCATGCTGCTCGGCCCCAACAGCGCGACCGGGCACACCTCGGCCCTGATCATGATCGAAAGCGAAGCGGACTATGTGGTCGACTGCCTGAAGCTCATGAACCGTCGGAACATCGCGCTGCTCGACCCGCGCGCCGATGTTACGGACCAGTATAACCGGCGCCTCCAGACGGACATGAAAGACATGGTGTTCAGCTCCGGCTGCGGTGCGTGGTATACAGACGACAACGATTTCAATTTCACGCTGTGGCCCTACTCCGCCTGGCGGTTCATTCGCGAGCAGGCCAAGGTCCGATTGGAGGAATTTGAGGTCACACGGCGAACCACAACGCCCGCCGGCGAGGGGTGAGGGCGAGAGCACCGGGCCGCGGTCGTGGGGCTCCGGGCCGCAGACGTGGAGCGGCGAGCCGCAGGCGCGGCCTTGAGCGCGGTGCGGATTTATCGCCCCGTGCTGTACTCCTCCCGCCCTCTGGTCAGTGCCGCGCCGCGCCGTCCCGCGCCCATCACCCGGTCGATTTCCGCGATCAGGACGTCAAGGTCGATGGGTTTGGAGACATAACCATCCGCACCAAGACCGAGACACTTCTCCCGGTCGCCGACCATGGCGTCGGCGGTCAATGCGACCACGGGCGTCGATGCCCAAGGCGCATCCGCCTTTCGCATCTGTGACAGCGTCTCCGCGCCGTCCATCACGGGCATGTGCATGTCCAGGAGCACAAGATCGAAGGGGGACTGGGCGAGTGCATAGAGGGCCTGACGGCCGTCCTGGGCCTGACTGACGCGCGCGCCGATCTTTTCCAAAAACAGGCAGGCGACCTGTCGGTTCACGTCGTTGTCGTCAACAACAAGCGCGTTGAACGGGGTGTTTTCGGGCATTTCGGAAGCGGTCGGCGTATTGGTCTTGGTCATGGTGGAGCGACTCGGGCTTGCTTCTGGTGCGTCGATGGGCGCGGCGCAAAAGGTCAAATGGAATGTGGAGCCGGCGCCCGGCGCGCTTTCAACGGTCAGGTCCCCGCCCATGAGACGGGCGAGGCTGCGGCTGATGGACAGGCCGAGGCCGGTGCCACCATGGTTGCGCGCGGTTGACGCATCGGCCTGGGTGAACGGAGCAAAAAGCCGGTCCTGAGTCTCGCGTGCGATCCCGATGCCCGTATCCTCTACGGTGATCCGGACCAGAGTGTCTTTGCTTTCCTCCCTGCGCAGCATGACCTGAACTTGGACGCTTCCCTTCTGCGTGAACTTGACGGCATTCGACAGCAAATTAGACAGACACTGGCGCACACGGATGGCATCGAAGGCAAGCCCGCCAGGCAGGTCGTCACGAAAGGTGAGGGTGAGATCGAGCCCTTTGTCTTGCGCACTCGGCTGCCAGAGCGTGACGGTCCCACCGATGATGTCACGCAAATCCGCGGGCTCGGGCGTGATGGTCATATGGCCCGATTCGATTTTGGAAATGTCCAGAACATCGTTCAAAAGCCCGAGCAAGGATGTGCCGCATTCCCGGATCACCTTGACTTTTTCAAGATCCTTTGGCGGAAGGGGCGATGCGCACAGGGCCTGGGCCATGCCCAAAACGCCATTCATCGGTGTGCGGATTTCATGGCTCATGGTCGCCAGGAACGCGGATTTGCCCGCGCTCGCGCTTTCGGCCGCGCAGCGCGCCTCCTCCAGCTTGGCCTGGAGGCAGATCTCGCTGGTGACATCGGTCAAGCTGCCGATGAAACGGGCGATTTTGCCCTCCTCGTCGAAGTTGGCGATGCCGCGTGAATGGATCCACCGGTCGATGCCTTCCGGTGACGTGGATCCCCGCATCCGATAGGTCACGTTCAAAACGCCGCTTTCATCCGTATGGAGTGCGTCCAAGGCATCGCCTACCTGGGCCACATCGTCGGGATGGACGTGGGAGACGACGGGCTCGCGCAAGGTGGCAATGGCCGTCTCCGGATCTCGGCCAAGGACGGTCTTGGCAAAGTCCGACATGTAAATCGTGTTTTCAGCGACATCGTAATCGTAAAGCCCGATTCCGGTCTGCCCGAGCGCTTCGGCCAAGCGCATGTTGGCCGCATCGGCGGCCGCCCGCTCCGTGCGGGCCGTCAGGAGCGCGTTTGTCAGGTCGCGGTTGAAACGCACGGTAATCCGCGCGGCCAGGAAGAAGGAGGCAACGGCCCCCAATCCGCATACGGCAAACAGCCAGTCTTCCGTTGTGAACGCGGCGGTTGTTGCAAGACGGACCAAAGGCAGTGCGCTCAGCGTCGCCAGAAACGGTCCGGCGACGACCAGGAGAAGGGTTCGGGACGCCGAGTAATTCACCAGGATATAGATCAGGACACTGTAGCCCAGGCCGATCGCCACGAGCGGTCCGGCGTCGCCCAGCGCGGCGTAATAAATGTAGATCGCGGAGCACGTCCCCACGGAGGCCAGGATGAGCGCGCCGTAGAGCCAGATGAGATGGCGCAGCGTGTGGGCCTGGCTCTCGGCCACCCATTGGGCCGTGCGCATCAGGAAAAAGCCGAGTGCGGAATTCACGACGAGCCACGCAAGCCCCAGCAAGGGAGAGATGAAGACCGCCATGAGGGCGGCGTTGAAACCGAGGCCGACGAGCAATTGCAGAATATTCGCCTTCTTGCGCTCCGCCATTTGGGTGAAGTCGTCCAAATTCTGAAGGGCACTGTCGCTCAAAGCCGTGCCCAAGCGGGACGATCTGGTTGCCGTTTGCGCCATGTTTGCCATGTCATCCAATGGGTGTAGCCGGGTCGGTGTACCCGGGCGACTGCTCGTGCTCCCGATCCATCGGGCCGGACTGGACGTCACGTGTCAATCGCCACAGGCGAAGCCCCAAAAGGATAGCCGCACAGCCGAGGGCCGCCAGAAAGCCCCACCAGACCCCAACGGCGCCAACGGGGGTGCCAAGGCCAAGGCCTGCGGCCACGGGAAACCCGACGGCCCAATAGCTGACCCCGGCGACCAGCATGGGAACCCGCACGTCTTTAAGACCGCGCAAACACTGGGCTGCGGAGACTTGGGACGCATCAAAAAGGGCAAAGGCGCCCGCGATGGGCAGGAACAGGGTCACCAGGTCCACCAGGCGGGCATTGCTCTCTCGGGTCACATCAAGATAAAGGCTCGCCACCCAGTGTGGGATGAGCCCGGCCGGCAGGGCCACGACAAGGATCGTGGTCGCCGCGAGGAGGAAGGTCAGAACACAGGCGCGGCGCACGCGGGCGCGGTCCCTGGCACCCGCGGCGAGGCCGACGCGCACACCGCCAGCTTGCGCAAAGCCAAGGGGCATCATGAACGCCAGGGCGGCGACATTGAGCGCGACTTGATAGGCCGCGACCGCGTCCACGCTGATCAAGCCCATCAGGAAGACGCCGGAATTGAACAGCATGATCTCAAAACCGATCGTGACGGTGATCGGCCAGCCGAGTGCCCAAATTTCCCAGAGTCTGGGCCAGTCAGGCGTCGCGAGACCCGCGAATACCTGAAAACGGCGCGCCTGGTCTTCGACCTGCACATAGACGACAAGGGCCAGGAAGCCGGCCAGATGGGCGAGCGACGAGGCGATGCCCGCGCCGAGCAGACCCAGGCGCGGCGCCCCAAAGGACCCATAGATCAGGACGTAATTCAGCAGGGCATTGAGGATCGTGGTCAGCACGATGACGAGCAAGGGAAAGCGTGTCCGGCCGATGGAGGCCAGGAATTGGCGCAGAACCATCACGCCAAGGGCAAAGGGCAAGCCCGGCAGAAGCGTCCAGAGATAGGGCGCGGCCTGTTCGGCGAGAACGGCCGGCTGACCGAGTCCAAGCGCAATGGGCTCCGCGGCGGCGACGAACAGCAGGGCCGGCGCCATCA
>CAYYTT010000026.1:24722-30934 GCA_964474635.1 uncultured Alphaproteobacteria bacterium | reverse complement strand
CATTGCCTCACCTCGACCTGTCGGGCTTCAAATGTCTGGGTCGATCCACTAGGGGTTTTCAGCACCCGGAGAGGCCGGTTGCCGTCAGGCCCGTATCACCGTCACCGCGGCAGGTTTCCGCCAGGAAAGTATTGGTCGTGGTCACGAGATTCTGTGCCTAAAGCCCCATCGCCATCACCAAATCCTTGATGTAGTCATCGGTGACAGCGGCCAGATTTTCCGCTTGTTGCGCTACCTAGTGCATTGAGTCATTTAGATGTCGCAGCTTGTGATCGCGAGCCGCTCTTGGGCGGCACGGCGATCCAGAGGGCCACTGGCTCCAGATTTCGTTGCCCTGGATGGCTTCGCTTTGCTCGCCATGACGGCATGAAACTCAATCATCGACATGTGCCGGTGCACAAGGATTAGTCGGCGGCCATATGCCATGGATCGCTTCCTGGGAATGCGGTTGGCGGGCAGGGGATACCCGGCTCAGCAATTGGTGTTGTTCAAGCCGCTCACACCGCCGGCGTCCGGACCGGTTCCGCTGACCCCGGTACACATCTGCCCACGCATGATTTGCCCCTGCCGATGGATATTGGCAATGAACAGTTCTGCAAGGTCATTCACGGTTGATAGTTGCACCTGATCGGCAATGTTCAGCGCGACGGCCTGGGAGAGCATACCGGCTTGATCTTTAGGCAGAAGTTTTCCATGGGCTAAAATGTCGTCGCGCAGTTTTTCTCCGTCAAGACGGAACCAGACTTCCGCCACCGGCATCCAGCCGCCAGCCCGTTCAAAGATGTCTTCGGGGGCAACGAACAGTCGGACCTGGGTGCCCGTCATCCGCCCTTTGTAATGAATATCGAGGAGCGCGGCGGCAAAGTGCTGATCATCCGCTTCACCGATAAGGGCCATACCGTCGCTTCCCTCATCAAGAAGGTCTATATTCTCAACCTCACGGGCTGCCTCGATGCGGCTCTTGTCAAATCCGATCTTTGTCAGGATCGCAGTGACCCGGGCCACCGCCTCGTCACGCCCGTCCACCGGGGCACTTTCATCATAGACCACAAGCGCGCCCTTCAGACCCGGATCGTCGGCCTGCACCGCATTCGTGACATCATACGCGTCCGTCGCCGACCATCCCGGAAGAAGGGTCTGATTATTTTTGACCATCGGTTTGAGGATGATGGGTTCAGAGGCCCAGGAATTGGGCACAAAGAGCCAGCCATTCTGCACAAAGAGAATGGCGAGCGTTACAATGACGAATGTCCGCATGACGTTCTCATTTTTGTGGCCATCGGCCTTGGAAAGTCGTGCTCCAAATACACCGATTACAAAGCATCAAGAAAGCTCAAGTCTTCAATCGTAATGATTCAGTTTAATGACAAAATTGGGGACCTTGTTTGACCTTTCGCCGGAGACGCCGGTGCATGGTGAGCACGCCTTCACGCCATGGTTAAGGGTCTGGGCGTTACGGTTTCGTCTTGTTACGAATTGTGGCCCGGGACCTCCCGGTCCGGCTTCTCGCGCTCGCTTTACGCTTGTTGATCACGTGAAAACCCGTCAGCCTTATCAATAAGGGCGGTGTAGACGCCCGATTTGGAGGGAGGAACGGCCATGGCCGGACAGTTGGATGGAAAAATCGCGGTGATCACGGGCGGCTCGTCGGGCATCGGTCTGAGGAGCGTGGAACGGTTCGTGGAGGAGGGCGCCCGGGTCGCCGTTGGCGACATTCAGGATGAGAAAGGCCGCGCCCTTACGGAACGCTTCAAGGGCGCCGTCACCTACACCCATTGCGATGTGACCGATGTGGGCCAGATCCGCGCCTTGATCGACGGGGCGGCGGCCCATTTCGGCGGTCTGGACGCGGTCTTCAATAATGCGGGCGCCGCCGGCAGCGTGGGCGGGATCGACGATGTCACCATGTCGGCCTGGGACCATACCTTTCACCTTCTGGTGCGCTCGGTGGCGGCCGGCACCCAGGCCGCGATCCCCCATCTGGAGCGGCGCGGCGGCGGATCCATCGTCAACACGGCCTCGATCGCAGGACTGCAGGCGGGATGGGGCCCGACGGCCTATTCCACCGCCAAGGCGGCCGTGGCGCATTTTTCCAAATGCGCGGCCATGGATGTGGCCCAGCGCAAGATCCGGGTTAACGCGATCTGCCCGGGCCTGATCGCCACATCCATTTTCGGCGATGCCTTCGGCTTGCCCCGTCCGCAGTCGGATCAAATGGCCGCGCGCATGGCCGAGGAAATCGCGCCCCATATGCAGGCCCTGCCCGTGGCCGGCACGCCGGACGCCATCGCCAACACGGCCCTGTTCCTGGCCTCGGACGCGTCGTTCTTCGTGACGGGCCAGGCCATCGTGGTCGATGGGGGCCTGACCAGTGGCCACCCCCATGCCTGGCAGACCGGCGTGGGCTCCCTTGCGGGCGTGCTTCTGGGGCTCGACGATGAGGAAATCCAGAAGCGCTGGCAGGGCCTGCTCGACGCCCAGAAGGCGGCCGACAAAACCTGACGCCCCCTTGGTGAGGCGGCGGTGGCTGAAGCACCGCCGCCTCTGGGCATTAGCGCTTGCGATGCACCCGGACGGGCAGGCTGGCGTAGCCCTTGACGAAGTTTGAATAGACGCGCTTGGGCGGGCCCATGACTTCGATATGCTCAAAGCGCGCCATGATCTCTTCCCAGACGATGCGCAGCTGCAGTTCCGCGAGGCGATTGCCCACGCAGCGGTGGATCCCAAAGCCGAAAGACAGGTGATTGCGTGCCCGCTCCCGGTCGATCAGGAATTTATCGGCCTGCGGAATGGCGTCCTCGTCCCGGTTGCCCGAAACGTACCACATCACCACGCGGTCGCCTTTTCGGATCTGCTTGCCGCCCAGGACCGCGTCCTGGGTCGCCGTGCGGCGCATATGGGCGAGCGGCGTCTGCCAACGGATGATTTCGGAGACCATGTTCGGGATGAGCCCCGGATTGGCGCGCAGCTTATCGTATTCGCCCGGGTTCTCATTGAGTGCGACGACGCCGCCCGTGATGGAGTTCCGGGTCGTGTCATTGCCGCCGACGATCAGCAGGATGATGTTCCCGAGATACTCCTCCGGCGTCATGTTCCGGGTGGCCTCGCCATGCGCGAGCATCGAAATGAGGTCTGGACTGGGGGCCGCGTTCACCCGCTCGTTCCACAGGCGCGTGAAATACTCGGCGCATTCCATCAGTTCCATGTGACGGGCGGCGCGGCTTTCGATAATGCTGGAGCGCTCATCCGCCGTGGCTACATCGGACCAGCGGGTCAGCTTGCGCCGGTCCTCGAAGGGAAAATCGAACAGGGTGGCGAGCATCTGGCCGGTCAGCTCCACGGAGATCCGGTCGACCCAGTCGAAGGTCTCGCCCTCGGGCAAGGCATCGAGGAGTTCCCCGGCCCGCCCACGGATCAGGGGCTCGAACCGGGCGAGATTGCCGCCCGACACGATGGGCTGGACCACCTTGCGCTGGTCATCGTGCTTGGGCGGGTCCATGGCGATGAACATGGGAAGGGGGAAGTCTTCCTCGTCGTCCTGGATGGCGATGCCGCCCAGCTTCTGGTCCGAGGAATAGATCTCCGGGTGGGTTTCAACTTCCAGAATGTCCTTGAACGTCGTCACTGACCAATAGGGGCCATACATGCTGTCCGGGCAGTAATGGACCGGATCTTCCTCGCGCAGCCGTTTGAAGAAATCCCACATGGTGTAGGCCCAGAACAGAACCGGGTGGCTCACGTCCATTTTGTCGAGCGGGATGGAATAAGGATCGATATGGGGGTCGATGCCGTGATCGATGGTTGTCTCGTCCATGGGCTCACTCTCCCGGCAGGCCCTGTGGTTCAGGGCTTTGGTGGTGGTTGTGCGCCTGAGGGGCCGGCGCGGCCCCGCGCAATCGGTGACGGCGGCGTCACTTTTTCAGTAGACCGGAACAGCGGCGCCATCGCAAGCGCGGCGAAAGCGTGTCCAAAAGGCCAATGCGCGTGTGAAATTTCTATGATCCCCGGGATTGCCGTTGCGTTTGGTTGGGGTAGCTCTAACCTCGGGCAATCCGAATTTGAAACAGCACCTGCCCGGTTGAAAAGCACAGGCACTGAGAGCTTCTGGTTGAAGACGGTAAAACCACCGTCTCGGAGGCCTTAAGATCTGCGCATTGTTGCGAGGCGCGGGGGCGATCACGACGGCAGAACGGCGTCTCGGCGAGCACGCGAGACGAGAATGAGAGACACGGCGCCGCAATCTCTGTTTGATTGCGCGACAGTCTGGGGCCAAAACACAAGACAGCGTGAACCGCCGGTCAGGACATCGGGCGGGAATGGAGAGGATGAGTCATGGCGGATCAGGTCTTCACGGGAACGGATATCGACGAATCCTACACGGGTGTAACAACGACGGACGATATCTCCGGTGCGGGCGGAAATGACACGCTAGAAGGCAACACCGGCGCCGACACAATTTCCGGCGACGACGGCAATGACCTGATTCGGGGCGACCGGACTTACTTCCAGGGTAACGACGGCGGCGATTCCTTGAGCGGCGGTGACGGCGACGACACCGTGACCGGCGGCGGCAAGGGCGATACGATCCGGGGCGATGATGGAAATGACGTCCTTTATGGCGATCTGATCGGCTACTACCTGACGAGCCTTTCGGGGAACGACTCGCTGGAGGGCGGCGATGGCAACGATTCCCTGGGCGGCGGCGCGGGGGACGACACCTTGCGCGGCGGCGCCGATAATGACTTCATCTCGGGCGGTCTGATCCAGGGTAATTTCTACGCCACTAATGATGACGGCAACGACCAGCAGTTCGGCGGCGCGGGCAATGACACCCTGTTGAACGGCTCGGGCGATGATGTGCTCGATGGCGGCGCTGGTTTCGACCTGGTGCGCAATCTAGGCCGGATCGATCAGTACACCTTCGAAAACAACAATGGTGTCTTCCGGCTGGTCAGCCAGTTCGGCACCGACACCGTGTCCGGCGTTGAGGAATTCGAATTCCAGGACGGCACCCTGACCTTCGCGCAAGCCTTTGGTACCGGCGGCGGCGAGGACACTTCGGGGGGCGGCGAAGACACTTCGGGCGGCGGCGATACGACGGGCGGCGGTTCACCCAACACGGCGCCGACCCGGATCAACACCTTTGCCGGCCTTGTCGACTCGATCGAATTTAACGGTCTTTATGCTGAGATTCAGCAGAACCCTATCAATGGCGGCGGTCCGAAAATCGACCCGGCGACCCTGTCCGGCCCCATCGTCGGCCAGGCAAGCCTCAATGACATCGATTTCACGCAGCGTCCGAACGGCATCGAAATCGTCGACGATCTGACCGAACTAAGCGGGCAGGGCGACGGCAATGATGGCATCCGTCAGTACACCCACTCGGATAATTTCTCCATCGAGCTTTCCGGCGAAATCGAGATCCTCACGGGCGGGACCTATGATTTCTCGGCACTGATGGCGAGTGGCGGCCAGTTGACGATCAACGGCCAGGAGGTCTTCCGCCAGGACCAGCCCCAATTCGTGGGCGTGGATCTGCCCGATGGCAGCGTGCAATTCACCCTGCAGCCCGTGACCGGCCAAATCACCCTGGCGCCGGGACGTCACGAGATTGAACTGCGCCACTTTGAGGGAACCCAAGGCGCCGGCCGGATCCTGGATGTGTCCTACAGCGGTCCGGACACGGGCAATGCGCTTGTCCGCGTACCGAATGACCGCCTTTACACCACCATCGCGGACGAAGACGCCTTCGGCGACATCATCGTCGATGAGATCAAACCCAATGACATGGGCGGCGGCGACACCTTCGACGGCGGCGCGCGGCTGCTTGCCTTCAGCGATGCCGAAGGGGACGCGGTCCAGTCCGTGGAACTGGTGAGCGGACCGCAGGTGGGCTCCTTCGGGATTGAAATCCTGCGCCAGCCGGACGGCAGCACACCCGGCATCGCCAAGGTCATCTATGTGGTGAACCAGAGCGAGATCCAGTCGCTGAACCTGGCGCCGGGCACGAGCACCCAGGTCACCGCGACCTTCGACTTTGTCGATAGCACCGGCGCTCGCGGTCAGGTTGACGTGGTGGCCACCATCAACGGCGTGCCTGACGAGAGCGCCGGCGACGACACGCCCCCCGGCGATGACACGACCCCCGGCGATGACACGACCCCCGGCGATGACACGACCCCAGGTGACGACACGACGCCGGGTGACGACAC
>CAYYTT010000026.1:20053-24622 GCA_964474635.1 uncultured Alphaproteobacteria bacterium | reverse complement strand
CGACCCCCGGCGATGACACGACCCCAGGTGACGACACGACGCCGGGTGACGACACCGCCCCGGGCGATGACACGGCGCCCGTCGACGAGGACTCCTTGCCGGTCGATCCGTCCGAACTGCCCACCGAATCGGTGCGCACGGATGGGGAGACGACGGATGAATTGATCCTCGGCAGCCAGGGCTACGACCGGATCGAGGGCAATTTCGGCGCGGATACAATTTTCGCGGCCGACGGCGACGATGACATTTTCGGCGATGCCGCCTTCCTTCAGGATGCGGACGGCAACGACTCCATCGAAGGCGGCGCCGGCGATGACGAAGTCGAGGGCATGGGCGGCGACGACACGCTGAACGGCGGTTCGGGCAATGACGACCTGTCCGGCGATGCGGGCGGTTACTTCTTTGCGCGCCCCTCGGGCAATGACGTTGTGAACGGGGGCAGCGGCGACGACACCGTCGGCGGCGGCGCCAAGGACGACTCGGTCAGCGGCGGTACCGGTGACGACATCGTCTCCGGTGGCCTCAACGGGAACTTCCAAGAGAACAGCGCCGACGGCAACGACACCCTGCGCGGCGACGAGGGCAATGACCTTCTGCTCGACGCCAATGGCGACGACCTGCTCGACGGCGGGGTGGGCGATGACACGGTTCGCTTCATCGGCCGCCAGGAGGACTACACGTTCTCCAAGGACTCCAATGGCAACTTCATCGCCGCGAGCAGCTTCGGGACCGACACGCTGGTCGGCGTCGAGACGCTGGAGTTCTTCAACGGCAACACATCCCTGACCTTCTTCGAGGCCTTCGGCGAAAATCCGCCGGCGGAAGACACCACACCGGGCGATGACACCACCCCCGGCGATGACACCACTCCGGGTGATGACACGACGCCGGGTGACGATACGGCGCCGGGCGATGACACTGCACCGGGGGATGACACGGGCCCAGGCGAAGACACTGGCCCAGGCGAAGACACTGGGTCTGGCGAAGACACCACGCCGCCCGAAAACGAAGATCCGCTCCCTGTCGATGAGGCCGAATTGCCCTCGGGTCCCGTGAACACCAACGGCGAGGCGGGTGTCGACGAACAGATCCTGGGCAGCAATCTCGCCGACCGGATCGAAGGCAACACCGGCGCCGACACCATTTTCGGGGCCGACGGGGACGACGACATCTTCGGTGACCGGACCTTCCTCCAGGACGAAGACGGCAACGACTCCATTGAGGGCGGCGCCGGCAACGACGAAATCGAGGGCATGGGCGGCGACGACACCGTCAGTGGTGGCTCCGGTAACGATGATGTGGCCGGCGACGCGGGCGGTTACTACTTTGCGCGGCCCTCCGGCAATGACGTTGTGAACGGTGACAGCGGCGATGACACCGTCGGCGGCGGCGCCGGCAATGACACGGTGAGCGGCGGCACGGGCAATGACACGGTCGCCGGCGGCCTCGGCTTCGGCAGCGGCAACTACTTCGCCAGCAACGATGACGGCGATGACACCCTGTTCGGCAATGAGGGCGACGACCTCCTGCTGCCCGGCAGCGGCAACGACCTGGTCAGCGGGGGCGCCGGGAATGATACGGTCCTGCTGGAAGGCCGCGCCGATCAGTACACGTTCTTCAAGGATACGGACGGCAACTTCATCGTCGACAGCCAGTTTGGCCGCGACACGGTCAGCGGTGTTGAATCCTTCGAGTTCAACACCGGCGGCGATCCGCTAACCTTCGAGGAAGCCTTCGGCGAAACACCGGGCGAAGACACCATTGACGATGGCTCCAATGGTGGCGGCTCCGATGGTGGCGGCGGCAACGACACCACCGGCGGCGGCCAGGAAGACGGACCGCTCGGCAACGCCCCGTCCCGCATCAACGATACGGCGGGCCTGATCAACACGATCGAGTTTGACGGTCTCTACGCTGAAATTCAGCAAAACCCGATCAATGGCGGCGGCACCAGCCCCATCGATTTCGCGCAACCGACCTTCAACGATATCGACTTCAATCTGCGCCCGAACGGTATCGAAATCGTCGACGACCTCGTCGAAGTGGGCGATCCGAATGTGGCCAACAGTGCGTTCACAGGGATCCGGCCCTATACCCACCTCGATAACTTCTCCATCGAGTTCTACGGCCAACTCGAGATCACGACCGCCGGCACCTATGACTTCTCGGCCCTTGCCGCGGTCGGTGCGGATCTGGTGATCGACGGTCAACTGGTGTTCAGCCAACAGACCCCGAACTTCAATGGCGGGTTGCAGCCGGTGACGGGCCAGGTCTTCCTGTCCTCCGGCCGCCACGACATCGAAGTGCGGCACTATGAGGGGCAGCGCGGCGCGGGCCGGACCCTCGAAATCAGCTACAGCGGTCCGGATACGGGCAACACCTTGACCCTGATCCCGCAAGACCGGCTCGTGACCACGATTCGCAACGCCGATGCCTTTGGCGAGATCGTTGTGGATGAGATCCCAGCGGGCTTCCAGGGCGCCGGGGACACCCGGGACGGCGGGGCCCGTCTGATCGCCTTCAACGATCTGCAGGGTGACGACATCGTGGCGATCAATCCGGCCGGCGAGCCCAGTGTCGGCCTGTTCACCATTGACATCCTGCGCCAACCGGACGGCACCAATCCGGGCATTGCCCAGGTGACCTATGAAATCGGTCAGGATCTCGTCCAGGGGCTGAATATCCCCGAGGGCCAGAGCGTCCGGGACACCGCGACCTTCGAATTTGTGGACGCGAATGGCGACCGGGGCCTGATCGAGGTTTCGGCCACCATCAACGGGTTGGGCGTCGAGGATACAAATCCGGTCGATCCGTCCAACACCGCGCCAACGCTCGTGGATGGCCAGACCCTGATCAACAACGGCCTGCGCGTTGATGGCCTCCAGGTCGAAGTCTTCCAGAACGAGATCAATGGCGGCTCGCCCAATGATGTGGGCCAGGCAAGCCTCGATGAGATTGATTTCACGGCCCGTCCCGCCGGCATCGAATTCGTCAGCTCGATTAACGAAGACCAGGGCTTCGGTGCCCGCCGTGACTATGTCGCAATCGACAACACGGCAGCCCGCTGGACGGGTGAAATCGAGATCAGTCAGGGCGGCGAGTACACCTTCGGTGTAAAGACTTTCTTCGGCGGCCGGCTGTTCATCAACGGTACCGAAGTGGTGCGCTCTGATATTCCCCAGTTCGATGCGAACGGGCTGGTCACCCAGGAGGGCAGCATCACGCTGGGCGCCGGAAGCCACACCGTGGAGTTGATCCAGTTCGAAGGCGCGACCGGCAATGGTCTCGCCACGGTCCTGAGCTACTCGGGGCCGGACACATCGGGTACGGAGATCATTCCAGACAGTGCCGTTTTCTCAACGCTCGTGACGGATGTGGATGTCTTCGGCGACATCACGGCCTTCGACCTTGCGGAAGGTCAGCCGGGTGACGGCGATGTGGTCATCAACACGGGCGGTGCACGGATGATCGCCTATAACGACGCCGACGGCGACGATGTGAGCGTGATCCGCACCGACGATGGCGATTTCGGCACCTTCGTGTTCAACGAATACTCCGGCGGCAACAATGCGGGCGTGGAACTCGGTCTGATCAGTTACCAGACCAACCAGTCCACCCTGGACACGCTGCAAAATCTGGAGAACGGCCAGACCGTCATGGATACCGCGACCTTCGAACTGCGCGATGGCAATGGCGGCGTCACCGAGTTCACGGTCAGCGCCACAATCTTCGGGGCTGACGATGTCTTCACCGTCTGACAGGACGAACGGGGCGGCTCCGCGATGGGGTCGGGTGGATAGACGATCAAGGCCCGGGCCGGACCACCGGTCCTGGCTTTCTCAAAAGCCGGCCCTCTCAAGGCCGGCCTGGTAGACACAGGAGAGTTCAGCGTGGGCATTGCTCAAATCCTGCTTCGCATTGTTGTCGCGTTGTTCGGCGCGCTCATGCTGTTCGTGGCAAGCCAATATGTGATCGATCCAGAAGTGCCGGCCCGAACCCTCGGCCTGGTGGGCGAAGGCACTTTGGGGCGGGCCAGTTTGCGCGCCGACCTCGGTGCCTTTTTCGGCACCATCGGCATTTTCTGCCTCGCCGCTGCGGCGCTCAACAAACGCCGCCTCATGACGGCGCCCGTTCTGCTGATCGCGATTGCCTTAGCGGGCCGCATACTGACGGTCCTGCTCGACGGACAGAGCGAGGGCGACCTGGTCCCCGTCGGCGCGGAGGCCGTGTTCCTGGCCGTCTTCCTGACGGGACGGTTCGGCCTTGCCGCAGACGGCCGATTGGGCAACCAATAAGCGACGCTCCTGTGCGCGCGATCTGAGCAGCGGGGACGGGAGCGCTCCGCGCGGGCGGCGCAACGGTGCCGGGCCGCCTGCGGTCGCGGCTTTTAGCGTGGCGCGGATTTATCGCCCCGCGCTATCGCTTTCAGTTCAAAGGCGCAGTGGCCCGTGCATTCCCCCCCCGTGCATTCCCATGTCTGAGGATTTTTCCAAACACGCCGATATCGTGCTTTTAAGGCATTGTGCGCCTTACGCCCTGAGCGTCCAACCGCCCAAGCAGTGGCGGTTG
>CAYYTT010000026.1:0-19953 GCA_964474635.1 uncultured Alphaproteobacteria bacterium | reverse complement strand
AAGGCATTGTGCGCCTTACGCCCTGAGCGTCCAACCGCCCAAGCAGTGGCGGTTGTCCAATGAGGGCCGGGCTCAGGCCGCACGGCTGGCGCAGGCACTGGCGTGGTTCATGCCGGCTGCGGCGCTGACGAGCCCTGAACCCAAAGCCCGCCAAACCCTTGAGGAAATTGTCAGAGGGCGACCTGTTGGTGCGGAAACGAACCGGGATCTTGAGGAACACCGTCGTTCGTCCTGGGGCTATCTGAACACGCAGGACTTTGAGCGTCGTATGGCACGGGTCTTCCAAGACACCGGGTCATCCTGTTGTGGCGCGGAACCCGCCGACGCAGCCCTTATGCGCTTCAATCACGTCTTAAGCGCCGAACAACGTCGCCCCCTCCTGGTGTGCTCCCATGGCACGATCATGAGCTTGTTTCTCGCGCAATCGATGTCGCAGAGCGCTGAAGACCTCTGGCGGTCACTCCAATTTGCAGATGGGTTCGTCATGGACGCCAACCTGAATCTGCTGGCCCGATTTGGCGTGAGCGACATCTGACATCCTGCACGATCCAACGGCTTCAATGGGCCGCCCAACGCGTCTCGCCCGCAGCTTTAGGCCAGCAGGAACTGCTTCAAATCGGGCAGGGCCGGCGCGCGGTGGATGTTGTTGAGCAGTTCGATCCAGGACTCCGCGTGGGACACGGCGCCGTGGCGCAGCAGGTCGCGGGCCTTTGCTTCAAGTTCGTCCTGGCTCAAGAAAGCTTCCGGATCGCCCTTGGCCGCCTCGCGGGAGGCGTCGATGCGCGTGCCGTCGCGCAGGCTGATCGTGACGGCACCGCCCCAGTCATGGGGATAGGCGGCCGTCATGTTTGGATCTTCCACCACCGAAATCCGGGCGCGCAACGGGGCAAGGTCTTTGCGGGCCGCGTCGCCGAAACTGCTGAACTCCACGCTGTCATGGGTCAGGGCGGCGGCCACGCAGTGCTGCATGGAGAACTTGGCCTGATAATCGGTGCGCGGATTGAAGCGATCCGTGACGTCCAGTCCGGCCTGATAGGTGCGCACATGGACGGCCGCGATATCGCTCGTTTGGGCGCCCCGGCTTTTGAGCGTCTCGCGCAACTGGCGCGCCGCGTCCATGGGCGGGTGGGTGTGGCGGCAGGACGGCCAGGGCTTGATGGAGGTGTTGTGCACCTGCCAAGGCGCGTGGGGGTTCTCGCTCACGCGGGCCGGCATGGCGTCGGGACAGGCGGCGGCGAAAAAGCCGCGCGGCCCCTCCAGGATCGTGGGCGGCCCCGTGAAGCCTCGGGCAGCAAGGCTTGCGGCCATCCACCCGGCTTCGGCCGCGCGGCCCGCATGGAGGTGCTTTGTCATGGCGCCGCTGTCGAGGAACTCCCACAGGCCGGCACTTTGCGTGCCCGCATTGCCGAGGGCATCGACCATCTGCCCCCGATCGAGACCCAGCAGAAGACCGGAGGCCATGGCCGAGCCATAGGGCCCGATGGTCGCCGTGTTGTGCCAGATTTTGTAATGTTGGCGGCCGGCGGCCATGCCGATCCGGCAGGCGGCCTCATAGCCGCGGATCACGGCATCGAGGAAGGCCGTGCCTGAAGCGCCGATGGCGCGCGCCGTGGCCCAGGCGGCCGGAATCACGACACAGCCGGGATGGATGACTGAGGCCCGGTGCAGGTCGTCGACCTCCAGGGTGTGGGCGAAGGCACCGATCAGGAAGGATTCTCGTCCAGGATCCACCGCATGGTGGTCCGTCGGGGCCACGCCCTTCCACCACTCCTTGAGAATGCTGGAGGGCAGTTCCAACCGCGCGGCCAGGGCATTGACCACCGTATCGAGCACGAATTGGGCGGCTCTGATCCGGTCGGCCTGGCTGATCGGTTTGGTTAGAACCAAATCGGTGAGATCTTGGGTGAGCGATGGGCGCGAAACGTGCAACAAGGAGCTATCCCTTTTCGCTATTGTCGTCCGGACTCACGGCATACTGGCCTGACGCGGAGGGACTTCCAAGGACCGGCAGGTCAAAACCGACGGCCATAGCCCGCCCCAGGCCCAGAGCCTTATCACGGTGCGAGGTTCATGCCGACAGAACACAGCGATGCGACACCCGCACCCAAACTCAAACGCGCGAATAAGGTGATGTCACCCGTGTTGTCCTTGCGTATCGTCTCAGATTCCCTGCGTTGTCCGTCCGTAAGGGGCGGTTTCGTCCTCGCGCTCCTCGCCTTCGTTCTTGCCGGCTGCGCCAGCCGGCCGCCGTCTTCGACCACACCGGTGGGGCCCATCGAAAATCCCTTTGCGGGGGGCTTTTACAAGGTCGGCGCGCCCTACACCGTGCGCGGCGTGCGGTATGTGCCCAAGGCAGACTGGACCTATCAGGCCGTCGGCACCGCGTCCTGGTACGGGGCGACCTTCCACGGCAAGCGCACGGCCAATGGCGAGATCTTCGACAAGACCCGGTTGTCGGCCGCCCATCCGACCTTGCCGCTGCCGAGCCTGGTGGAGGTCACCAATCTGAGCAATGGCCGGATGATCCAGGTCCGGGTTAACGACCGGGGTCCCTTCCGGCACGGGCGCATCATCGACCTGTCGGAGGCGGCCGCGGAGGAACTGGGCTTCCGGCGCCAGGGCCATACCCGCGTTCGGGTGCGCATGCTTGGGCCGGCCAGCATCGGCGCCGACGGCGCGGCCACCGGAGACAACCGGGTGCAGCTCGCATCGCTTGACGGCTACAACCCCGCTGCGCCAGGCGAGCCCATCGACTGGAACCGGTCCGGCGGCTCGGCAACGCCCACCCTGGCGGCCCTGATCCAGGACCGCACGGGGCCTTCGGGGCGCTACGCGGCGCCGGTTCAACCGGAGGGGCCGCGTGTGGGCTCGCTCAACCCGCAGGCCTATGAAAGCCCGGATCGCCAGCGCCTCACGGCCTATGAGAGCGCCCAGGGAAGCGATTTCGAAACGGCCAGGGGCGTTGCCGCACAGTCGAATGCCGGCCCGCCGATCACGTCCTATGACGTCATCCAGTCCATGGCTATTGCCGAATTAACCCAATTGAGCGGCGGGAATACCGGCGATGTCCCCAATTCCGGCACGCCCAGTTCCGATACGCCCAGTCCCGCGGCGTCCAGTCCCGAAAGGCCAAGTCCCAGCGCGCCCCAGCCCGTGCGGGTCGCCCAAGTCGCGCCTGGTCCGGCGCCGCTTTTCCTTCAGGTCGGCGCCTACCGGTCGGCCGAGAGTGCCCGCATGGTCGCCGATGTGCTGGGCGCCTCCGGTCAGGCAACACTTGCGTCCTTTCCCACGCCTTCGGTATCTGAGGCCATGGTCGATGGCCGGCCCATCTACCGCGTTCGGGTCGGGCCCTTCGCCACGCAGGCCAGCCTTGCCGAAGTGACCACTGTGCTCATCGGTCTCGGCTATGAGCAGCCCGCCGTGGTGCGCGGCCTTTAAAGGGCCTGACCGTTACGCGATCCGGGGCGGACGCGCGCCCCAAAGCCGCCTATGCTCCCCCAACCGGCGTGCGGCGCGCCGGTCCGATCCGATCACGCGAGAGGAGACACGGATGTTCCAGCCGACTGGCAGCACTCCCGATGGCACCGTCCTGGCTTTGAATGCCCCGCTTTCGGCGGGCTTTGGCCCGCGCTTGAAGGCGGTTCCGGCCCTCGCGCTCCTGATGGCGGCGCTTTTTGCGGTGTGCACGGCCCTGGCCCCGGCCCGCGCCGATGACATCATCGACACGCCGGCCCGGTTTGCCCTGCTGATTGACGCCGAGACCGGGCAAACGCTCTATGCCAAGAATGCCGACGAGCCCATGGCACCGGCCTCCATGAGCAAACTCATGACGCTGACGATGGTCTTTGAGCGGCTGCGCACTGGGGAAATGACCCTTCAGGACGAAATCCCGATCAGCGAAAACGCCTGGCGTAAGGGCGGCGCCGCGTCCGGGTCCTCCACCATGTTCGCCGAGGTGGGGTCGACCATCCCGGTCGAAGACATCCTGCGCGGGATCATCATTCAGTCGGGCAATGACGCCTGTATCGCCGTGGCCGAGGCCATCGGCGGTACGGAAGCGAATTTTGCCGACATGATGACCACGCGGGCCCGCGAACTGGGCCTGACCGCTTCGGTCTTTGCAAACTCCACCGGCTGGCCCGACCCGCGCCACCGGATGTCGGCGCGCGACCTTGCCGATCTGGCGCGTTACATCGTGACGTCCTTTCCAGAGTTTTTGCCCCTCTTCAGTGAGCAGAGCTTCACCTGGAACGGGATCAGCCAGTCCAATCGGAACCCGCTGATTTATGCCTTTCGCGGCGCCGATGGTCTCAAGACGGGCCATACGGAGGACTCCGGCTATGGCCTCGTGGGCACCGCAAAGCAGGGCGACCGGCGCGTGATCATGGTCGTCAACGGTCTCGCGTCCGACCGGGTGCGCGCCCAGGAAACCAAGCGGCTCATGGCCATCGCCTTTTCCAGTTTTTCCCGCGAGGACCTCTACCAGGCGGGCGATGTGGTGGGTCAGATCGACGTGTTCCATGGCAAGTCGCCCCGGGTGCGCGCCGTCGTCGACCGGCCTGTCAGCGCCTTTATTCACCGGGCGGCACGGCGCAGCCTTCAGATCCGGCTGCGCTATGAGGCGCCTTTGAAGGCGCCCGTGAGGGCGGGCGCGGAAATCGGCACCATGACCGTTGAAGCCGATGGGCTTGAGCCCATCACGGCGCCGATTTTTGCCGAAACGGACGTGCCCGAACTGGGCCTGTTCGGCAAAGCGCTCCTGGGGCTTGAACATCTGATTTTCTCCGGCACCGATGGGGCCGAAGGGGCGGCCACGGATGGCCCCTGACGTGGGCGACCCGGCGCCGGCGCGACCCGGGCGCGGCCTCTTCATCACGTTCGAGGGCGGTGAAGGATCCGGAAAATCAACGCAGGTCCGTCTGCTCAAGGCCCGCCTTGAGGCTTTGGGCCACACACCCGTCGCCACACGTGAACCGGGCGGCAGCGAGGGGGCCGATGCCATCCGGTCCTTGCTTGTGACCGGCGATGTGGGGCGCTGGCGGCCCATGAGCGAATTGTTCCTCATCGCGGCGGCCCGGTACGACCATGTTTGCGCTGTGATCGCGCCGGCCCTTGAGGCCGGGCGGGTCGTGCTGTGTGACCGGTTCTCCGATTCCACCATGGCCTATCAGGGTCACGGCCACGGCCTTGAGCGTGCGCTGATCACGGCCGTCAATGGCGCGGCGACGGGAGGGCTGGTGCCGGATTTGACCCTTATCCTTGATTTGCCCGTGGAAGAGGGCCTGTCGCGGGCGGCCGCACGGGGGGGCGACCGGGAAGACCGGTTCGAGCGTATGGGCACGGCCTTTCACACCCGGCTTCGCGAAGGGTTTCACACGATCGCGAAAGCCGAACCGGCCCGCTGCCGGCTGATCGATGCCGCCGGTGCCCCGGAGGATGTGGCCGGGCGGATCTGGGCCTGCGTCGAACCGGTCCTGGTCGCGCGACACCAAAAGGCTTGCCGTCCCCTGGAGAAGACCGCCCATGGCACGTCGGCCTGAAAAGACGACCAGCGAGGCCCCGCCCGGCGCCGACCAGGCCCCAGGATGCACCCACCCGCGCCGCGCGGCGCAGCTGTTCGGCCATCGCGAGGCCGAGCGCCGTCTTGCCCGGTCGCTCAATGGGGGCACGCTGCCCCACGCCCTCATTCTCGGCGGGCCAGCGGGTGTGGGCAAGGCCACGCTCGCTTATCGTCTCGCCAAGGCCGTTCTGGCGCCCGAAGCCCGGACGGGTGCTGATGATCTGGCAACGGATCATGAGCACCCGGCCATCCGCCGGGTTCTGTCCGAAGGCCACGGGGACTTGCTGGTCCTGCGCCGCGCGAGCGACGAGGCGAGCGGCAAGGTGAAGGCCCAGATCCCCGTGGACGCGGTGAGGCGGCTCCACGGCTTTTTCGGCCACCACGCCAGCGAGGGGGGCTGGCGGGTGGCCATGATCGACAAGGCCGACGATCTCAATCGCAATGCCGCCAATGCTCTCCTCAAGATCCTGGAGGAGCCGCCGGAGCGGTCTTTATTGGTGCTGCTGGCCGACGCGCCCTCCCGGCTTTTGCCCACCATCCGCTCCCGGTGCCGCCGCGTGACCCTGTCGCCGCTTGATGCGGCGGGCCTCACGGGGGTCCTGCGGGCGCAAGGGATTGAGGTTCCGGACGGACGCGGTGATCTTGTGGCACGCCTTGCCGGGGGCAGCCCTGGCGCCGCGGCGGCCTTGCTGCAGGGGGATGTGCTGGCCCTCTATGAGGACCTCGCCGCCCTGATCCTTGACCTGCCGCGTGGGGATACGGCCCGCTTCCATGCCTTCGCGGACCGGGTTGGCGGACCGGCCGACGACACAGGTTTCACATGGGCCATGGCCCTGATGGAACGGATGGTTCAACGTCTGATCCGGGTGGCGGCGACGGGCGCGGCCGGACCGGAGGACGGCGCCGATGAGGCCGAGGCCCTGGGCCGGCTTGCGGCCCTGCGGCCCCTTGATGCCTGGTTGGAGGCGTGGGACAAGATCGCCGAAACGTTCCGCGCTGGCGTGCCGCTCAATCTGGACCGTCGCCAGATGATTCTGTCGGCCCTGTTCACGCTTCAAGCCACCGCACGCGCCCAGTAACGCCCGCGAACGCGCCGCGCTTTGCCGTCATCGCGGTCGGGCCGATCGCACCCTTTACCCCATGGAGGCCGCCCATGCTTGTGGACAGCCATTGCCATTTGGATTTCCCCGATCTGGCCGAGGATCGGGCGGGCATTCTGGCCCGTGCCCGGACGGCCGGCGTCGGCACCATGGTGACGATTTCGACCCATGTGACCCGGGCGGATCAGGTGCGCGCCGTCGCGGAAGCCCATGACGACATCTACTGCACCATGGGCATCCATCCCCACCACGTGGCCGAAGAGCCCGAAGTCTCGGCGGCGGATCTCGTGGCGCTCACGGATCATCCCAAGGTCATTGGCCTGGGCGAGAGCGGCCTTGACTATTACTACGACCGCAGCCCCCGCGATGTGCAGCGCGAGCGCTTCCGCACGCACATCAGTGCGGCGCGCGAGACCGGCCTGCCGCTGGTGGTGCACACCCGCGATGCGGATGAGGACACGGCCGCGATCCTGGAAGAGGAAATGGCCAAGGGCGTCTTCACGGGCCTTTTGCATTGTTTCAGTTCCGGTGCGGCCCTGGCCCGCCGGGCGGTTGATGTGGGCTTTTACATCTCGTTTTCCGGCATTTTGACCTTCAATCGCTCCGCGGATCTGCGAGCCATCGCGGCGGAGCTGCCGGCGGACCGGCTGCTTGTGGAGACGGACGCGCCCTATCTGGCGCCCATGCCCCATCGGGGCAAGCGCAATGAGCCGGCCTTTGTGGCGCATACGGCCGAAGTTCTCGCGAAGACACGCGGCGTCAGCGCCGAGGATATCGCCGATCAGACGACGGAGAATTTTTTCCGTCTGTTTCGCAAGGCCGAGCGTCCCGGCGCGGCCGCGGCCTGACAAGGAGAGACCATGGCACCGCGACTCTTGAAGGTGACCCTCCTTGGAACCGGGTCCTCCAGCGGCGTGCCCAAGGTGGGCGGCGACTGGGGCTCGTGCGATCCGGCCGAGCCGCGCAACCGGCGCCGGCGCTGCTGCGCGCTGGTCGAAGTCGGCGAGGCGGGCAAGACCATGACGACGCTGCTGATTGACACGTCACCGGACTTACGAGACCAGCTTTTGGATGCCGGGACGACGCGGATCGACGCCGTTCTGTACACGCACGACCATGCGGACCAGACCCACGGCATTGACGATCTGCGCCATATGGCGGCCAAGATGCGCCAGCGCATTCCGGTCTATATGGACGCCGCGACGAGCCGGACCTTAAAGGACCGCTTTGGTTATTGCTTTGAAATGCCGCCGGGCAGTTTTTATCCGCCCATCCTGGATGCTCGGATGATCGAGGCGCCCCTGACGCCGATCCGTGTGACAGGCCCCGGCGGCCCGGTCGAGATCGTGCCCATCGATCAGGATCACGGCCTCATCCGGTCCCTGGGCTTTCGCATCGGCCCCGTGGCCTATTCGGCCGATGTGGTCGATCTTCCGGCGGAAAGTCTGGAGGCGCTGCGCGGGGTCGAGTGCTATATATGCGATGCGCTGCGCTGGCGCCCGCACACCACCCACGCCCATGTGGACAAGGCCCTGGGCTGGTTCAAGGCACTTGATGTCCCGCACGGTGTGCTGACGAATTTGCACATCGATCTCGACTACCGGACCCTGGTCGACTATGTGCCCGACACTGTCACGGTCGGCTATGACGGTCTCACTCTGGAGTTCCAGATTTAGCGTGCCCGGCAAAATGTCCGGACCACACTTTCATCGCGCAGTCCTTTACTTCCAGCAGGCGCCAATGCCGCGCCGGTCATGGCCGTGATCGAGCATCCAGGCATAGGCATCGAGGCTGTGCCAGCAGTCGATTTGGGTGCCTGTTCGGTTCACCGCATTGTTCAGGTCATCGTCATAATCAAAGGATGAGTAGCGCCTCAAAGTCCCCACATGCACATAGGTCATGTCGGGCGTGCTCGGCGGCAGCATTGGCACAAGATCAGGCATATTGCAGATCCGGACCGCCGTGTCGATTGCCCGGGTCAGGCCCCGGAAGGCACCATTGCCCGGTCGCGGCGCCGCAACCGTAATAAGGTGTGTGCTGATCTCTTGCGGCGCGCGGGCGAGGGCGGTCGCGATCAAGATGGCGAGGGCGCCGCCCACACCGTGGCCCGTGACGGTCACGCGGCGTTGGTTGAATGCTCCGTTCTGGATGGCGGCGGCGAGCGGGCCTTCGAATGGGCCCCGGTCAAGGGCAAGCGCGTTGTAAAGCTCAAGAAAAGGTCCATGCACCTGGGCACCATTGTCCGCATTCGGATAGGGAACCTGCATGGCCTCCACGGCACGGGCCCAGGCCCGCGGGCGCAGGGCGCCGCGCAAGACCACGAAATCCGTATCCGTCTTCGGATCCGTCGCCCAAAAACCACGGAGGGTTTCGTTGCGTCTCGGTCGCCTTTGCCGCTCCAGGGTGAGGTCCGGTTTACCGACGATCAGGGCGCGCAAGGTCAGTGCCTCGGCCGCCAGGCCTTCTTCCGGCGGGCGTCCCCGCTCGGCCGCTTCGAGCATGGTGTAGGCGACGCCCACAAGGCGTACGTCCCTGTAAAGATTCCGGTCCTCCGCGCCCTCGGTCCGCGGGCGCACGGACCTGAGGGGGGCTGGCATTCGGGTGATTGCATCTTGTAAGTCCGCCCCGAGCGTGCGGGTGACCACATCTTGTAGGTCCGCCCCGATTGTGTCCGGACAGCTCATCCAAAAGGGGATCCGCGCCTTGCCCAAAGGAACCTGGAGGATGGGCGTCGGTGCTCCGGCGCTTTGGTTTGCCCCCTCAATGCAGCCTGCCAGCGTGATCAAAAGGCAGGCCAGTCCAACGATCCTGGTTTTTCCGAGAACAGTCATGGGGTCATCGTCCAATCTGCGGGGTGCGCGCTGGTCGATCTTTGGGGCAAATGGTCAGTCGGTCGCAGAGTAGGGACTATGGGCGCGGCTGGGTAGCCAAGACGCGTGCCTTGCCCTGTCGGCGCCGGCCTTCGGACCGCCTTGTCACGCGCCATGCCTCAAGAAGTCTTTGTTTCGCGTAAGGGTCTGGAAGGCCTGACCCCTTACGCTCCCGTCGACAGGGGAGCGAATGATGGAAAGTCCAATCCCAGCCGATGAAACCGAGCGCCTGCGCGAACTGGCGGCGCTGCGTACGCCTTTTGACGAGCCGATCCCGGAATTGCAGTCCATCTGCGAAGTGGTGGCTGATATGGCCGGAACGCCTGTTGCACTGGTCTCGCTGGTCGGGGAGACGGAGCAAAGATTTGCCGCCAATGTCGGGCTGGAGGGGACCTCGGGCACATCCCGTGACGCGGCGTTTTGCGCCCACGCGATCCTCTCGGATGGCCCCTTTGTGGTCGCGGACTCCTTGAGCGATGCGCGCTTTGCCGAAAATCCACTGGTGACCGGTGAGCCCGGTATCCGGGCCTACGCAGGCATCCCGCTCGAGGTGAAGCCGGGCGTGCGGGTTGGCACCTTGTGCGCGATTGACTTCAAGCCGCGCAGTTTCAGCCCCACGCAAATCCGGGACTTAAGCCGTCTGGGTCAGGCGGCGGCCAGGATCCTGGTTGCGCACCGATCCGCCCTTGAGCTTCAAAGCGAGCTTGAGAAGGCCCGCGAGCGTGAAGCCGTACTGCGCTGCGTCGTTCGCGGCGATGGCCTGACGGGATTGTTGAATGCGATGACCTTCCGTCAGGATGCGGCCAATCTCCTCAACGGCCTGGGACGGGTGGCTCCGGACATTGCGTCTGCCGCGCAGCCGAAGGCCGCCGCTGGCAATGGCGCCGAACCATCCGTACTGGTCCTGATCGATGTGGACACCTTCAAGACCATCAATGACAGCTATGGGCACAGCTTCGGTGATATCTACCTCAAGCGTTTCGCCGAAACACTGGCGAGAGCCGCTGGCCCGGATGCCCTGGTCGGCCGGTTGGGCGGCGATGAATTCGCCATCTTTGCCATAGGATCCGAAACCGTCCGCAGTGTGATTGAAGAGGCCTTGCCGCGCTTTCGCGCCGATTTGGGAGCGCTGGAAGACGAATTCGACAAGGACGGTCTTGGCCGGGCAAGCATCGGCATCGCCTATGGCCCCGAGCATGGCCAGGATCTGGAGACGCTCTACAACCACGCCGACCTTGCCCTCTATTTTTCAAAGGAAAACGGGCGCAACCAAACGACCGTCTTCGATCGGGCCGTCTGCTGCGTGTTCAACCCGCAGATCCTGCGCGGAGAAGTTCAAAGGGCCCTGCGCGCGAACCAGCTCGTGCCATTTTATCAGCCTAAGGTCGATCTCGCGACAGGCAATCTGGTCGGTCTTGAGGTCCTGACCCGCTGGTTCCATCCCACGCGCGGCATGCTCATGCCGAGGGACTTCGCCGGGGCCTTTTGCGACCGGGCGGTCTCGCCGGATTTAACCCGGTCCATGCTGAGGCAGGCGGCCCAGGCATACGCAGGATGGGCGGAGCGGGGCCTTGATGCGGGGCGATTGTCGCTCAATGTCACGGTTTACGATTTGAGCGACACGGACTTTGTTGAGACCTGCGACGCGCTGCTGGCACGCTCGGCAATCCTCTGGTCGGCCCTCACCATCGAAGTCACCGAGACCGTCGTGATGGGGAGCGACAATGGCCAGGTGTTCCGCACCCTGCAAGCACTGCGTGAGCGGGGCGCGCGCATCGCGCTGGACGATTTTGGCACGGGCTATGGAGGTCTGCAGCATTTCCGGTCCTGGCCCATCGACGTGGTCAAGATCGACCGGTGCTTTGTGGATCGTTTGCCCACATCGCACACGGATCATCGTATTGTCCGGGCGATCATTGAGCTTGCCCACGACTTCGGCTTCTATCTTGTTGCCGAGGGCATCGAGACGGAGGCCCAGCGTCACGCCCTTGTCGAACTGGGGTGCGACCGCGGGCAAGGATTTTTGTTCGGCAAGCCGGCCGACGCGGACGAGACCACCCAGGTCCTGGCGACCTGGCACTTACGCCAACATGCGCAAGACGCCAGGCCGCGTCTGGCCTCTGGTCTTTAAAGTCATTATGGGAATGACGCCAAATAGGAATGACGCGAAGGTCTTTATGGGAATGAGACGGGGTCACTCGTCGAGCGCTTCAAGCGTGCCGACGATCAGCACCGCCGGACCCGCGCCCGTGTTGCGCCAGGCCGCTGCCGCGCCGCCATCGAGCTGGGAAAAGCCGTTTTCAGTCAAAGTTTTTCCCGGTCCGCCAGCGCGCAGTTCCTCCACCGTACCCTGATCGACAAAGACGTGCAGCGGTTCGCCGGCCTCGGTCGGCGCGCCGTAGACGCCGCCCGGCGCCACGGTGACCTTGTAGGTGAAAAGGCCATAGCCGGCGCCGTAGCGGCCCTGGAAATGGGCGCCGAGATCCACCGATCCGAGGACGTCTGAGTCAACGCCCTGGCTCGCCGGCAGGGCGGAGCGATCGGCGGCTTCGGGCGTTGCGGCGACCGTGCCCGGCGCGGCGATGTCATCCGCTGTTTGATAAATATCAAAAGCGACCAGGAGGACCTCTTCGGGCCCTTTGTTTTTCCACCAGTGGGCCAGGTTATGGCCTTCCTCCAGGGACAGGCCGCCGGTCTCGTGCAAGACCGGATCGTCGGCGCGCCGATCATTGCGGTATTCGAAGATCGCCCCTTGCCGGGTGTAGATCGTCGCCGGCCGGTTGGCGTGTTCATGCACCGGCACGATGGAGCCCGACGGGATCGTCCAGTACCGGGTGCGCATGGTGCGTCCCGCCAAGGGGGCAATGCCTTCGCCGTTCAGATCCGTCTGTCCAAGGACCTCGAAATCGATGAACAGGTCGACGGCGGGGCCGGTCAGACCCTTCACCGTGGTGGTGCCGTAAAAGACGTAATAGCCCGCGCCAAGCAGGGCGATGACGATCACGGCAATGATCCCGAACAGAATGCGCATGGCCGATATCCTTCTTCAGGTGAGGTGTCGCTTTCAGGCGAGGTGTCGCTGCGCAGCAATGGCGCCGGGCATGGCATCCGATGCTGCGATGCGTCAAAATTCCGCGCGACGCTACTGCGCAGACCGCACCGAGACAATGCGACTGCCGCCAAGCGCCCTTCACAATCGCGCGCGGGGCCCGTGCGGGGCCCTTGGTTCGGCGTCGCCAGTCCCCTTGGACGACGGCGCCGCGAGGGGGCAACGGCTTTGGGGGGGGGCAAAGAGCTCAGCAAAGGGGCGGCACGGGCGCCGGGCGGCAGTCACGGCCCCCTGAGCGCGGTGGCGAAGCCTCGGCGCGGCGCCGTCAAGGAATTGCCGGCACTTGGCCCGCTGCAGCGCCTCACACCGAGATCCAATATTTTCCATAATATAAATTATGCGCAAAATGGACAGGCACTTTTCCTAAGGCACCGCCACGCGCCTTGTGGGCAATAATGTCGGCATCCCCCAGTATGCCGCCGGTTTGGTCCACGTCACCTATGCCGGTGAAGCCCTGCCCCATTGCGGTTTCAACAATGCCCAGCACCAGGTCACCCGTGCGTCCACTGTCGAGAACAAAAAGGCTTCTGGCCATCCTCCTCGACGTCGAGGAACAGCAGACCCAGAGGCCGCCGCCGACGGTAACGCGATCGAACCGAAGGACCGCCGATAGGAACACGCGCCAGGAGCCCGGCCGAATACGAAACCAGCCGAACATGAGGATAGCACCGAACGGGAGCGCGCTTAAACTGCGTGGGCAGGCTTGTAAATGAGGAAGCCGAGTATGTTGACGAAGGCGCCCTACTGGCCAGTAGCCTCAGTATGCATGGTCATAGCGACGATCGCCGCGTCAGCTTTTGTGTCCGTCAAGGTCAACGGTGTTTTCTTCAGTACCGTGCCGGTTGTCGATCTGGGTCGATGGGGCGGCATTCGGTTCTCTGATCTTGCCGAAGGCGAGGTTTGGCGCCTTCTAACCGCACAGTTGGTGCACGTGAAATGGCCTCATATGCTCTACAACGCTGGATGTCTGCTGGCGGTCGGCGGTCTTGTGGAGCGGCAGCTCGGGTTCATCCGTACGCTTGTCATATGGATGATCGGCGGAGGCCTCGAGACACTGATCAGCCCGATTTTCGTGGACTATCCCTACAATGTCGGAACGGGGGCGTCACACGCAGTCCTGGCCTTTGTCGGATGCGCCTGCGTGCTGGTGATCAGCGGCAGGATGACCGGGCGCTGGGTCGTGACGGTCATCGGTCTCGCACTTGTTCCCGCTCTTGGGCTCGACCTTTTTTTTGCGGGGTATCCGAAGCCAGGGCACGTGCTCGCGCTCTTGGCCGGTGCGGGTTTCGGATACCGATTTCGACACCTTTGACGAAACGACGTGCCAAAACGGTTTGCAGACGGACGGCTCCCGGGGGCGCCGGGGAAAAAGCGGCTTTAGGTATGAGAGGGATGCAGCGAACGCCACTTTGCTTTGAGACACTCTCGCGCCGCCATGTGGACGCGGTTGAGCGCATCATGGGTGATCGGATTTCCCGGCACTTCCTTGGCGGTCTCAGTCCGGCCGAGCCATGGATCAACCATGTTGTTGCCTCTTCCAGCTATTGCGGCCTCATTGGGTTTGCTGACAACGATGCCGTTGGGTTTGCCGCGTTGGAGGCTGACGGCCAAAATCAGGGTTGGCTTGTGCTTTGCGTCGCCGAGACGTGGCGAAGACGACAGTTCGGTCGATGCCTTATTGAAGAACTGATGGAGCGATGTTTCAGTCTCAATGTTGATGTTTTGGTTGCCGATGTGGATGCGGCGAACATCTCTGGAATGCAATTCTTTGAGGCGTGCGGATTCACCAAAAACCCTTCGGGAGCGGACGGTTTCGAGCGGTATCGGCTTAGAGTGTCCGGCGAATAGGCTTCAACCTGGAAGGCCCGCGTGGTGCGGCGGCACATGTCGATGATTGAGTTTCATGCCGTCATGGCGAGCAAAGCGAAGCCATCCAGGGCAACGAAATCCGGAGCCAGTGGCCCTGGATCGCCGCGCCGCCCAAGAGCGGCTCGCGATGACAAGCTGCACCATCTGAATGACTCAATGCACTAAGAAGACTTGGGTCCCGCTAGAGGCCTTGGGGACGGAAGTCCCGGACGAAGCGCTTCCAATTTTCCACGTAATGGGCCGCCGACAGAGTCAGACCCTGTATCTGCTCTTCGCTCAGCGTGCGCACAACTTTGGCCGGGCTGCCAAGCACCATGGAGTTGTCCGGGATCTCCTTGCCTTCGGTCACGAGGGCCTTGGCGCCGATGAGGCAGTTTTTCCCAATCTTGGCCCGGTTCAACACCACGGCGCCGATACCGATCAGGGAATTGTCACCCACGGTGCAGCCATGGAGCATGGCCAGATGGCCGACCGTCACGTCGGCGCCGAGGGTCAGCGGACAGCCCGGATCGGTGTGCAGGATTGAGCCATCCTGGACATTGGACCGCGCGCCGATGGTGATGGGCTCCGTGTCGCCGCGCAGGACGGCGTTGAACCAGACGCTCGCCTCATGTTCGAGGATCACACGGCCCAAGACGGTCGCATTCTCCGCCACCCAATAGGCCCCACTTGCCGGCAAGGTCACGCGGGCATCCCCGAGTTCGTACAAGGCCATGCGTCTTTCCCCCCAAGAGGTCGATCGTTTCATTTTTGCGTTCTCGACGAGTATGGCCGCTGCCGGGCGACCAAGAAAGGGCGCGCGGAACGCAAAACCCCCGGCGGAACGCTCCGCCGGGGGTTTTCTCTGGTCAGGAGGGCCGCTGGGCCAGACAGGGCACTCATCAGAACGCGGTGTCTGTCTCCAGCACTTCGTTGATGCCGAATTGAACGGTGCCATCGTTGAAGATCAGCTTGATGCCGACACCGCCAACAAGATCGACCGACGCCAAGTTTGCGGCATCAAAGGCGTTGATCGCGCCATCGTTGTTGAAGTCGAAATCGTCGAAGATGTTCGCGGTGTTGCTGCCGTCGAACGTGTCGACGCCGGTGGCGAAGTCGACAATCACATCGTCTCCGAAGGTGCCAGCCACGACGAAAGTGTCAGCACCGGTTCCGCCGGTCAGGGTGTCGTTGCCGAGACCGCCATTCACGGTGTCGTCGCCGCTGTCACCGCTGATGACATCGTTGCCCGACCCGCCGAAGACGGAGTCGTTGCCGACGCTGCCTTTCAGCGTGTCGTCCTGGTTGCCGCCGTCGATCGTGTCATCGCCGGTGCCGCCATCGATGGTGTCGCTGCCGATGCCGCCATTAATGGAGTCGTTGCCGCTGTCGCCGCGCAGGAGATCGGCGCTGCCACGCCCTTCAATGGTGTCATTGCCGACGCTTCCGCTGATCTGGTCGAGATTGTTCCCGCCATCCAGGCTGTCATCGCCGGTGCCGCCATCAATGGTGTCGCGGCCGCTGCCGCCCATCACCGTGTCGTTGCCCGAGCTGCCGTCGAGTTCATTGTCTTCCGTGCCGCCCACGACGGAGGCGTCGCCGACACTGCCCTTCAGGGTGTCCGAGCCGGCTCCACCGAGCAGCGTGTCGTTGCCCGTGCCGCCGTCAACCCGGTCACGGCCATCGCCGCCAATAATCGAGTCGTTGCCCGATCCGCCGGAAATGTTGTCGTTGTCCGAGCCACCCAGGATCGTGTCGTCACCGGCGCCGCCGATGAGGCTGTCATCGCCCCAATCGCCGGAAATGAAGTCGTTTTCCGATCCACCATCGACGAGATCGGCGCCCAGGCCGGCGAAAATCACGTCATCGCCCGCGCCGCCATTGATGGTGTCGGCGAAGATCGCGTCGATGATGAAGGACGGAATGTCGAGCCCGGCAATCAGTGCCTCGATATTCGGAACGCCCTCGTCGCAGCCCTCATCCTCTTCATACTCTTCAACAGCCAGTTCGAAGGCCGCAACGTCGCTGGGACCGAACGGAATGCGGGGATCACCGCCTGACGGCTCGTCAGGCAAGCCAATCGGCGGGAAGCCGATGGGCAATTGAGGAAACTCACCGCCAAAGAACCCGCAAGGCCAAGGCAGACCCTCTCCGGGAAAATGCGGCAGGCCCGGCAGGCCCGGCAGGCCTGGAAGCGGCAAAGGACCGTCGATGAACTCGCCGGGGAACGGCGGAAGCGGGCCGCCGGGCTCCGGAAGCGGCCAGAACGGATCGCCGACCGGGAATGCCGGAACCTCGAAGTCACCGTCGCCATAGCCCGGGATGGTCGTCGGGCTCTCGGCGGACACGGCCTGGACGAAGGCCTTCAAGAAATCATCGAACACTTCCCGGCCGATGATCGTGTCGCCGATCAGGAGGTCCTTGCCGGTGCCACCGCTGATCAGGTCGCCGCCGAAACCACCCAGAATGATATCGTCATCCTCGCCGCCGCCAAGGACATCCCGGCCGCGATTGCCGAGAATGAAATCGTGGCCCGCATTGCCGAAAATCTCATCATCGAAGGTCGGCATGGTGAAAGTGACCAGATCGCCCAGGTCCGGCGCATCAAACTGCCCCAGAATGTCCATGTCGCCGATCAGAACATCGTTGCTCTCAAGGCCGACGATCGTGTCGTCACCGACCTGCCCGACGATGAAATCGCCTTCATTTGTTCCGACCAGGACGTCATCGTAGCCAGGGACATCGGACCCAAAAATGAACGGACCGGCCGGGGGGAAGATGACAAACAGTTTATCTTCGAAATGCTTCAGCAGATCACTCATCGCTGCGCGTCCCTTTTCAAAATCACGATCCCGCACCAAAGCGCTGAAAACAGCGCGAAGATCGGTTCACCCTCAAAGTCTTGCGTTCGGCCCACCGCCTCAACGGCCCACCGCCTCAGCAACCCACTGTCTCAGCGGTCCACCGTCTTAGCGGTACTAGGCTCCCCCGCCCCATGGAGAACCTCAAGGGCTCGAACCAACCCGCGCCTCACTCGCCGGTCCGACTCAAACTCCCGTACACAATTACCGTCCTTACAGCATTAATGCCAAGCCATCTTGGCACAGTTCGCCTAAAAAGCTTCATTCCCAGAGCCATCGTGACTTTGCAGACACACACAACCCTTAGGCGAACGTGCCCCAGGACTGGACGGATCTTGGCGAATTCTAAAGGGGGTAAAATCGGGACAGTCTACACAACCGGTCCGGGCGCCAGAGACTTCGCAAGGGAATCAAAGCCTTGGAGCTGACGCAGCAGGGTTTCGAGCTGATCGAGCGGCACCATGTTGGGCCCGTCGGACGGTGCGGTGTCCGGATCCTGGTGTGTTTCGATGAACACGGCGGCCACGCCGACCGCGACGGCCGCCCGCGCAAGCACCGGGACGAATTCCCGTTGTCCGCCCGAGGCGCTGCCCCGTCCGCCCGGTTGCTGCACGGAATGGGTGGCGTCGAAGACCACTGGCGCGCCAATCTCGGCGAGCACAGGCAGGGCGCGCATGTCGCTCACCAGCGTGTTGTAGCCGAAACTCACGCCCCGCTCCGTGACGAGCACATTCGGGTTGCCGGCACCGGCAATCTTGGCGACCACGTGTTTCATGTCCCAGGGCGCCAGAAACTGTCCCTTTTTGACATTCACCACGCGTCCCGTGGCGGCGGCGGCCAGCAAAAGATCGGTCTGGCGGCACAAAAAGGCTGGGATCTGGAGGACATCGACGGCGTCGGCCACGGCGGCGCACTGGGCCGCGTCGTGGACATCCGTCAGGGTCGGCACGGAAAACCGCTCGCGGACCTCGCGAAAAATCGGCAAGGCGGCCTCAAGACCCATGCCCCGCGGGCTGTCCGCGCTGGTCCGATTCGCCTTGTCGAACGAGGATTTGTAGATCAGCCCCATGCCGAGCCGCTGCGTAATGGCATCGAGCCGTTCGGCCATCATCAGCGCATGCTCACGGCTTTCAAGCGCGCAAGGGCCGGCGATGACGGTCAGCGGCCGGTCATTGGCAATCTCTCGGGTGCCGATTCGCACCAAAGCATTGGGGGCGGCCATGGGTGTCTCCTGAACCTGTCGAGGGGTGTGTGTCGAGGGGGCCTGCCGCCAAAGGGGCCTGCCGCAAAAGTGGATTGGGGACCGGCCTGGCCAGGCGCCCCATGGGTCTCGCGGCGCGGCGCCCGATCACACCAGACGCGAATGGCGCAGGGCGGCTTCGACGAACGAGGCAAACAGTGGGTGCGGCGCAAAGGGACGCGACTTCAATTCGGGATGGAACTGAACCCCGATAAACCACGGGTGATCCTCAAGCTCCACCGTTTCCGGCAGGGACTCGTCGGGCGACAGGCCCGAAAAGCGCAGACCGTGACCCTCAAGCTGGTCCCTGAAGGCAATATTGACCTCATAGCGGTGCCGATGACGCTCTGAAATGTGCTGGCTACCATAGATGTTGGCGATCCGGCTGCCCGTCTGAAGATTGGCGGGATAGGCGCCGAGCCGCATGGTGCCCCCGAGATCATCGTCGTCCATACGCCGCTCGATGGTGTTGCCGCGGGACCATTCGCGCATGAGGCCGACGACCGGCGTATCGCAGCCCTTGTTGAATTCGGTGGAGCCGGCCGTCGTCATGCCGGCAACGTTGCGCGCGATCTCAAGAACCGCCATCTGCATGCCGAAGCAAATGCCAAAGAACGGAATGCCCCGGCGCCGTGCCACGGAAACGGCGGCCATCTTGCCCTCCGCCCCGCGTTCCCCGAAGCCTCCGGGCACAAGGATGCCGTGGATGTCCGACAGGCGGTGCGCGATGTCCTCGCCTTCGAAATCCTCCGCCGCGATCCAGTCGATTTCGACACGGACATTATTTGCGATACCGCCGTGGAACAGCGCCTCCACGAGCGATTTATAGGCATCCTGAAGACCGGTATATTTGCCCACGATGGCGATGCGCACCTCGCCTTCGGGCTGGCGGTAGCGCTTGGAGATTTCGCGCCATCCGGACAGGTCCGGCAGCGGCGCGTCCTGGATATCGAAGGCGCGCAAAACCTCCAGGTCAAAGCCTTCGCGGCTGTATTGTTCCGGTACATCGTAAATGCTGGGCGCGTCGAGCGCCTGGATGACGCGTGAGGGCCGCACATTACAGAACAGGGCGATCTTTTCCCGCTCATCAAGGGGAATGGCCCGGTCCGCGCGGCACAGCAGAATGTCCGGCTGAATGCCGATGGAGCGCAGTTCCTTGACGGAGTGCTGGGTCGGCTTGGTTTTCAGTTCACCGGCGCTGGGAATGTAAGGCACAAGGGTCAGATGGACGAAGATGGCCCGCTCCCGCGTGACTTCGTTCCCAAACTGACGAATAGCCTCAAAGAACGGCAGGCCCTCAATATCGCCACCCGTGCCGCCGATCTCGCACAGGCTAAAATCGGCATCATCCGTGTCCGCGAGAAT
>CAYYTT010000025.1:0-30979 GCA_964474635.1 uncultured Alphaproteobacteria bacterium | reverse complement strand
GTGATGATCGCGGCCTCCATCATCATGGGCCGGGCCCTGGCGCCGGTGGAAATGGCGGTGGGCAATTGGCGCAATGTGGTGATGGCGCGCAACGCCCACGCCCGCCTGAAGGGCTTTCTGGAAGACTGGGAAGAGCGCAAGACCATGCCGCTGCCCCGGCCGAAGGGCGTGCTGGAAGCCGACCGGGTGGTCGCCGTGGCGCCGGGCGGCAAGAAGCCTTTGCTGAAAGGCATCAGTTTCGACATCGAGGCGGGCGAAGCCCTTGGCATCATCGGGCCGAGTGCGGCCGGCAAGTCGACCCTCGCGCGCCTGCTCGTCGGCGTATGGCGCCCGGCGAGCGGCCATGTGCGCCTCGACGGTGTCGATATCGCGACCTGGGACCACCTGGAGCTTGGCCCCCATCTTGGCTACCTGCCGCAGGATGTGGAGCTATTCGACGGGACCATCGCCGACAATATCGCGCGCTTTAACGAGCCCGATCCGGAAGCCGTCGTCGAAGCGGCCCAGCTCGCCGGCGTCCACGACATGATCCTGCGGTTTGAGGACGGCTATGACACCCGCATCGGCGAGAGCGGCGCGAACCTCTCGGGTGGCCAGCGCCAGCGCCTGGGCCTGGCCCGTGCGGTCTACAAAACGCCGGCCCTCGTGGTGCTCGACGAGCCCAACGCCAATTTGGACGGGGAAGGCGAGCAGGCGCTGAAAAAGGCCATGATGACGCTCAAATCCCGGGGCACGACACTGGTGGTGGTCGCGCACCGGCCCTCCATTGTCCAGGTGCTCGACAAGCTGCTCGTCATCAAGGACGGCACCGTGGATGAATTCGGGCCCATTGGAGAGGTGCTGCCGAAGGTCACCCGCCGGCGCCAGCCCCAGCCCGATGGCCTGCCCGGCACCGGCGCGAGCGGCGGCCAACGCATTCAACCCGTTGCCTGATCCGGCGGGCCGATTTCAACGACTCTCAAAGGTCGCCCATCCCCCCCGGTCCGCAGGGTCGGGCCGCATGGGCAGGACCTGAACGCAGGGAAGCGGCATGAAGATTTCCGACCTGACGGGGCGCCTCAAGGCTCTTGGCCCCCGCAACACGTCTCAAAAGTCCGACACCGCTGGCCTTGTCCCTGAGGAGCAGGGCCTCGCGGTCCAGGACACCCAGACGAGCGATAACGTCCCGGTCAACAGCCGGCCTTACATCCTCGTTGGTATGCTGATCGTCGTATTCATGTTCGGCGGTTTCAGTGCCTGGGCGGCCTTTGCGCCGCTCAACAGCGCCGTGATTGCCACGGGCACCGTCAAGGTGTTCAGCAGCCGCAAGAAAATTCAGCACCTGGAAGGCGGCATCGTCGGCGAAGTCCTCGTCTCGGACGGTGACGAAGTGGAGGAAGGCGAGGTGCTGGTGCGCCTCGACCGGACCCGCGCGATCGCCGACCGGCGCCGCGTGCAAACCCAGTATGACCAGGCCCGCGCAGCCGTGGCGCGACTGGTCGCCGAACGTGACGGTGATGCGGAGATCGATTTCCCCGCCGACATGCTGGAGCGCCGCGACGAGGAGGCGAGTGTCGAAGAGGCCATCAGTGGTCAGATGAAACTCTTTGAGGCCCGCCGCGCCGCGCTCGAAGGCCAGGTGAGCATGGTGTCTGAACGGCTCAATCAGCTCCAGGAAGAAATTCTTGGCCTCGATGCGCAGGTCGATTCCAAGACGGACCAGATGAAGCTGCTCGAGTCTGAGCTTGAAGGCTTGCGTGAGCTTCACGAAAAGGGCTACGCGCCAAAAACCCGCATTCTGGCGCTGGAGCGTGCGGGCGCGGAATTGCGCGGTGAAAAGGGCAGTCACACCGCCCGGATCGCGCAGGCCAAGGTGCTCATGGGCGAGGCGAAGCTTGAGATGTTGCAATTGCGCAAGAACGCCCAGGAAGCAATCGAGACCGAGCTGCGCGAGCGCCAGACGGAGGCTTTTGACCTCGCCGAGAGCTTGGAGAAGGCCCGCTTCACGCTGGAGCACACGGAAATCAAGGCGCCCGAAAAAGGCGTCGTGGTGAACAAGCAGGTCAACTCGTCGGGGCAGGTCATCGCGCCCGGTGAAGTCGTTCTGGAACTGGTGCCGGCCGATGACACACTGATTATCGAGGCGCGGGTGCGCACGGCGGACATTGACGATGTCTATGAAGGTCTGCGCGCCGATGTTCAGCTCACGGCGTTCTCTCAGCGCACCACGCCGCGCCTGTCCGGAGAACTGACCTATGTGGCGGCCGATGCGCTCGTGGATGAACGCACGGGGCTGCCTTACTACACCGCCAATGTCTCCGTCACCGACGAGGAAGTGGCCCGGCTTGGCGGCGATCGCAAGCTGCAGCCGGGCATGCCGGCTGAGGTCTTCATCCAGACCGGCGCGCGGACCCCATTCGATTATCTAATCCAGCCGATCCAGGAGAGCATGAGCCGGGCCTGGCGAGAAAACTGACGCCGCCCGCGTCCTTCCCGCCGGCCCGGCGTTTTGACCCGGGCCCGTGGGCCGGGCGCCCGGTCGGCCCATATCACGCTATGGTCCGCGATACGCTCACGCCCAGGAAAGGTTGGCCATGTTCCCGGTGAGAGACGACAACCCGAGCAGCAGCACACCGGTGATTTCCTGGCTGCTGATTGCGTCCTGTGTTGGCGTTTTTCTCTATCAGATCACCCTGACCACCGAACGTGCCCAACTGGAGTTCCTCTACGGTTACGGCATGATCCCGGCCAACCTGTTCGGCTACGCGCCGCTGCCGGACCGACTGGTGAAGGTGCCGGCCGAACTCACGGTGATCACCTCCATGTTCCTCCATGGCGGCATCCTGCACCTGGGCGGGAATATGCTGTTCCTATACATCTTTGGCGATAATATCGAAGATGCCATGGGTGCCATTCCCTTCATCTTCTTCTATCTCGCCTGCGGTGTGGTGGCGGCCCTGGTCCAGGGCGTGGTCGATCCGGACAGCACCATCCCCATGATCGGCGCCAGCGGCGCGATTTCGGGTATTCTGGGCGCCTATCTGATGCTTTACCCCTGGGCGCGTGTTTATGTGCTGGTCTTTTTCGGCATCATCACCTTCATTCCCGTGCCGGCCGTCATCGTGCTCGGCCTTTGGTTCGCCGTTCAGCTTGGCAGTGGTCTGATGGCGCCCGCGGATGAGCCCGGCATTGCCTTCTGGGCCCATATTGGCGGCTTTGTGGCCGGTGTTGTTTTGCATCGCCTGTTTGGCGCCCGCCCCGATCCCTATGGCGGCGCGCGCCGCCGCGGCCCTTGGGACGCCTGACCTCCCCCTGATGAGACAGGCAGCGATGGTACAGAATTGTGACAATGCGCATGACAGGCCGTCTATAAACACCTGTTCTCCCAATGATCGATGCTGCGGGCCCGGCCTGGGCCCTGTTCGCGCGATCGAAGCACGTACCGACGGGATCCGGCCGGGATCACGGAACGGCATCCTCCGGGATGTGCGCTTTTTCGGCGTTGGGCATGCAAGGAGACCCGGTTATGTGGGGTTTCAACATCGGACACCTGGGCATGGGCGACAGTAGCCAAGACTTCAAGCAACCACGGCAAGGACCCGATGTGGTGGTCTTGCCGCCGATCCTTTTTGGCGCCGCTTGGTTGATCGGCTTCGCCCTTGACGCCTTGACCGGCGCAACCCTTGGGCGCGTGGTGGGCTCGCTGCTAGTGCTTCCCGGCCAGCTCCTGGGCGTGGCGGCCATCGTGATCGCGGTGGTGGCCGTGGTTCAGTTCCAGGTCGCCGGCACCAATGTGGAGCCGACAAAGCCGGCCCATGAACTGGTCACGAACGGGATCTACGCCCTGTCCCGCAATCCCATCTACCTGGCCTTCATTCTGCTGGGGACGGGCCTTGCGCTCGCCTTCGATGCGCCGCTTGTCCTCATCGCAACGGCCATCGCCGTCCCGATCCTGCGCTGGGGCGTGATCGCGCGCGAGGAAACCTATCTCGCCGCCGAGTTTGGCGACGCCTATGACGCCTATCGCCGCCGCGTCGGACGCTGGTTCGGCCGCACCGCAGACTGAAACCTTCGTCCGGCACGCCTTCCGCGCGGCGCCTCTCACCTTTGTCACAGTCCCCTGTGTTTTGCCTGACACACCGGCGGTCTATACCGCCGTGACGCGTGTGTTGTGTGTGGGGGGAGGGGGCCATGGACGAAGGGGCGATCTCGCGCCGTGTCGTCTTGAACAGATTTTTGCTGGGGGCTGGCTGCTTTGCGGTCACGGCGGACGGTGCCCGCACCCAGGCGCGGGCCAGGATGAGGGAGGTTCTACCGCCCTCCGGGGTCGCCTTCCCCCAAGGCGTGGCCTCAGGCGATCCCCAGCCCGACGGCGTCCTCCTGTGGACCCGGGCGGTGCCGGCTGCTCCGGTGAGCCTCGCGGAGGCGCGGGCTCCCGTACCGCTCCTCCTCCAGGTGGCGGCCGATGCTGCCTTCACGGAACCTGTCGCGGCCCACGGTCTTGAGGCGAGGGCGCACAGCGATCATACGGTACGCGTTTTTGTCGATGGGCTCGATCCGGCGACAGACTATTACTACCGCTTCGTCGCGGGACCCGCGGTGAGCCGCGTGGGCCGGACGCGCACCGCGCCGGCGCCGGATGATCGCCGGCCGATCCGTCTTGCGACCGTCTCCTGCCAGAACTACACCACGGGCTATTATTCCGCCTACCGCCGGATGATCGTCGACGACGAGGCGCGCCCGCCGGAGGAACGCCTCGCGCTCGTGCTGCATTTGGGCGATTTCATCTATGACACCCTGGGTCCGAAGGCATCGGAGGACCGCACCGGGCTTGGCTGGGGCGATGTGACGAGCGTGCGGGCCTTGCCGCCGCCACCGCCCCATGCCCCGCCGCTGATGGGCCAAATCAACGCGCAATCGCTCGATGACTATCGCCATCTGTACAAGGTTTATCTGAGCGATCCCGATCTTCAGGAGGCCCGGGCCCGCTGGCCCTTCGTGTGCACCTGGGACGATCACGAATTCACGAATGATTGCTGGCAAAGCATGAACCCCGTCGGGGGCAAGGATTTTGAGGGCATCCCCTCGCAGCGCCGCAGAGTGGCGGCCAGCCGTGCGTGGTCGGAGTATATTCCAGCCCTCCTCACCCAGGCGCGCGGCATCGGGGGCGTGGCCCCCCATGCCCATGATTTCACTCCGCACGGTGTTGAGGATGCGGCTATTCCTTCAAGCGCGCCCCTGTCCGAGCCCAACAATCGCAAGGCCATTTCCGCCATCACCATCTACCGGGCCCTGTCACTCGGCGCCCATGCCGATCTGATCTTGAGCGATTTGCGGTCCTATCGCTCCGACCATGCCGTGCCGGAGGCGGACAATCCCCTCATGGTGGGGCGGCGGGGGCTTGTGCCCGTGGACCTGCTGGACATTTTGGACGCGGGCCGGCAAGCCGGGGGCGGCACACCTCCGGGGCGCGTCTCGACCGTTTTGGGCACCATCGACAATCCGCGCGCGGATCGGGCGCCGGGCACCATGATGGGGGCGCGGCAAAAGGCTTGGTGGAAGGCAAGTATGGCGGCGTCGCGGGCCACTTGGCGGCTCTGGGCCAGTTCGGTGCCCGTCATGCCGTTGCGGTTCGATTTTGGCCGCCGGGTGCCGGCGCTGGGCGATGTGGCGGTCTCAAGCGATGCCTGGGAGGGCTATCCGGGGGAGCGGCGCGAGCTGCTCGCCTCTTTGGCTCAAGACGGACAGTCCAATGTGCTCGCCCTGTCCGGCGATCACCACGCGGCCATTGTGGGCCTCTTGGGCAAAGAACCGGGGCGCGCTGGCGCCCCCGTCCTTGCCGAAATCGTGACGCCGGCGATCAGTTCCACGTCCATGTATTACTCGGTGCGCAAGAGCGGGGGGCTTCGCGCGGCGCCGCTCACCTGGTTTCGCGATCTGGGCGATGCGGCGGGGGCCGGTGCGGACGCGCCCGTCGACGTGGGGTTGGGTCGGGATCGGGTCAATCTGAACACGACCTTTTTGTGGGGCGTGGAGGCTGCGCTTGCCGCCTCGACAACCCGTGTGCAGGCCTTTGCCCGATTGTTCCGGAACCCGGACCAAAACCCCCACCTGCGTTTCATCGACACGGCCGCCAATGGCTACACTGTTGTCCGGCTGGACGGTGAGGCGGCGCATGTGGAGCACGTCGTGCTGGCGCGGCCGATGGACCCGGGGCCGGACGGTCAGGGGCACTTGCGCTATCGTGCGTTGTTTCGTCTTGGCCGGGAGGATGGCGTCTTGGCCGTGGACGGGCCGGTCTTCGAGGGGGTGCCCCCCGATCCATTCGGTTAGGGTGTCAACTTCATGGACAATGTCTGCGTCTGAAATGCCTTACAATACAGCTAAAAGTTTTTCCCTCCTTTCCACTTAGTGAAGAGGGGCTGGTGATATCCGCGTTTTCATCATGGTTCTTGCTTGTCTATCATCTACAACGGGTGATTTTGAAAATCCGCAGGCTGTCACACAAATACAGGTTGAAAATACATGGTGCCCTATGGCGACTGTCCGCGTCACGATGTAGGGTTCGGTATAGGGATTGCGATCTAACGAAGGAGGACCCCAGGGGTCCTGGAGCCTGGATTGCCCGGCGACGTCGCGGTCCAAACGGGTGGAAACCATGGAAGATCGTTCGCTGCAAAATTTGATACCTGAAAGTCTCCACAGCGCGCCTGCCTTTAACCCGGCGGGGCAGTGCACAGTGTGCAACGCCCGAAGTCAGTCGTTCTGCGGCGTGCTGGATGACGAAGGGCTGATTCGCCTGTCGGCCATGACGACCGAAGTGCGCTTCAAGGCCCCCCAATCGGTCCTTTACGAGGGGGATGCCGCCGACTTTGCCTACAATCTGTGTTCCGGCGTGGTGCGCGTGACCAAGATGCTGCCCGATGGGCGGCGGCAGATCACCGGATTTCTGTTCCCCGGCGATTTCATGGGGCTGACGCACAAGGATCAGTATGCGTACTCCATTGAAGCGGTCACAAACGTGGAATTGTGCCGTTTTCCGCGCAACCGTTTGATGACGCTTTTCGAGGAAAGCCGTGAGATGGAGCGCAAGCTGTTAGCCATGGCGACGGATGAGCTTTCCTCCGCGCAGGAACAAATTCTGCTACTCGGGCGCAAGACAGCGCGAGAGCGGGTGGCGTCTTTCATTTTGAAGCTCAGCCGGATGGCGCGCAATCGCGGCGAGCGCGGTAACCCGGTTGGCCTGCCCATGTCCCGCGCCGATATCGCCGACTTTCTGGGCCTGACCATTGAAACAGTGAGTCGCACCCTGACGAAATTGACCAAGGAAGGGCTGATCGAGCTGAAGACGGCCCATTCCGTGTCCATCGTCAATCTGGAGCGGCTCGAAGATGTCGAGATTGGCGCGGATCGCGATCTCTAACGGTCACCAGGCCCGCACGCCGTGAATTTTTCCAGTGACAACGCCGTCGGCGCGGCCGAGGAAGTCCTCAAAGCCGTGCTTGCGGCCAATGCGGGCGCCGTGCCGAGCTATGGCGAGGACCCTTGGAGCCTCGCGGCGACGGACACTCTGCGCCGTCTGTTCGACTGTCCGGACATGACCGTCTTCTTCGTTTCAACCGGCAGCGCGGCCAATGCCCTGGCGCTGCAGGCCCTCACGCCGCCCCACGGCGCGGTCCTATGTCACGAAGCCAGTCATATCCAGACGGATGAATGCGGCGCGCCGGAATTCTTCACCCACGGTGCCAAGCTCCTTCCCCTACCGGGCGAAGGCGCCAAGCTGACCCCGGAAACGGTGCGCGAGGCCCTGACCTATCTGCCGCCCGGCGTGGTGCACCATGTCCAAGCGCACACCCTCAGCCTGACCCAGTCCACCGAATGCGGCACGGTTTACACACCCGATGAGCTGCGTGCCCTGACCGATGTGGCCCACGGCGCGGGTTTGACGGTTCATATGGACGGGGCGCGCTTTGCCAATGCGCTGGCGCATCTGGGCGCGACGCCCGCCGAATTGTCCTGGAAAGCCGGGGTCGATGTGCTGTGTCTCGGTGCCACGAAAAACGGCGCGCTGGCGGCCGAAGCCGTCCTGGTTTTCGAGCCATCCCTGGGCGGATCGATTGCCTTCGGGCGCAAGCGGGCGGGGCACCTGCTCTCCAAGGGACGCTTCCTGGGCGCCCAGTGGCAGGCCTATCTTGAGGATGACCTGTGGCTCACACTGGCCCACCGGGCCAATGGGCGGGCCGCGGCCCTGGCCGAGGGGCTCGCCGCCCGGCCGGGCGTGCAGCTTGCCTATCCCACGCAAGCCAACGAAGTGTTCGCCGTCCTGCCCGCCGGCGTGGCTGAGGCCCTGCTGGAGGCGGGGGCGGTGTTCTATCCCTGGGTCGTGCCGGGCGACCCGTCGGGGGGCAAGATGGTCCGTCTGGTGACGTCCTTCGCCACCACCGCCGATGAGGTCGATGCGTTCCTGGACTTGGTCGACAGCGTTTTAAGGACATCCGCAAGCAGATGAACGGTGCTGCGGCGCACCCATGAATGTCGCGCTGCACCACACCTTTTCTAACGTCCCTCTGAAAATTCGTGAAGTCGTCATCCCCCGATCGCACACTCGACCTTCATCAACACCATGTTAGCCTTTTGGTCCCGATGGTGTTGGGGCGGGGGGGCTGCCGGACGGATCAAGGGTGGATACGGCCACCAAACAATCGTTTCGTCCGGCGCATCCCGCAAAACAGGTCAACAATAAGTTCGGGAGCAAAAAGCGTGTTCCAAGAAACGGCCCATCTGACCCCCGAGGGCGTCGCCTATGCCCCGTCAGGCAAGACATGGATCATCCTGACGGACGGCAATCGAGCCCGGGTTTATGAAACCTTCGGACGATCCGCCGGCATCGGTCCGGCTTTCCCGTGCGACTTTTATGGCTCGAGTGGCCGGTTCGGGGATGCGCCAGTGCGCAAAACATTTGACCCGGAAGCCTTGCAACGCAGTGCGAGCGGCACTCTGCCCGCCGTCCATGCCCCGCGGGAAAGCTTTGCAAAGGCCCTCGCAGCGGCCCTCGAAACAAGCCTCGATCATGAGTGCTTCGACAGGCTGGTCCTCGTGGCGCCGCCCCAGGTGCTGGGCGACCTCACCGGCACCCTGTCCCGACGGGTGCGCCAGACCATCGCGGCCGAGGTCAGCCGCGACCTGATGCATGTGGCCCCGTGCGAATTGCCGATTTATCTGGGATCCGCCCTGCCCGAGTGACGGGGGGGCCAGAGACGGATTTGGCCAGGACGGATTTGGCCAGGACGGATTTGGCCAGGACGGATTTGGCCGGAACGGCTTTCAAGGATGGCGCACTAAGGCCTGGCGGAGCGAGCCCTCAGGTTCGCTCTGTTTTCAGCGTGGCCAAAACACCCTACAAGAACGGGGTCTTTCTTCCGCGTTGTGGGGCACCCCGCCGACGATGACTTCTTTCTTTGCCCGATGGCCCGTTCCGACACCCTGCCTTGTCGGAGCTTTCTTCATGTTGACCGTGTGTGGCCTCAGCCTGCTGCCCCGTCCGGCCGCGGGCGAGGACGGCGTGCCCTATCGCCCCAAAATCGAAGGGGTGGACGATAGTGCATTGCGCGAGCTTCTTGAGGCGAGCTCACAACTGTTTACAGAGCGCGAGCAAATCCCCCTTAGCATCGCTGCCCTGCGCCGGCGGGCTCAAGGGGACGTGGAGCGGTTAGAGACGGCCCTGAAATCGGAAGGCTACTACCAGGGGCGCGTGACGCCGGTGATCGACACCGGCGGCCGGCGCGTGACGGCCACCTTGCAGGTTGATCCGGGTCCGGCTTTTCCCCTGCGCTCCTACGACATTCGATTTTCCGACGACCCCCTTCCCCAGGGCGCAGAGACGCTCCCGCGCACCGGCCCTGAATTGGGGTTTTCCCCAGGCGACCGGGCAACGGGCGCGAAGATCCTCGGTGCCCAGGGGCGCTTCATCGCTGCGGCACGGCAACGCGGCTTTGCATTCGGGCGGTTGGCCGACCGGAAGGTCGTCGTCGATCTGCGCGACAAGGTTGTCGACGTGACGGCCATTGTGACCCTGGGCCAGCGAGTGCGTTTTGGCGCGCTCGATATTTCGGGCCTTGAGCGGGTGGACGAGACCTTCGTGGCCGAATACGCGCCCTGGCAGGAGAACGACATCTTCGATCCCAGTCTTGTGAAGCTGTATGCGGACCGTTTGCAGGGCACGGCCCTGTTCACATCCGTCGAGGTCCGGGCGGCCGAGCGCGCCGAGCCCGATGGCCGGCTGCCGGTCGTGGTGCGGCTGAAGGAGCGCAAACGCCGCACCATCGGCGGTGGTTTTGAATTCGCGACCAATAATGGGCCCGGCGCCAGCCTCTTCTGGGAAAACCGCAATATCGGCGGACGGGGCCAGAAACTGCGCGCCGATCTGGAAGTGGCGCAGATCCGCCAGGGCCTGCGCTTCACCTATGAACAGCCCCGCTTTCGCCGCTTCGACCAGTCCTTGAAACTCTCCGTGGGCGCCGCCATCGACGACACGGATGCCTTCCGCGCCCTGACCGCGACCACGACGGCCGGCGTTGAACGGCGCAAGACACGCAAATTGACCTTGGGCGGACGGGTCGAACTGGAATATGCGCGTACGCAGGATACCGGCATCACGACGGATTCCTATCTGGTTGCCCTGCCGCTCAGCGTGCGTTGGGACGCAACGAACGATCTGCTCAATCCCACCAAGGGGCAGCGGGCCAGCATCACGGTGACGCCGGCCGCTGGCGTTAACGATGAGTTCGTCCAATTCCTGACCAATGATGTGCGTGGATCGGCCTACAAGGCGATCGGCGACGAGGGACGGTGGGTTGCGGCGGCGCGCTTTCGCTATGCCTCGATCATCGGCACGGACACGAGCAACATTCCGGCCGGGCGCAGGCTTTACGCCGGGGGCGGAGGGTCGGTCAGGCCCATCCAGTTCCAGTTCGCCGGCCCGCTCGACATTGATGGTGGCCCCGCCGGCGGGCGCAGCGCCATTGAGACCGGCGCAGAACTGCGCGTGGCCGTGACGGAGGCTTTCGGCCTTGTGCCCTTTGTGGAAGGAGGCACGGTCTATGACGGCTCGCGGCCCGATTTCGCCAGCCGTTACTTCACCGGCGGCGGCCTCGGGGCCTACTACCTGACGCCGGCCGGACCGTTCCGCTTCGATGTCGCCGTGCCCTTCAATGGTCGCAACGGTGTGGATGATGCCTTCCAGATCTATGTGAGCCTAGGCCAGGCCTTTTAGGACATGGCATGACCGCAGAGCACGACGACGACAGCCTTTCGCCCGGCGGCGCGGACGGCGCGGCGCCTTTGGCCCCGGCCGTGCGCCGGCAAGGGCTCCGATGGCCCCGCTGGCTGCGCTTCGGCCTTTTGGGGCTTTTGATCCTGCTGGCCGCCTTACTGGGCGTGATCGTGCTGGGCATTTCGGGCGATTACGGCCGCCGTGCAATCCTCAATGCGGTCCTAGACGCGGTGGAAACGCCGGGCGAGCTGGAAATTGTCGTGGGCGGAACGTCGGGCACCTGGCCGTGGCGGATCGGGCTTTCCGATGTGACGGTCGCGGATGGTGAAGGCGTCTACGCCCGGGTCGGACGGCTTGAGGTTGAGATTGCGCCCCTGGCGCTCCTGTCCCGAAGGGTCGAAATCCGCGGCATCGCGCTTGAGGACGCGGCCCTGCTGCGCATTCCGGAAAGCTCTGCGCCGCCCGAGCCCAAAGAGCCAAAGCCGCTCGCCCTGCCGGAGATCCCGAAGCTTCCCGTGGACATTGTCGTCGATGCGGTACGTGTGCGCGGTGCGGCGTTGGGCGAGGCCATTCTGGGCCGGCCCGTGCGTTTCGATCTCGACGGCGCGGCCGCCCTTGCGGGCAGTGGCGCGCTGCTTGATCTTGATGTGCGGCAGACGGATCAAGCCGGCTTGACCCTCAAGTTTAAGGCGGAACGGAACACGGCGCGGGACCGGCTGCGCATCCACTTGCGCGCCCGGGATGTGGATGGCGGCCTGATCAGTCATCTGGCCGGCGATCCGGCGCTTGGGCCCGTGCGCATCGGCTTTACCGGGTCGGGCTATGGGTCTGACTGGTCCGGGAGCGGACAGGTCCGCGCCGGCCGCTTCGGCGGTCTCGGCCTTTCTCTCGAGGGGGGCTGGACGGATGGAAAAACCCTCGACCTGCAGGCAGTGGCCGCACCGGGCCGCGCCATTGAGGGCGAGGTCCGCGACATCCTGGGCAAGGAGGTTATTCTGGGGGCCGGGATCGACCCCTTTCACAGCCTCTCCGGCGGTCCGGGCCTGGGAATTGATAACTTTTACGTGGGGCTGGCCGGCCTTGCGCTCACGGGGCGGTTCGATGTGGCCTTCAGCGCCGATGCGCCCGGCGGCGGTGTCCTCGACGGCACCATCGCGCTTGCCTTGGGCGATCTGATCAAACTGGCCGGGCCTGAGACGCCCGTCCGTGCCGAGGCGGGGCTTGTCAATCTGTCCGTGAGCGGACCGGTCGCCAATCCGGGGGTTGAGATCGTTCTGTCCGCCGATGCCCCCGGTGTCGGGGCGGCGCAGGCCGAGCGGCTGGACTTCACCCTGTCGCTTTTGCCCGAAGACGACCTTTACCGGCTGGCGGGAAGCGGCGGACTGTTCGGGCTGGAGCCCGGCGTGCCGTCCGCCGAGTGGCCCCTTGGCGACACGGTGACGATTGCCCTTGGCGGCACGCTCGATCCCGCGAATGCCGAAGCGCGCCTCGATTCGGCCCATGCGGTCCTTGATGGGGCGATCCTGACGATTGACGGCAGTGGACGCTGGGCCGGAGAGGATGCGCCGCGCGGCTCAGGCACCGTGCGCCTGAATGTCGGCGCGCTCAATCGTTTCGCCCCGGATGTGGTGGCGTCCGCGGACTGGGTGTCCCAGGCCGCCATCCGTCTGCGGGGGGACCGTCTGACGGTCGATCTCGACAGTGCCGTTGAGGGGCTGAAGCCGTCCGACCCCGCCTTGGGCGCCCTCTTGGGCAATCGCGTGGCCCTCGCGGCGGGGGCAACGGTGGATCTTGCCACCACGGCCGCCACGCTCTCGTCCCTGACGCTGACCACGGCGTCTGGTCATGTGGACGTGAAAGCGAACGGGGCGCTGGAGCCTTCCGGCACCCTGCGCGCCCGTAGCGATGTGCGCCTTGCCAGGCTGGCGGCATTCGGTGAACGGATCGATCAGCCGATTTTCGGGGCTCTCACCGCCGGTATCGACTTCACGGGCTCCCTTGAGGCGCCGGCCATTGCGGCCAAACTGACCTCCGGCAAGCTTGGCATCCGTGATTTGACCTTGAGCGATCTGACCCTGGCCACTGAGGCGCGTCTCGGCGCCGCGCCTGCCGCGCCGGATGCGGCCTGGTCGGCCAGTCTCGACCTTGCCGTCAAGAGCGATACGGGCGATCAGCAGGCAGATCATACCCTTCGGCTTGCGCTCCTGCAGGCCGATCCCGTCGCCAAGCCCGTACAAAACCCGCAAAAGGCCAGCATCACAAAAGGGCCCTCCTTCGAGGGTGGGAGCACACGACCGAGGCAGCCCACCGCCCCGCCCGGTCCGCTTGCCGGTCTGCGCCTCCTTGAGGCCTCCGGCACCCTGGCAGGTCTCACTGTATCACCCGCCGGGACCGGCACGGGGCTGACCATCACCACACAGACCCTGGGTGATCTGGGGGCCCTGCTGCGTGCCGCGCTCGGCCCGAAGACACCGGCACCGGCCGGCGGGTCATTGACGGTCGTGACCGCCTTGGACCCGGTGCTTTCGGTGGATGTGGAGGCCGGCGCCCTTGCCGTGGCCATGGCGGACGGTCCGCCGCTCACCTTACGTGCCCTTACCCTGCATGCGGATCAAAAGCCGGCTGAGGGCGATCGGGCGCCCATGCTCACCGCGAACCTCGCGGCCGGTTTTCTGGAACGCGCGCCCTTGCGCCTTGAAACGGTGAAAGCGGAGGTTTCTGGCCCCACCGATGACCTTAAAATTGACCTTTCGGTGAGCGAGCCGGGCAGCGCGGGGCTGCGCCTTGATGTGGTGGCCGCGCTGCAATCGGACGCGGCGGCCGGCGAGGGGGCCGTCATTGTCCTGACCAAGCTCGACGCGGTCCGGGCCGCGCTGTCCGCCAAACTCGCCCGGCCCTTGCGTCTCGCGCTGAAGGAAGACGATCTCACCGTGCCCGAGGCGGTCTTCACCATTGCCGACGGCAGCCGGGACGGCTCAGTGTCCTTGAGCGCCAGCCAGGCGGCGGGCCGGATCACGGCCGCCCTTGGCCTTGAGCAGGTGCCCGCCTCGGTCATTGCCCTCGCGCCCGGGGTCGAGGCCCTTGAGGGCGAGGTCAACGGAACCCTGAATTTTGACTCCAGTGCCAAAAGTGGCTCGGCGCGCCTTCGCCTGTCGGCGACCGGTCTGCGCACCCTGGGCAAGGGAGAGGCGGATGATAATCCGTCCGCAGACTTGTCGTGGGCCGCCGATTGGAATGGACGGGCCCTGACCACAGACCTGCGCCTTGATGCGGGGCCGGAGCAGACCGCGACGCTGACCGCCGCGCTGCCCCTGGGGCGCACGCCGGACGGCCTGCCCGCGCTGGCGCCCGGCGCGACCATTGACGGCCGTCTCGAAGCCATTGGCCGGCTGGAGCGCATCATGCCACTGGTGCCTACGGATGATCACAAGCTCGCCGGCCTGGCGCGGGCGGATCTTGTGCTGACCGGCCCGGTGGATGCGCCGGGGGTCACAGGGCGTCTTGGCCTGACGGATGGGGCCTATGAGAATTTGTCCACCGGCACGGTGCTCCAGGCCATGACGTTCGATTTCGATCTGACGTCCGGTGCCCTGTCCTTCACGGCGAATGATCCGGATGCGGGGCGTTTGTCCTCTAAGGGCACGCTGCGCGTCGGGGCCAAGGGGGTGGGTGCCGATCTTGGCATCACGCTGAGCCGGCTGCGCCTTGCCGCGACGGACGATTTGCTCGCCGTGGCCAGCGGTGACCTGAAGGTCACGGGAGGCCTTGCCGACGGCTTCGATGTGGCCGGCTCCATCACGCTCGATGATGTGGATGTGACCATTCCGGACACTGTGCCGCCCAATGTGGTTGATCTGGAGACGATTGAGGTCCACGGCGAGGTGCCCCTGACCCCGCCGGAAAAAACCGGAGACCGGCCCGAGGGCCCCGTGCCCGTGCGCCTTTCCATCGAGATCGTGGCCAAGGACACCATCACCATTGTTGGCAAGGGCCTCGACAGCCGCTGGGGAGGTACCCTGGCCCTGCGCACCGCCTCGGATGGCTCCATCCGCTTGAGCGGCATCAATCGGCTGCGCAGGGGCAAGTTGGAGCTGCTGGGCCGGAATTTCGACCTTCAGGAGGGGCTGATCAGTTTCGATGGCGGCGTGGAAGTCGATCCCCGACTGAACATCATTGCCGTGAACGAAGGCGACGCGGTTATGGCCATCATCACCATCACTGGGCCCGCGTCCAAACCGCAGATTGATCTGTCCTCGAACCCGTCCATGCCCCAGGACGCCATCCTCGCCCAGGTCCTGTTCGGCAAGTCTCCCTCCGAATTGACCGCCTTTGAGGTGTTGCAGCTTGCCGAAGCGGTGTCCTCGCTCGCGGGCGGCGGGGGAGGGGGGATCGATCCCATCGGGGCGGCAAAATCCGTGCTGGGCATCGATGTGCTCAAATTCGGCATGGAGGATGGCACTGAAGGCGAGCGCGGTGTAAGCGTCACGGTCGGCAAATATGTCACGGACGATATTTATGTGGGGGTGAAGCAGGGCACGCTGCCAGGCTCGAGCGCCGTGACGGTTGAAATGGAAATCACCCGCAATCTGTTGATCCACACGGATGTTTCCCAGAGTTCCGAGAGCGTTATCGGTTTGCGCTGGCGGTGGGACTATTGAGATTGCGCGAACCGATTGGTGAGTCGGCCCAACAATCAATTGAAAGTCTTTTAACGGTCCCCTGGGACACTAACGGAGAATCATCGGAGGCTTGATCAACCGGTGCGCTACGCCGGTTTGTTCTCTCCCCGGTTGGGACCCCGCCACCGCCAAACGCCGCCCTGAATGCAAGGGGCGCACGGCGAGGTCTCCAGCGCCCTGCGATTCGGACCGAGCGATCGGTCCATGCCGAAAGGATCCCGCATGACGGCAGACGATCAAGCCCTGCGCGAGCGGATTGCCCAAGCCGAGGCCGCCGTTGCGGCCCTCACGGATGTTTATCTCGCCAACGTCAAACAGGAAATCGAGGAGTTGCGCGGCCTCAGCGCCGCCATGCGCCGCTCGCCCGGCGCCCATGCCGAGGCCGCCGAGCAGATCTTCACCATTGCCCACAATATCAAGGGCCAGGGGGGATCCTTCGGGTTTGATCTGGTCACGCAGGTGGGCTCGTCCTTATGCGAAATCACGCGCCACCAACGCTGCCTCACCGCCGCCGAGCTGGCGCGTGTGGACGACCATGTCCGCGTTCTCGACGTGATCGTCCAAAAGGGCATCCGCGGGGATGGCGGCGCACTCGGCGCGCAGCTTATCGAGAAGCTGGGTGGGCAAGCCCAAGGCCCTGTCCAGGCTCGGGCTTCGGCGGCCTGACGGTACGCGGTCCCTCATCCGGCACTATCGTGCGTTGACCTGGATCATGGACCATCCTGGCCACCTGATCTATTTGCCCCGGCAGGGGACGATCAGGCAAACCGGGAGTGGGATCCATGGGAACAATCAATCTCGATGCGTTGCTGCGGCCGCAGTCGGTCGCGCTGATCGGGGCCAGTAACCGGGACCGGGCCGTCGGCGCGGTCATCGCCCGCAATCTCTTCACGGGCGGTTTTCAAGGGCCTGTCCTGCCGGTCAATCCGCGCAGCCAGGCCATCCGCTCCACCCTGGCCTATGCCCGGGTGGAGGATTTGCCCTTCGCGCCGGATCTTGCGGTCATCTGTACACCGCCCGACACGGTGCCCGGGCTGATCGCCGATCTGGGCGCCAGGGGCACGCGGGCCGCCGTTGTTATCACGGCAGGTTTTTCGGAACTGGGAGAGGCCGGCGCGGCCCTTGAACGGCGCATGCTGGAAGCGGCGCGTCCCTATGGCTTGCGCATCCTGGGGCCAAACTGCGTGGGCCTGATGGTGCCCGGCATCGGGCTCAATGCGAGCTTTGCGCATCTGCATCCCAAATCGGGCGGACTCGGCTTTATTGCCCAGTCGGGCGCGGTCATCACCTCCGTGGTGGATTGGGCCGCGGCACGTAAGATCGGCTTTTCCCACCTTATCTCCGTGGGCGACAAGGCCGACGTGGATTTCGGCGACCTGCTGGATTACATGACGGCGGACACGCGCACTAAGGCAATCCTGCTTTATGTGGAAGCGATCCGTGATGCCCGTAAATTCATGTCCGCCGCCCGGGCCGCCAGCCGCATCAAGCCGGTCGTGGTGATCAAATCGGGGCGCCACGCGGCCAGTGCCCAGGCCGCCGCCTCCCACACGGGCGCCCTGGCCGGGGCGGACAGCGTTTACCTCGCCGCCTTCCGGCGCGCCGGCATGCTCCGTGTCTTTACCATCGAGGAGATGTTCAACGCCGTCGAGACCCTGGCCCATTGGCCCAGCGTCAAGGGAGACCGGCTTGCGATTGTCTCCAATGGCGGGGGCATCGGGGTGATCGCGACGGACGCGCTGATGGACGAAGGGGGCGCCCTTGCGGCCCTGTCGGACAGCACCATTGGGGACCTGAATACCGTGTTGCCGCCGACCTGGTCCAAGGCCAATCCGGTTGACATTATCGGGGACGCGGACGCGGAACGCTACGGCAAGGCCATGACGGCGGTGCTGAAGGACAAGGCGGTTGATGCTCTGCTGGTGTTGAACTGTCCGACGGCGGTCGCCGACGGCGAGGAGGCCGCGCGCGCCGTCGCCGCCGTCGCCCGCAAATCCCGGGTCCCGGTCTTTACGTCATGGCTTGGCGGGGAAAGCGCCACCAGGGCACGGGCGCAGCTCACGGCCGCCCAGGTGCCCACCTATGATACGCCGGGCCAGGCCGTCCGGGCCCTGATGCATGTGGTGCGCTATCAGCGCAATCAGGCCCTGCTCATGGAAGTGCCCCCGCCCTCGCAAGAGATCGCGGCGGAGGATCGGGCCGGCGCCCGCGCCCTGGTGCAGCAAGTGCTGGCATCGGGCCGGGACTGGCTTAGTGAGAGCGAGGCCAAGGATGTGCTGCGCGCCTATGGCATTCCGGCAGTGCCGACAGAAGTGGCGCGGGGCGTCGAGGAGGCCGTGCACCTTGCCGAGACCATGGGCTATCCCGTCGCGGTCAAAATTCTGTCGCCGGACATTACCCATAAATCGGATGTTGGCGGCGTGGCGCTCGACCTGGAAGACGCCAAGCATGTGCGCGATGCGGTCACGGCCATGTTCGCCCGGGTCAAACGCGTCTCGCCCCAGGCCCGGATCGAAGGCGTGACCGTGCAGCCCATGGTCCGCAGGCCCCGGGCCATCGAACTCATCGCTGGCGTGGTGGACGATCCGACCTTTGGCCCGGCGATCCTGTTCGGGCGGGGCGGAACGGCCGTTGAGGTGATCGATGACAAGGCGCTTGCCCTGCCGCCGCTCAACCGGGCCCTTGCGCTCGACACGATCCGCCGAACGCGGGTCTTCCGCCGGCTCGAGGGCTATCGCGACCGGGCCCCGGCGGATCTTGAAGCGGTGGCACGGGTCCTGATCAATCTGGCCGAAATCGCCGCCGATCTGCCGGAAGTGGCAGAGCTCGATATCAATCCCCTCTATGCGGATGAAGACGGGGTCCTTGCCCTTGACGCCAGGATCCGCGTTGCCCGCCCCCGCGGGCAGGGCACACAGCGCTTTGCCATCATGCCCTATCCGCGCCATCTGGAGGGCTCCATCACGGTACGCGATGGCAGCACCCTGCATTTACGGCCCATTCGGCCCCAGGATGCCGCCAGCCTCAACGCGATGATCGCCCGCTGCGATCCCCATGATATCCGCATGCGGTTTTTCACGGCACTCAAAAGTCTGCCCAGTGCCCTGGCCGCGCGCCTGACCCAGATCGACTACGACCGCGAGATGGCCTTCGTGGCCCTCGATCCGTCGACGGCGCACTTGGAATGCCCCGATGTCGTGGGCGTGGTGCGATTGATGTCACAGCCGAACCTGCGCAAGGCGGAATATGCCGTGATTGTGCGCAGTGACATGAAGGGCAAGGGATTGGGCTTCATCCTGATGCAGCTCATTATCACTTACGCCAAGCAGATGGGTATCCAAACGCTGATCGGCGAAGTGTTGGCCGAAAACAAAGCCATGCTGCTGATGTGCGAGGAGTTGGGGTTCGTCAAGCGTGTGGATGAGGAGGACAACGCGGTCATGCGGGTCAGTCTCGATCTGACCCAAAGCAGCGGCGTGCTGGACACAGACTGATCTGGATTTCCAGCGCATTCTCCGATCAAGTTGGGCCACGACCACAGGCCGTGACGATGGCCCGGCGTCCCTCTGCGCCGGCCTCGCGGAGCGCCCCAGAAGGGCCGATATGGGCGCGCGCGAGCGAAACAGAACAAGGGCCGAGCCCCGCGCTCGAAGGTCTCATTTCCAAATCATAAAAGCTCCGGCCGACGCGTTTCGGCCGGAGCGCTCCACCGTGGAGGCGTGAACGAGGCCATGCCCCGCTCACCCGTTCCTCGGCACGCCTTATGCGGCGGATTTGTTTTCGATCACACGCGCGTCATTGTCGGCGACCGTGATGTCGATCCGGCGCGGCTTCAAGCTTTCAGGAAGCTCACGGACAAGATCGATGCTCAGCAGGCCGTTTTCCAGGTTGGCAGTGGTGACCACCACATGGTCGGCAAGTTGGAAGCGCCGCTCGAAGGCCCGGGAGGCGATGCCCTGGTGCAAAAGCTGGCCGTCGGAGACATCGTCCTTGCGCTGACCGCGCACGGTCAGAGTGGACTCTTTCACTTCGACGGAGAGTTCGTCGGGGGCGAAGCCCGCCACGGCAAGGGTTACGCGATAGGCGTTTTCATCCCGGCGTTCGATGTTGTACGGGGGATAGCCGCTGGCATTGTCGACGCTGTTGGCGCTGTCGAGCAGTTGAAACAGGCGATCGAAGCCGACGGTGGAGCGATAGAGGGGGGAGAGATCGTAACGGTTCATGGTCATATCCTCATGTGAGCGACATGGATCATCCGGAACCCGCCCAACAGGGCCGGGTTCACCATCCGCACCCGGTCGTTGCAGAACGGCGGGCGGATCAAGGCGCCAAACCCCGTTCGGGCGTCTGACGCATCTGGATTTGGGAGCGTTCCGGTCCGCTTCAAGACCACTCGAAACTGGATTTTTTCAAAAGACCGCTGAGCGGCGCGAGGCGATCGCAAGGGCCACCACGCCCGCGATGGCCACGCCTTTAAGGGCAAGCAAGAGCCCCGCATCGCCCACGGGCCACACCAAAAAAATACCTAGCGCGCCCGCAACACAACGGGTCGCCATCGAAATGCTGGCCTCCATATGCCCCTCCAAGGCGCCCGCGAGGGCGTAAAGACCGGCGCCGGCCGGCACGGCCACCAGGAGCACACTTCCCGCATTGCCGCCGATGAGTTCGGTAGTCGCAAACAAAATGGGGATGACGTAAAGGCCCTTGGCGATGCGCCAGGCCGTCAATCCCGTTGCCATGGGCGGGGTTTTGGCGATGCCGGCGGCGGCGAAGGCGGCCAGACACACGGGCGGCGTGACGTTGGAGTCCTGACTGAGCCAAAAGACGATCATATGGGCCGAAAGCAGGGCGGCCGCGATGCGTGCCGGGCCAAGGAGGTCGCCGCGAAGCTGGCCGGCCAGATCCGGCGGCACCGCATCGAGGATGGCCCGGGCCGTCGCCCCGTCCATGGGCGCACCGATCTGTGCCATGTAATCGGGTGCGGAGATCATCAAAAGGGCCTTGGCGGTTTCGCTGATCGCCCCATCGGCGATGCGAGCCACGAGATCCGCCTCCAGAATGAGGCCCTGGATAGCCGGCGCGCATAAGGTTGCGAGCACGATGTAGGACGCCGTCACGGGCAGCCCCATGCCAAGCACCAGGGATGCGATGGCCACGAGCACAAGGGTGAGCATCAGGCTGCCCCCGGCCCATGTGGTGATCATGAGGCTGAGCGTATTGCCAAGGCCCGTGGTGTTGATCACCATGATGACGAGGCCAACGGCGATCAGCAGCATGGCCGTCGCCGTCATGGTGGCGGCGGCATCGAGGCAGGCCTCAAGGACCGCGCGCGGGCCCATGGGGCTCGGCGAAAGCCAGGATGCCGCGATGACCGCGAGCACCGCCCAGCCGGCGGCGAAGGTCGGCGTGTAGCCGGCGATCAAGAGCCCGACCAGCAGCCCGAGGGGCAGCATGAAGGACCAGCCCCTGGCCAGCACGGTGCGCAAGTCCGGTCCGTCGTCTTCGCGGTGTTGGGCGCTTTGCGATCCTGCGCTCTCGCCCGCCGCGCGCCGGGCGGCGATCCGCACAAAGAAAGCGACCGAAAGGAAGTAAAGAAGGGCCGGCACGGCGGCCACGGCAATGATGGTGAGATAGGACGTGCCCGTCAGGGCCACCATCACAAAGGCGCCAGCCCCCATCACCGGGGGCATGAGTTGGCCGCCCGTGGAGGCGGCGGCCTCAATGCCGGCGGCAAAGCGCGGCGGAAATCCCGCCCGCGTCATCAATGGGATGGTGACAACGCCGGTTGAGACCGTGTTGGCGATGGCCGAGCCCGTGACGGACCCCATGAGGCCGGAGGCCACGACGGCGACAAGGCCCGGACCGCCCGTGATCCGCCCGGCGGCCAGGCGCGCCAGATCGATGATGAAAGCACCGGCCCCGGAGCGTAGAAGAAAGGCCCCAAACAGCAAAAACATGAAGACGACCGACCAGGAAATCCGGGCGATGGGTCCGAACATGCCCTCTGCGCTGAAGGTACTCCGGAACAGGACGGTTTCTAGCGACAGTCCGGGAAACTGGAAGATGCCGTCGAGGTGCCGGCCCCACAGGACCACATAGCTCAGCGCGATCAAACTCAGTACGGGCACGATCCAGCCCGTCGTGCGCCGGGCGAACTCCAGCGCCAGAACGATCCCGCCAAGGCCCACCACCATATCGGCGGTGCTCGGTTCCCCCTGGCGGGCAAAAATACCGTCTTCATCGAGAACGATATAGGCGGCAAGGCCCATGGCCGCGACGGCCAAAATCCCGTCGAACACCAGGGCGGCGCGGCACCAGTGCGGGGTCTGGGGGCGCGCTATGGGCCGTGTCAACGCGCATAGGGCTCCGAACAGGCCGAAATGGAGTACCGACATGGTCAACTCGGGCAAGGTGCCGAGCGTGTTGGCATAAAGGTGCAGGGCGACGGTGCCCAGAGCCAGAACCGTGATCGCGATGGCGAGCAGGCCCGGCGCCCCGTCACGGGTCAGCCCCCGGCCCGCTTCCACGTCCTGCCCAGAAGCACTCACGGAGTGGGGCCATCGTCATCAAGGCCCCAGTCCCGGGGCTCAGGCAGGGCAACGCCCGCGTCCCGGAAATAGCGCTCCGCCCCCGGATGGAGGGGCATGGGCAATCCCAGCGGGCCGTCAGCGAGCGTCATGGCCTTGGTGGCCGGGTGGATTGCGCCGAGCAGGGCAAGATTGTCGTAAAGCGTTTTGACGATGGCATAGACGGTCTCGTCATCCATGTCGGCGCGCACGGCCAGGAAATTGGCCTGGGCAATTGAGCGGATGTCCTTGTCCTGACCCGGATAGGTTCCGGCGGGAATGACATGGGGACGCCACAGATCGAGGCCCTCATTGACGTTGGCAAGCTGCTCGTCGGTAAAGGCGAGGAGGGTCAGGCTCTTGCCCCGCGCGGCATAGGCCCGGGTCACGGCCGTGACGGGCCGGCCGGCGGGTATATTGGCCCCGTCCAAAGTGCCGTTGATCAGGGCGTCCGCACTCGGACCGTATCCCAGATACGCAAGGCTCATGATGTCCGGATCGATATCAAGGGCACTGAGGATGTGGCGGCCGGAGTTCTCCGCACCCGAATTGCGCCGGCCGATGGCAAAGCGCTTGCCCGACCACTTGGCCAAATCCGCCATGGTGCCGGTCGGGGCATGGCGGGCCAGCACAAGGAAATGCTCGACATTGGGCCACAGGGCGGTCACCGCGCGCGCGCCGCGCCATTGGCCGTCCTTGCCCTGGGGGCCGTCGCCCCGCCAGGCCCAGGCGCCGGACACGCCCTGCAAAATGGCAAACTGTGCCTCGTCCTTTTTCATCAAGGTTATGTTTTCCGCCGATCCGGCAGAACTGATCGCGGTGAGGGAAATGCCGGTGGAGGGCGCGAGCCGTGTTTTGGTCACCGTCGCGATGGCAACACCGACGGGATAGAACGTCCCTCCGGTTGTGGCCGTCGTCAGAATATAGTTTCGTTCCTGCGCGGTCGTCGGCGCGGCCATGGTGGCCAGCAGGACGATCACGGCGGTCAGAAGCGGGAAAAGTCGGCCCATGGCTCGCGGCCCCTTGCTTGATGTGCTTCTTCGCCTTGTACCCCATGGACCCGGTTCTGCCCAGGAGGCGCCATTCGGCACGGGCTTTGCCAAATCCACGCCAAGCGGCGCTGATAACGGTCCGCAGCGAAACCGGTGACGCACCGGAACACCGTTCGATTCCAAGGAGAGAGCATGGCTGAGAACGAACAGGACCGCGGCGAGCCCGTGGGCGGTGCCCTCATCCCCGCCGGGGCCGCCGAAACGCCGGACAAGGCGCGTCTCGCGGACCGGGGGCCGGCCCGCACGGGCTTCCTGGGCCAGACCCTTTTCGGGCTCAATTTCCGTGATCTTTTCCGCAGCCGGCGCGGCTTCGATCCCGCCGCCATCGAGCCCGATCTGCCGGACGCGGATCTGGAGCGGGTGCGCAATCAGATCGAGATCTCCATTGCCGCGCGCGGCGGCGAGGTCGCGGCCCGCGCCGAAGCCGCCGTCCTGGGCCGGGCCTACTTATCCTTGTCGGAGGAGGGGCGCCTGCGCTTTTTTCGTCTTCTGGCGGAGGATTACGATATCGACCGCGCCGCCGTGTGCGAGGCCGCCCATGCCCTTGCCCATGCGGACGATCCGGAGACGGGCGCGGCGGCGCGCCGGGCCCTGCGCCTTGCGGCCACGTCCCGGCGCATGCGCCTGTTCCACGGATTCAATTCCCTTGATGAGGGTGTGAAGTTTCTGGTCACGATGCGGCGGGATCTCGTCAGCCTTGCCGCGCGCCATCCGGAACTAAAGGCGGTCGACGATGAGCTGTTCGAATTGCTGCGCTCCTGGTTCGATGTGGGGTTCTTGCGGTTGGAGCGCCTGACCTGGGAGACGCCGGCGGCCCTGCTGGAAAAACTCATGGCCTACGAGGCCGTGCACAAAATGCGCTCCTGGGAGGATCTCAAGAACCGGTTGCACACGGATCGCCGCGTCTTTGCCTTTTTCCATCCCGGGATGCTGGATGAACCTCTGATCTTTGTGCAGATTGCCCTTGTCAATGGCATGGCCGACGCCATCCCGCCCCTGCTGGACACTTCAAATCGCGATTTTCGGCCCCAGGATGCGGACACGGCGATCTTCTATTCGATTTCGAACGCCCAGCGCGGCCTTGCCGGTGTGAGCTTTGGGGACTTTTTGATCAAACGGGTCGTGGAGCGTCTGTCGGGGGATTTTCCAAACCTGAAGACCTTTGCCACCCTCTCGCCCATGCCCGGCTTCCGTCGTTGGCTGACGGCGGGATTGCGCACCGACGGGCCAGCGTTTTTCACCCCCGCCGAAACCCAGACGGCCGTTAAGGCGCTGGGCAGCGAGGACGCGCCCGCGCGTTTGCATGACATTCTGCTGAAAGACGACTGGTGCGGCGAGGATGCCGATGAGGCGGTCCGTGTCGTGATGACCAAATGCGCGGCGCGTTATTTGACGGGCCTTCGCGTGGCGCGGGACGGGGGCAAGCGGGCCCTGGATCCGGTCAGCCATTTTCATTTGAGCAACGGGGCGCGTATTGAGCGGATCAACTGGATGGGCGATCCTTCCGAAAACGGCATTGCCCAGTCCTTCGGCCTCATGGTCAACTATCTCTACCGGCTCGGCGACATTGAGGATAATCACGAGGCCTATCGTTTGAACGCGGAAATCCGGACATCAAACCCGGTGCGCGCGTTGATCGGATGACGCGGGAGGCCTCCCGCCGACCTTATGTTTGGGGATCTATCAGTATGATGCGGAAAATTTTGGCCACCGCCCTTGTCTTGCCGGGACTGATCGGCTTTGCCGCCATGGTCACGGCACCCGCACCGGCCCGGGCTTCCACGGATGAGGAGCGGGCGGCGGTCATGGTGGTGGTCAGTACCGTCTTTGACGCCATTGCCAAGCAGGATCCACGGATCTGGCGCATGGTCGTTCTCGATGACGGGCTGTCCGTGCCTGCGCAGGCCTATCGTGAGGGTGGCGAGACGAAATACCGGATCAGCCGGACGCCCAACGATGCCATGGCCGCCCGCCTGAAGCCCGACGGGCGCGAATACCGTGAGCGCTTCACCGCCACGCCGACGGTTTTGATCCGCGGACCAATTGCCGTCGTCTGGGGCGAATATGATTTCTGGATCGATGACACGTTTTCCCATTGCGGCGTGGACTCCATCGATCTCGTCAAGATCGACGGGGAATGGAAAATCGTGAACCTGATGTGGACGATGGAAACCGAAAACTGCCCCACGGCGCCCAAGGGGCACCGCCCGATGACGATGGAGTGATGCCCAAACGGAGCGCCGGCGCCTTTCGGGCGCCGTGCGCGGGTCTGCTGCGGGATTGATCCTTGGCGAAATCGTCCGCGTGACCGTTGGTGACAGGCGGGAGCCCTCGTTGCGGCCTGCCCAAAGAGATCGCTTTGACCGTGAAGAGATCGCTTCGGCCGGATGGGCCGCCTTACTTCACAAAACCCTTGAACTTGTCCTTGAAGCGGCTCACGCGGCCGCCGCGGTCGAGCAGCGTTTGCTGACCGCCGGTCCAGGCCGGATGGGTCGAGGGGTCAATGTCGAGCTGGAGGCTGTCGCCCTCGCTGCCGTAAGTGGAGCGGGTTTTGAAGCTCGTGCCGTCGGTCAGAACGACCGTGATCATGTGGTAGTCGGGATGGGTGTCTTTTTTCATCGCATGCTATCCTGAAGACCGGCGGCCATTGGCCACCGGATGGGGTCTCGCAATTCCCTGAAATTCGCCGAGAGCGGCCGGCGCGGACCTGGTCTGGCCGGCTGGTGCGGCCTGGCGCCCTTCAACTTGCGTTGCGGCACGGCCGGTCCATTTGCTCTAAGAACGCGGTGTATAAGCCGCCAGCGGCGGATCATCAAGCATCGGCTTGGCGCAAGCGACGTCGCCCTTGCCCAAAGGCGGGGGCACTCCCCCTCAAATCGAGGCTTTCATGGCTCAAGGTCCCACAGCGCAGATGCCCCCCCAAAGCCCGCCCGGGGCCGGCGGCCTCTCGCCCGGAGCCTTTGCCGGAGGGGGCGGCGTGCACGCCGATCGCGGCTCGGTGCTCGATGCGCAAAAGGCCGAGGAAGCCCAGCGCCGGAAAAGCTCCAAGGATCTGGGCGCGTTGCGGGCCCTTGTGCCCTACATTTTGCGCTATCCGGCCGTGCTCGGGGGCATCTCGGTGTTTCTGGTGCTCGCCGCCGGTACGACCTTGAGCATTCCGCTGGCCGTGCGCCGGGTGATCGACCAGGGTTTTTCACCGGAAAACGCCGAGTCCATCGACACGGCTTTCCTGCTGATGCTGGGCCTTGCGGCGCTGATGGGTGTCACATCGGCCTTGCGTTTTTTCTTTGTCAGCTGGCTTGGCGAGCGGGTCGTCGCAGACCTGCGGCGGGATGTCTATGACCACATCACAACGCTCAGCCCCTCGTTTTTCGAGATCACGCGCACCGGCGAGGTGCTCTCCCGGCTGACGGCCGATACGACCCTCATTCAAACCGTCGTGGGCTCAAGCATTTCTATCGCCGCCCGAACGACGGTCACCTTTCTGGGCAGTCTGGCCCTCCTGGTCTGGACCAGTCCGGTGCTCTCCGCCCTGGTGGTGGCCTGCGCGCCGCTTGTCGTGGGGCCGATTATCCTGGTGGGCCGGGCCGTGCGGCGCCTCTCCCGGGTCAGCCAGGACCGGCTCGCCGACACGAGCGCCATGGCCGGGGAGAGCCTGCAATCGATCCAGACCGTGCAGGCCTTCACCCACGAGGCGCGGGACCGGGCCCGCTTCGCCGGTGCCGTGGAACAGGCCTTCACCATGGCGCGCCGGCGCATCCAGGTGCGCTCCAGCATGGTGGCGGTTTCCATCATTCTTGCCTTTGCGAGCATTGTTGGCGTGCTCTGGGTGGGTGCGCGGGCCGTCATCGCGGGCGAGATGACCGGCGGGGAACTTGGCCAGTTCATGCTTTATGCCGCCCTGCTGGCCGGAGCCATCGGGTCCTTGAGCGAGGTTTGGGGCGATCTGCAGCGCGCCGCCGGCGCCACGGAACGCCTGATTGGCCTTCTTAACGTGGAGCCGGAGATCAAAGCGCCCGAACACCCCCTCGCCATGCCGGAGCCATCGCTCGGCACCGTGTCCTTCCGCGACGTCCGGTTCACTTACCCGACGCGGCCTGACACGCCGGCCCTTGACGGCTTTGCCCTCACGGTGGCGGCGGGCGAACGGGTCGCCCTGGTGGGCCCGTCCGGAGCCGGAAAATCCACCGTATTCCAATTGCTGCTGCGGTTTTACGACGTGCAGACCGGCACAGTGCTTGTCGACGATTGTCCGGTCACTGGGGTCGACCCGGCCGATTTGCGCCGGCGCCTCGCCATCGTGTCCCAGGATCCGGTGATCTTTGCCGACACGGTGCGCGAAAACATCCGATACGGACGTCCGGACGCGGACGATGCCGCCGTGGCCAAGGCCGCCAAGGCGGCGGCGGCCGACGGCTTCATTGCCGCATTGCCCAATGGTTACGACACCTTCTTGGGCGAGCGGGGTATGACCCTGTCGGGCGGACAGCGCCAACGCATCGCGATTGCCCGGGCGATCCTGCGCGATGCGCCCCTTCTTCTGCTCGACGAGGCCACCAGCGCCCTCGACGCCGAATCGGAGCATCTGGTGCAACAGGCCCTTGACCGGGTCATGGAAGGGCGCACCACGCTGGTGATCGCGCACCGCCTGGCGACGGTTCAACGGGCGGACCGGATCGTGGTCATGGACCAGGGGCGGGTGGTGGCCGAAGGCCGGCACCAGGACCTCCTGCGTGAGGGCGGTCTTTATGCCCGCCTCGCAGCCCTCCAGTTCGGGCCCCCGCCCCAGGACGGGGCGGGAAGCGTGGGGGATGGGGGCGACGCGGGCGAAAGGAGCACGCCGTGAGACCAGCCATGCGGATCCTTGCGGGACTGGGGGCCGGCCTCGGGGCCCTCGCGGTGCTGTGGACCGCTTTCGATCTGGCGATCAGCGCCGGTGTTTTCCGAACGATTTACTACACGCCCCTTGTGTCCTGTGAGCCGGTCCCGTCCCCGCCGGGGCCGGAAGACCTGGTCATCGATCGCACCACGGGGTGGGTCTATATCTCCGCCGCGGACCGCCGCTGGACCCAAGCCGGCGGTATCTACGCCATGCGTTTTGACGCGCCCGAAAAGGGTGTGCTGAGTTTGACCGCTGGTCTTGTGGAGGGCCTGCGCCCGCGCGGCCTCAGCCTCTGGCGCGATCCTGAAGGCGCGGAAAAGCGTCTCTTTGTGCTTTCGGTGCCGGCCGATGGGGCGCCGGAGGTTCGGGTTTTCAGGATCGACGACACCGGCCCGATTCCCGCGCTCACGCCCCTCGCCACGCTTACCAGCCCGCTTTTGCGCTCGCCTCAGGATCTGGCGGCCGATGGTCCGCTCAGCGCCTATGTCACGAACGCGACAGGGCACGGGGAGCGGTCCTGGTTCCGCGGCCTTGAGGTTCTGCTGCGCTGGGATCTCGCCGATGTGATCCTCGTTTCCGAGGACAAGGCCCGGGTTGTGGCAAACGGCCTCACTTTCGCCAACGGCATTGTGCTCAGTGGTGACGGTGAGCGGCTCTTCGTGTCGGAGACCACCGATGGTCACGTGCGGGTCTATCGGCGGGACAAGCGGACGGGGGATCTCAGTTTGAACGAGACTATGGCTGTCGGTCCTGGGCCGGACAATCTCGACTTCGACGGCGAAGGCCGGCTGTGGATGGCCGGTCACCCGGACTTGATGTCCTATCGCGGCCATGTCCAAGACAGCGAGGCCCTGTCCCCGTCTGTCGTCCGGGAAGTCAAGCTCGCCCCGGCTGAAAAAATCAATCAACGCACACGGACTGTTTTCGCAGACCCGGGCTCCCGGATCTCCGGGGCCAGCGTGGCGGCGCGCTACGACGGCCGCCTGCTCATCGGATCGGTTTACGCCTCCCATTTGTTGATCTGCAAGGAAACGCAATGACCTTCCTGACAAAGACGTTTGGCCGCACCGAATGGTCCGGCATCGCGGCCCCATGGCCACGGCTCATGGGGCTAGCCGCCGTTTCCCTCGTTCTGGGGGGCTGCATCTGGGGCACCGGTCCGGGCGCGACGGCGGCCGAGCCGGCCCTGTTCGTCGTGGAGCCGGGTGAGAGCATCCAGGCGGCCGTGAAAAAGGCCTCTGATGGGGACACGATCCTGGTGAAGCCGGGTACTTATGCCGAAAACATCACCGTGTGCGGAAAAACAGGCTTGCGCATCGTCTCGCAAGTCCTCTACGGCGCCCGGATCGAGGGCGACCGCTCAAGACCCATCGGGTTTCACGATTGCCGTTTCCGCATGGGCAAATCCACGGCCGATGGCGCCCCCGGCACCTACATCAAGGGCTTCGTCATCGCGCAGGGCCCCGGTTACGCCAAGGGCGGGGTGGGCCAGAGCAATGAAAGCACGCTCGCCAAGACGGGCATGCAAGTGATCGGCGCGGGCGAGAACTGGGTCATCGACAGTGTCCGGATCGAACGGGTGGCCAACGGCATTATCCTGGGCGGCAACGGTGCCATGGTGGTCGACACGGTGATCGACGGTATCGAGCGGCAGAATGCCCATTTCCTCAATGCCGAAGTGCCGGGACAGATCGGGCCGGGCAATGAGCGGATCCGTGATTTGACAATTTCCCGGGCGACCTTCACGGGCTGCAACACAATGGATCTGAACGGAGCGCCCGCTTACACAAACTGCACCAAAATTCTGCAGGCGGCCAATATCGTGGTGGAGCACGTGCGTTCTGAAAACCATGTGGGCAGTGCCCTGTGGCTCGATTGGCGCGTCTATCCTTATGTGGTCCGCTTCAGCCGTTTTGCCGACCAACGCATCCCCCGCGCGCAGAAATGGATGGCCGCCGTCCAGATCGAGGGAACCCAGGCGACGAGCGAAGGCCCCATTGAGGGGGACTATGAGGCGGGCCAGGTCTGCTTCAATGAATTCGAAGACAATCAGTTTGCCGATATTCATCTGGCGGAGACATCCAATCTCAGCATCTATCGCAACCGATTTGGCGCGCGCAGCAGGGTGGCCATGTCCATCCGCGACATGGGCACGTCCCGGCGCGGCGCTTATCCCATGTCCTATGTGGATGTGCGCGACAATGTGGGCGGAGAGATCCCGGCGACGGAAAATACCAACCGTGTGCTGACCGAGGAGATCCGCGGTAACCGCTTGCGGCGGACCTCGGGCCTGACACGGGACGGGGACCTGGCGCGCTGCGCGGCCCATGTCCGCCCGGCCGCCTATGGGCCCGATTGCGTGGGCGCCTTTTGTGGCCGGTCCTTGGCCCAGGCCAAGGCCGCCTATGACCCGGGCGATTTCGATCCTATGCGCCTCGACGGCGAGGGCGCGTAAGGCGTCGCGGGCACAGGGGCCCGCGCCCCCCCCCCCCGGCGGGGGGGGGGGGGGGGGGGGGGGGGGGGGGGGGGAGGGGGGGGGGGGGGGGGGG
>CAYYTT010000024.1:13319-33581 GCA_964474635.1 uncultured Alphaproteobacteria bacterium | reverse complement strand
CGGGCGCTGCCGGATGTGCGCGACGGCCTGAAGCCCGTGCACCGGCGCATCCTCTATGCCATGCGGCTGTTGAAGCTCGACCCGGAGACGGGCTTCAAGAAATGCGCGCGGGTCGTGGGCGATGTGATCGGCCGGTTCCATCCCCACGGCGACCAGGCGGTCTATGACGCCTTGGTGCGCCTTGCGCAGGATTTCGCGGCGCGCTATCCGCTCGTGGACGGCCAGGGCAATTTCGGCAATATCGATGGCGATAACGCCGCCGCCATGCGGTACACGGAAAGTCGCATGACGGCCGTCGCCCAGTTGCTCCTGGAGGGGATCGACGAGGACACGGTGGATTTTCGCCCCACCTATGATGGTGAGGAAGAAGAGCCGATCGTGCTGCCGGCGGGCTTTCCCAATCTGCTCGCGAACGGTTCGGCGGGCATCGCGGTGGGCATGGCGACAAGCATTCCGCCCCACAACGCCGCCGAGGTCTGCGACGCGGCGCTTCATTTGATCAAGCATCCGACCGCGAGCATTGAAAAGCTTGTGGGCCTCATGCCGGGCCCCGATTTTCCCACCGGCGGTGTGGTGGTGGAGGACAAGGCCTCCATGGTCGAGGCTTACACGACCGGCAAGGGCGGCTTCCGGGTGCGCGCCCGCTGGCACAAGGAAGAGGGCACGCGCGGCGCCTACATCATCGTCATTACGGAAATTCCGTACCAGGTGCAAAAGGCCAAGCTGATCGAGCGCCTGGCGGACCTGATCGAGACGCGCAAGGCGTCTCTTCTGGGCGATGTGCGCGATGAAAGCGCCGAGGACATCCGCATCGTGATCGAGCCGAAGACCAGGGCCGTGGATTCGGTGCTCCTCATGGAGCAGTTGTTCCGCCTGTCGGACCTGGAAAGCCGCATTTCGCTCAACATGAATGTGCTCGATGGCGGCCTCGTGCCCCGGGTCATGGACCTGCGCGAGGTGCTGCAGGCTTATCTTGACCACCGCAAGGTCGTCCTGGTGCGTCGCTCCAAGCACCGGCTCGCCAAGATCGAGCACCGGCTGGAGGTGCTGGACGGTTATCTGATCGCCTTTTTGAACCTCGACGAGGTGATCCGGATCATCCGGGAGGAGGACGAGCCGAAAAAGGAATTGATGGCCACCTTCGAGCTGACGGATGTGCAGGCCGAGGCGATCTTGAACATGCGCCTGCGCTCCTTGCGTAAACTCGAAGAGATGGAAATCAAGAAGGAGCACAAGGAACTCAAAAAGACGGCTAAGGAGCTCCGGGAACTGCTCAAATCGGACGATCTGCAATGGGAGCGGATCGGCGAGGAACTCAAAGAGGTCAAGAAACTGTTCGGTCCCAAGACGGAGCTGGGCCGCAGGCGCACTGGCTTCGATGAGGCGCCCGAAGTGGAGGATGTGGAACCGGAAGCCTTTATCGAAAAGGAGCCCATCACGGTGGTGTGTTCCGCCATGGGCTGGATCCGCGCCCTCAAAGGCCATCTGGAGGCCGATACGGACTTGAAGTTCAAGGAGGGCGATGGGCCTCGCTTCTTCCTCCACGCCCAGACGACCGACCGCCTGCTGATGTTCTCCACTGGCGGCAAGGTGTTCACCATTTCTTGCGACAAGCTGCCCGGCGGGCGCGGCCACGGGGATTCCGTCAAGCTGATGGTCGATATGGGCGAGGACGACATCGCCGGCCTCAAGGTCCATGCGCCGGGTCAGCGGGTCCTGGTGGCGGCGGACACGGGCCATGGGTTCTTTGCGGCCGAAGACGACATCATCGCCACCAAACGCAGCGGCAAACAGGTGCTCAATGTGGCCGAACCGGCCAAGGCGGCGGTGTTTGCGTCGGCGCTGGGCGATCATGTGGCCGTCTATGGCGAGAACCGGCGTCTGCTGATCTTCCCCATCGACCAGATTCCAACCATGGCCCGGGGGCGCGGCGTGATCCTGCAGCGCTACAACACCGGTGGCCTGGACTCGGCGACCGTTTTCGCCTTCGAGAGCGGCCTTACCGTCCATGACGCCAATGGAAAGCCAAAGACCTTCAGCGACATGACCGAATGGCTCGGCAATCGCGGCAATGCGGGCTGGGCACCGCCCAAAGGGTGGCCTAAGGTGGTCTTCTTCGCGTGAGACGCGCGATGCTGAGGCAATGGACGATCTGGGCCATTTTTGTGTTTGCCATGGCGGCGCATGGCGCTGTGGCGCAGGACCGGGATTACATCGCGGTTGTGGGCACGGGCCGGGCGGTCGTCATGCCCTCAAAGGCCGTCGCAACCGTCAGAGTAACGGATACGGATGAAACCATCAGCGGTGCTATCGACAAGACGACCACAAAACTCCTCGACATCCAAAAAGCCTTAAACGCCAGGGGACTTGAGGCGAGCCAGATCGAGTTTTTGTCACCGACCGTCGAACCCAAAATTGAGTATGGCCGCGATGAGAACGAGCAGGTTCGCGAAATCGAAGTCGGTTTTGTGGCAAGCCAAAGTGTTCGGATCACGGTTGTGGCCGTCGCCGATATGGGCGAAATACTGACTATGCTGACCGGCAAGGGGGCCATGCTCCGTCGCGACGTGGAGTTCTTGGCGGAAGATCCAGACGCGCTGCGGGCTAAGGCGCGTGCCGCGGCCCTTGAGGATGCAAAGACCAAGGCGAAAGAGTACGCGGCGGGTTCGGGGCGTACCCTCGGCCCGCTGATCATTCTGGAAGACAGTGAGCGGACGGATTATCGCCTCTTCCCGAGCCTTTATCCAACACTCAAAGAACAAGTCTTGACGCGAGAGCAGCAGGGCGGCGCGTTTTATTATGCACCTCAGGAGACACCGAGGCCGCCTGTTCCCCTCACAGATCAGCCTGTGACTGTCACAGAGACGATCTACGCAAAGTTTGCCCTTGAGTGGCAGTAATGGCCCACAGCTGGACTGGGCTCACACCCAGTCCAGCACCAGGCCAGCGCGGCTAAGGCCCATCCAGTGTCATGGCGCGCGCCCGTGAAGCCACCTCGGGTTTGGGACGATTGATCGGCACTGCGCTAAAGGCCGCCCTCGCGGAGCGGCCCGAAAAGTCCGATGGGGGCCGGTGAGCGGAACCAAAACAGTGGAGCGGCAAGCTGGACACAGACTGATCTGGATTTTTCGCCCGCTGCCATAGGGTCGCGACTGCCACGCGTAAGCGCAGCAAACGACCACCGCCTATTTGAGCATCGCCTCGGGCAGCCATGTGGCAAGGGAGGGGAGCAGGGCCGTGAGGCCGAGGGCAAGGAGCTGGATGGCCACAAAGGGCAGGGCGCCTTTGTAGATATCGGCCGTGCGGACGCTCTCGGGCGCGACACCCCGCAAATAGAACAGGGCAAACCCGAAAGGCGGGGTCAGGAAGGACGTTTGCAGATTGATGGCCATCAAGACCCCTAGCCAGACCGGATCGATGTCCATGAGCAGCAGGACCGGCGCGACGATGGGCACTACCACGAAGGTGATCTCGATAAAATCGAGAAAAAAGCCCAGCGCAAACATGACCAGCATCACCAGAAGAAGCGCGCCGGTTTCGTCCCCCGGCATGGCCGTGAGCACATCGCGCACGATGTCATCCCCGCCAAAGCCGCGAAAAACGAGACTGAAGAGGGCCGCGCCGATCAGGATGGCGAACACCATGGCGCTGATCTCCACGGTGCTGCGCAGCACGCCGTCGAGGCAATGGGTCATGTATGTGCGCCGCAGACTTAAGGCCAGCCCCGAAAGGACCGTCAGGGTAAGGACCAGGGCCGCGCCCATGCCGACAATGGCGCCCAAGTCGAGAGCGCCGTTCTGAACCCGCAAATCGACCGTGGCTCCAAGCACGAACAGGCCCGCGAGCGCGCCGGCGGCGGCGTAAATCGGCAACGGCCCCCAATGGGCGCCGTCCTCCGGCGCAAGGCGCAGACCGGCGAGCAAGGTGGCCCCAAGGGCGCCGATGGCGGCGGCTTCGGTGGCCGTGGCCACGCCCGTCAGGATCGATCCGAGCACGGCGAGAATGAGCACCAGCGGCGGCACAAGGGCCTTGGCGAGGCGCCGGCCGAGATCGGCCATGTCGGCGGCGCGCTCGTCCTCCGGGATCGCGGGCGCGGCATCCGGATAAAGCCGGGCAATGCCCACTACATAGGCGATGTAGAGCCCCACGATCAGCAGGCCCGGGAACAGGGCGCCAGCAAACAGATCCGCGACCGACATGGTCTCGGGCGAAAAGATCCCCTGCTGAAGCTGTGCCGTCTGATAGGCGATGGAGAGCTGATCCCCCAGCAGAATAAGCACGATGGAGGGCGGAATGATCTGCCCGAGTGTTCCGGCCGCGCAGATGGTGCCCGTGGCAAGCTGCGGGTCGTAACCGCGCCGCAGCATCACCGGCAGAGACAACAGCCCCATGGTCACCACCGTGGCGCCGACAATGCCGGTCGAGGCGGCCAGCAGCGCGCCCACGATCACAACGGAAATCCCGATCCCGCCGCGCAGACCCAGAAACAGCCCGCCCATCGTGTCGAGCAGATCCTCGGCAACCTTGGACCGCTCCAACATCACGCCCATGAACACGAACAAGGGCACGGCCACCAGCACCTCATTGGTCATGGTGCCGAAGATCCGGTTCGGGAAGGCCGTCAGGAAACTGAAATCGAAAATGCCCAGCACCATGCCCAGCCCGGCAAAACCAAGGCCCGTGCCGGCAAGGGTGAAGGCGACCGGAAAACCCGCCATCAGGGCGCCGCAGGTGATGACGAAGAGCGCAATAGCAAGAAACTCGGGCAGGCTCATTGGGGCGCTCCCACGGCCATCTGGTCGAGGGTGCGTTCCTCCAGGGGCGCGCCGCGCAGGCTGCGCACCACAAGGGCCCAGCCCTGAAGCATCACGGAGACCGGAAAGACGAGCAAAAGGGTCTTGAGCGGATAAACCGGCAGGCCGCTCGCCTCCTTGGACCCTTCCAGCACGAGCCAGGACGCGCCCACATAAGGCCAGGCCACGTAAAACAAAAGTGCCATGGACGGCATCAGCAACAGGTAGACGCCGAGCACGTTCACAAGGGCTTTGCGCGGTGGCGGCGCGTCCCGATAGAAAATGTCGACACGCACATGGGCCCCGCGCAGGAGCGCATAGCCGCTGCCGGCCATGAACAGCAGTGCATGGCCGTAGATGATCAACTCCTGAAGTTCAATCAGACCGATGCGAAACACATAGCGCAGCAGCACCACGGCGATCTGTACCAGGACGAGGCCGAGTGCGGCCGCGAACGTGACCGTGCCGAGCGCCCGGTTGAGGCGGTCGATCCCATCCGCGACCGCGTCAAGCCACGGGGCGGTCCGTTGGGCGACCGGATGACCGATGGCCCGCGCGCTCGCCCACAGCAGCGGCAGGGCGAAAAAGCCCCAAAAGACCACCTGGATCACGGCCCAGACCAGGTCCGAGCCGAAGAGCACATCAACCATCCTGCGACCCCGTCTGTGCGGGCTGCGCGCCCGGCAGCGGCCGGGTCAGGCGCCGCGAGGCGGCATAGCCCTCCTCGGAAATCCGGTTCCAGGCCATGCCCCGCTCACGCGCCGCGCTGTAGCTGTCATAGATGCGGCGGGACAGGTCGTCCGCCTGGGACAGTTCCCGGTTCACCTCCTGGGAGACCTCCAGCAGGCGGAGCATCACCTCATCGGGAAAGCGGCGCAGCTGCACATTATGGGTCTCGATGAGATCCTGGAGCGCGGCGGCATTGCGGGTGTTGTATTCGGCGAAGGTGTAATCGGTCTCGGCCGCCGCCGCGAGGCTGATGATTCGCTTTTGGGCCGGTGTGAAGGAGTTCCACACCTCGAGATTGGTCCCCAGGCAGAGCTGCGCGCCCGGTTCATGGAAGCCTGGCCAATAGTAATATTTCGCCACCCTGTGGAAGCCGAAGGCAAGGTCGTTCCAGGGCCCCACCCATTCGGTGGCGTCGATGGCGCCGGTCTGCAGGCTTTGGAAAATCTCGCCCCCGGGCAGGGAAACCGCCGCCGCGCCGAGCCGGCGCATGACTTCACCGCCCAGACCCGGCATGCGGATCTTCAGGCCCCGGAAATCATCGACCGAGTTGATTTCCCGATTGAACCAGCCGCCCATCTGAACGCCTGTGTTAGCGCAGGCCAGGGGCTTGATGTTGAATTTGGCCGACAACTCGTCCCACAGCGCCTGGCCGCCACCATAGTGGATCCAGGCGCTCATTTCGTTGGCGTTGAGGCCGAAGGGCACGGCCGTGAAGAAACTGAACACCTTGGCCTTGCCGACCCAATAATACTCTGCACCATGATACATGTCGGCGGCACCCGAAGAGGCGGCATCGAAGGCCTCGAAGGCGGGCACGAGTTCGCCGGCGGCAAAAACTTTCACGGTCAGCGCGCCTTCGGTGGCCTCCGTGATGAATTTTGCCACCCGCTCGGGCGCCGTGCCCAGGCCGGGGAAATTCTTTGGCCAGGTGGTCACGAGTTTGAGTTCGCGCCGCTTGCGGACAATGGCCGGCGCGCCGGGAGCGGTCACGGCATTTTCGTCTGTACGCCAACTGGGCCGCTCGCAGGCCGAGGCGGCAAGGCCCGCGCCGACGAGCGCCGTCCCTTTCAAGAGGGTACGCCGATCCATGAAACTCCTCCCGTCACCGTGGGGTCGTCCGCTTGCCGAAGACACGTCCCGGGCGCCTGAGCGCGCTGTGCGTCAGTCCGGATCGAACCGGGTCCACCCGCCGGGGGTCAGGGCCTCCAGGGGTGTGAAGCGGATCTTGTAATCCATCTTTTGGCAGCCCTTCACCCAATAGCCGAGATAGACGAAGGGCAGGTTTTCAGCCCGTGCCATGCGCACATGATCGAGGATCATGAAGCTGCCCAGGCTGCGGCGCGTCTCTTCGGCATTGAAGAAGCTGTAGACCATGGAGAGCCCGTCGCCGAGCCGATCCGTCAGGGCCACGGCCATCAGCTTGCCCCGATGCTGGGGCGAGGCGCTGGGCATCCGATATTCAACAAGCCGCGTGTCGACGGTGGTTTCTTCCACCATGGCGGCATAGTCCATCATGGTCATGTCGGCCATGCCGCCGTCGCCGTGGCGCTCGTCGAGATAGCGGCGCAGTAGGGAAAACTGTTCGCGCGTCGTGCGGGGCGGAAGGATCTCCGGCGTCAGGTCCGCATTGGCATTCAGAACCCGGCGGAAGGTTTTGCCCGGCGTGAAGGCATCCACCCGGATGCGCACCGACACGCAGGCATTGCAGTGGTCGCAGGCCGGCCGATAGGCAATGGTCTGGGAACGGCGGAACCCCGCCGTGGACAGGGTGTCGTTGAGGCGGACGGCATCGGGGCCGAGCAAGTGGGTAAAGACTTTTTTCTCGAGCCGGTCCGGTAGATAGGGGCAGGGAGCGGCGGCCGTGATGTAAAGCGGCGGAAGTGTCTTTCCGGGATGCTGGGTCACGCGCAACGGTCCTGTCGGGCTGGGGAGGGCGGCGGGTCCGGCCTCCGGTCACTTCCTAGGCTAGGCCAAAGTACCATGGCGCGACCAGGGAAAACGCGAGCCACAAAAGCAGCACCAACGGCACACCCGCCTGGACGAAATCAACGAAGCGATACTGGCCCGGGCCCATGACGAGCAGGTTGGTCTGATAGCCCATGGGCGTCGCAAAAGAGGCATTGGCCGCAAAGATCGTCGCCACGAGGAAGGCGAAAGGATCCACGCCAAGCTGGGCGCTGGTGGCGAGGGCGATGGGCGTGAACAGGATCGCCGTCGCATTGTTCGACAGGACATTCGTGGTGATCGCCACGAGCAGGAAAAACGCCGAAAGCACGAGCGCTGGGCTCATCCCTTCCATGGACTGGATCAGCACCGTCGACAGGACCCGGGCCCCGCCGGTGTGATCGAGGGCGACACCCATCGCCAGGGCCGCGCCCACCAGCATGAAGATCCGCTTGTCCACGGCCCGCGCGGCTTGCGTCACCGTGAGGCAGCCCGAGACCACCATGGCGAGGGCCCCCGCGAGGGCCGCCAGAACCACAGGCACGAGGCCGGTCGCGGCGGCGGCAATCGCGGCAAGGAAAATCCAGCGCGCCGTAATGGCCATCTCCAGATTTGGCACTTCCGATTTGGCCCATTCGAGCAGCAGCAAATCCCGGTTGCGCCGCAGGTCGCGGATGGCCCGCTCGCGCCCCAGCAGGAGCAGCACATCGCCGGCCTCAAGGCGAATATTCTGGAGATCCACGCGATACATGCGGCTGCGCCGCTGAATGCCGAGCACGATGCAGCGGGTGAAGGACCGGAAATAGCTGTAGTCCACCGTATAGCCCACAAGCCGCGAGCCGGGCGCGACCACCACCTCCGTGACCACAAGGTCGTTGGGCACCTGCTGGCCGCCCTCGGCCGGGGCCAAATCCTCCTCAAAGCCGGCGCCTTGCGCGATCAGGCCGCGCAAATAGTCCGGTTTAGACGCCAGAAGATTGGTCAGCGCCTTGCGCGTCGCCACCACGACCAGGATGTCGCCTTCCTGCAGTTCAACCTCTCCAGACGCGGTCTGCAGCGGTATCGTGCCGCGCTGGATCAGGCGCACTTTGATGTCGGGCAGTTGTTTGAAGGTCATCGTGTCGGATTTGGCCCCGATCAGCGGATGGTCCCGGGAAAGCACAATCTCGGCGATGTACTGCTTTTTGTCGAACAAGGTGTCCGCAAGGCCCTCGCGCACCGGCAGGAGGCGGGGCAGGACAAACAGAATGTAAGGCGCCGCGATGCCCGCCAGGATGAGACCGAGGCCAGTGAAGTCGAAAAAGCCGATCCTCGCCGCGCCCGCTGCGAGGGCGGTCTCGGCGACGAGAAGATTCGTGGATGAGCCGATCAGTGTCGTCATGCCGCCAAGCACGCACATGAAGGTCAGCGGCATCATGACCTGGCTCGCCGCAAGCCTTTGCCGAACGGCGAGCGCCGAGACGATGGGAATGAACATCACGGCGACGGGTGTGTTGTTCAAAAACGCGCTTGTCAGCGCGATCAGCACAAAAACCAGCACCAGTGTGGTTTTCGGAAAGGCACCGCCCACCTGGAGCACCATGCGGGTCGGCCGCTCCAGGGCGCCGGCCTGGTAGAGGCCCTGGCCGATGATGAGCAGGCACATGATGGAAATCAGGGCCGGATTGGCAAAGCCCGACAGCAGGGCTTCGGCCGTAAGTGGGTTTTGCCCGGCGGCGTCCAACGGATAGATGTGAAACAGCACCAGCAGGACCGTCATCACGCCCGCGGCCGTCACCTCCATGGCGATGCGATCCAGGCTGAAGCAGACGATGGCGACCGCAATGACCGCCAACGTGACCCACATCTGCCAGGGCGTCTGCGTTAACAATGCCGCAGACGACATCGCGTGATCCGCACCCATTCAGTTCATCCCATTCACATGCGCGCCCTGAAAGGCAGCCGCGGCCGGACATGGCCGCGCTCGCCCCTCAGGGTCTCGCCCCTCACTCGGCATGGCGCCAAGGGGGCCCTCGCCAGCCCGACACTTTAAACGCTCCTGGTTACAGGCGAAGACTTGAAATGCGTGCGAGTCTTCGCAACCGAACGTGGGTGGGGTCCCGTTTTCGGTCCCGCCGCCCGGTTTATTGACGGTGCTGGCTCCAGGCCCGTACGATGTGAAGACTAAAGGGAGTGTTCATGTCAGAGCTTGTGGGTGCCCGATTGGGGCCGATCCTGAAGGGTCGGCATTAGGGCCTGTCCGTCCACGCCAAACCCTAAGTACAGGGCTGAGGGAGCCGCGCGCACCGCGCGGTGACGGGCGATCTGCATGCTGCGCGTCCGGCGCGCAAGACGAGTTCCCTTTTTCCATGAACATTTCCAAGCTTGAGCAGCGCGCCCTGCACGCGCTGGCCCAAGGCGGCATCGTGCGCCATCACCGGGATGGCAAACGCATCATCGCCGTTGACTGCGTCACCCGTGAGGGCTATCTGCTGGCCGATTTCACCCTTGAGACCTTCAATCGATTGCGTCGCCGCCGACTGATCCTGTCCCGCGACGGTGCGCCTTACCGGATTTCCCAGAAGGGGCTGAAGGCGGTCCGCTCCCAACTCGACAATCGGTAGTGCCGTCTTTCTCAATCGCAAGGGCTCCCAAGTTGGGTCACAGGCGGTGGCCGGGCGGCAGGGGCGGGGCTTCGCGCAAGAGGACAATGCTGATGCGCCGGTTCGCCGGGGCATAAGGATCGTCCGGGAACAGCGGATCCGTGCCCGCCTTTCCGGTCACCGTGGCCACCCGGTCCTCGTTGACGCCGCTTGCCATGATGACACGGCGGGCGGCGTTGGCGCGGTCGGCGGACATTTCCCAATTGGTGTAGCCGCCTTCGCGGAAGAACGGCGCGCCATCCGTATGGCCGGAGATTGCAAGCCGGTTGGGCAGGCGGCGGACGATTTTGGCCACCTGGCGCAGCAGCGCTTTGGTGCGCTCAAAGGGCTCGGCGCTGTCGGGCGGGAACATGGCGCGCCCTTCCTGGTCCACGAGCTGAATGCGCATACCCTCAGGCGTCTGGTCGATGATGAGCTGCTTGGAGAGTTCGGCCAATTCCGGCATGTTCTGCATGGCCTGGCGGATCGACATCTCCGCCTGCTGAAAAAGGGCGGCTTCGCGCATCGCCAGCGCCCGGTCGAGGGCGCTTTCGCTCAAGGTGTTGGGGGCGGTCGGATCGACCACTTCTTCTTCGCGCTCACGCCCTTCCGCATCCGTTTCCCGTTCGCCTTCCGAGCTGCGCGAGCGCCTGGCGTCGGTGGGCACGTCCTGGGGTACGATGGCAAGCGCGCCCGACCGTTTTGCCCCGTCCTCATTGAACGACGTGCCGCCCAGGATACCGCCGGCCCCACTTGTGGTGGAAGACACCGACGCGGGCGCGAAATAATCCGCAATACCCAGTTTCTGCTCCGGCGTCGTGGTGTTGAGCAGCCAGAGCAGCAGAAAGAAAGCCATCATGGCCGTCACGAAGTCGGCATAGGCCACTTTCCAGGCGCCGCCATGGTGCCCATGGCCGCCCTTCTTGATCTTTTTAATGATGATGGGGCGTTCGTTTTCACCCGCCATGCTTCCCCCGCACGATCATGACGCGGGAGGCCGCCCCGGCGCCGCGCCCCAAACCGCAGGGCGCTATGGGGTAAAGCGATCCATCCGCATCACGCCCCAGGCCCGCGTCACGTCCCGAGCCGGCGACCGCCCGCGGCCAACCCGCACTGGGCTCGGTTCGCCCGCGGCGACAGCCTGCACCAGTCAGGGTAAAGACCGGGTTGCCTTTGCGCGGCGTTACCGTGCCCGCTCGATCGATCGCGCCGCGCCCAACTGCCAGGACATGAGGGCCGGCACAATGAGCATGAAGATCGGCGTGCCGAACAAAACACCGAAGCCGAGGCTGACGGCCAGGGGAATAAGGAACTGCGCCTGAACCCCGGGTTCGAAAATGAGGGGGGCGACCCCGCAAAAGGTCGTCATGGAGGTCAGCAGGATGGGCCGGAAACGCGCCTGGGCCCCCTCCAGAATGGCCTCGGCCGTATCCGCGCCGCGCTCGCGTGCTTCGTTCATGAAATCGATCAGAACCAGAGCACCGTTGATGATCACGCCGGACAGGCCAACGACGCCGAAGATGCTGATGATCGTCATGGTAATGCCGAGCACGAAATGACCCAGAATGGCGCCGGCCAGGCCAAAAGGAATGGCGCTCATGACGATGAGTGGCTGCACATAGGAGCGGAAGGCCACGGCCAGAATCGTGTAGATGCCGAAGAGGGCAAGCAGGAAATTGCGCGCCAGGACCGACAGGACATCGGACTGCTCCGCCTGCTCGCCAGCGAACTGCCATGTGACGCCGGGGATCCGGTCCATCAGACCGGGCATGAACTGACCGGCGAGATAGGCGTTCACATCGGCGGCCGAGGTCTGCGCGATGTCGAGGTCGGCCGACACCGTCACGATCCGGAACCCGTCCCGCCGGTTGATGGCCGTCGGTCCCACCCCGAGCCGGATTTCCGCCACCTCGCCCAGGGGCACGAAGCCCCCATCGGGTGTGCGGACACGGAAGGCCTCCAGGTCTCCCACGGCGTTGCGTTCATCCTCGGGCAGGCGGACATAGACCCGCACTTCCTCGCGGTCCCGCTGGACACGGAGCGCTTCGGCTCCGAAGAATGCGCCGCGCACCTGCCGGGCCACGCTTTCAAGGGAAAGGCCGAAGGTTCGCGCGATGGGGCGCAGGGCAAGTGTCGCCTGTTGCCGGCCCACCTGCTGATCCGTGGCCACATCGAAGACCCCGCCGAGGCGGCGCAGTTCACGGGCCAGGGCCGCCACGGCCTGGTCGAGCGCGTCCGTGTTTGCCGAGGACAGCTCCACCTGGACCGGTTCGCCGATGCTTATGAAGGATGAGGACAGCGTCACCTTGCGCACGCCGGGCAGTTCGGGCACGGCGGCACGCCAGCGGTTTTCGAACAGCGCGGTCGGAAACTTGCGCACCGGGGCACCCGTCAGCTCAATGAGCGCCGTCGCCTCATTGGCCTGGGGCAGGGAGATGGCCCCGCCGCCTGGACCGCCGCCGCCAATCCCGGCGCCTTCGCCCACGGACAGAAAGGTCGCCTTGAGCATGGAGCCCTCTTCAAGACCGCGTTCTTCTTCGATTTCGGTGAGCGCTTCGAGCCCTGCGTCAAGGATGGACTGCCCAATGGTCCGCGTGCGTTCGGCCGTTGTGCCCGGCGTCAGTTCGATGCCGACAATAACGTAACTGGCCTCCACCCGGGGGGCAAAGCCGAACCGGACCAATCCGCCCGACAGGAGGCCGTAGCAGGTGAGCGTCAGGGCGATACCGCCGGCCACCGTGACCAGGGGATACCGGATCGCGAAACTGACCGCGCCGGTCAGCGGCCCACGGATGAACGCCGTCAGCCGGCGGTCAATCCAGGCGCGGACACTGTCGAGACGGGCGAGCACGGCACCGCGCGGCGGCGCTTCGTCCGCTGTCTCAAGGCGTTCCTTGGACAGGTGGCGGGGCAGAACGAGCAGGGATTCAATGAGCGACAAACAAAGTACCGTGATCACCACGGTAGGGATATCGCCCAGAAACGCGCCCAGGGTCCCGGGCAGGGCCAGAAGGGGGGAAAAGGCGATAATGGTCGTCAACACCGCAAAGATCACAGGGCGAGCGATCCTCTGGGCCCCAATAGTTGCCGCGTCCACGGGCCCTCGGCCTTTTTCGCGATCCGCAAAAATGTTCTCGCCCACCACGATGGCGTCGTCGACGACGATGCCGATGGCAAGGATAAATCCGAACAGGGACAGCTGATTGATCGAGACCTCAAGCACGGACATGACGGCGAAGGCACCGACAAAGGCCACGAAAATCCCTGCTGAAACCCAGAACGCGAGCTTCGGGTTCAAGAAAAGCGTCAGCACGAGGACCACGAGCATGAGGCCGATGAAGCCATTCTTGGCCAGGAGGGCCAGCCGGGCCTCCAACTCGATGGCATCGTTGCGCCACATGACCGCCTCGACCCCCGGGGGCAGGTCGGGGCGCAGCTGCGTGTCCACATAGTCTTCCACCTTGGCGACCACATCGAGCACGCGCTCCTGGCCGATCCGGTAGACCTGCACGAAGGAGGAATTCTGACCGTTGAAGATGATTTCGGAATCGGTGTCTTCAAACCCGTCGATGACCTGCGCAATGTCGCCGAGACGCACCGTGGCCCCGCCCGGATCGCTCACAACGACAATGTCTTCGAAGTCGCGGCCCGTGAGGGCCTTGCCCTCCGTCCGCACTAGAATTTCCTGACCATCGGTCTCGATCTCACCGGCGGGCAGGTCGAGGCTGTTTTCCTTGATGATGTCGGCCAGGCCGGTCAGGCTCAAATTGTAGGCACGCAGCGCCTCGTTGGACACTTCAATAGAGATTTCATCGGGCTTCGTGCCCCGCGTATCCACGAAACTAATGCCCGGCGTCGCGGAAAGCGCGTCCTTGGCCTCGTCGGCCAGATCTTTCAAAACGCGCGGGTCCACATCGCCGAAAATGGCGATTTCCACCACGCGACTGCGGTTGGTCCGTTCAGAGATCTGCGGCTCCTCCGCATCCTCCGGAAATGATGTGATCCGGTCGACCTCGCTCTTGATCTCGTCAAGCTTGGCCTGAACGTCCGTTCCCCGATTGAATTCCACCACGACGACACCCACGCCTTCGGCGGCCGTGGCGCGGATCTCGGCGATTCCGTCAATGCCCTCGATCTGCTCTTCGATCCGTTTGATGATCGAATCCTCGATCTCCTCGGGCAGGGCACCGGGGTAGACCATGCGGATTTCCACCTGATCCAGGCTGAATTCCGGAAACACCATCTGCTTCACGGTCAGGGCACTCAGAAGACCCGCGACAATGAGGAAGATCATCAAAAGGTTGGCGGCCACGCCATTGCGGACCATGCCGGCGATGGGACCGTTCATGGGGCATCTCCCGGCGTGCGAGATGGTTCGGCAATGCGCACGGGCAGGCCGTCCACGGCGCCGACAAGCGGACTGATGATGATCGAGGTGCCGTCATCCACATCCGGCGCGACCACTGTCACGGTCTGTGCCGTGCTGTCGAGCACCCGAACGCTGCGGATGCGCAAGCGGCCTGCCTCATCCACGGTCCAGATCCGTCCCCCCACCCGTAAGGCATCCCTTGGCACGTTGATCTGGCCCGCAAGGGGCGTCCCCTCGATGGTCACTTCCGCCACCATGCCGGGACGCAAGTGAGGCGGAACGCCCGCATCACCGTCAAGGGCCTCGCCGGGACGGTCCGGATCTTCCACGGTGACGATGATGCCCAGGGTACGGCTGCGGCCATCGATCTGGGCTTCGGCGCGGGCCACGGAGGCGTCCCAGCGGTAGCGCCCTGAGCCGTAACGCACTGTGACCGTGGCCTTGGTGGCGGCGCCGGGCGCACTCTCCGCGCCGCCGGACCAAAGCGCGGGGATGAGTGCCGCATCGCGCGTGTCCAGGGGCACGGGGATTTCAAAAATGTCCGTCGCGTAGATCTGGCCCACTTCGGTGCCGATTTGCACGACCGTGCCCGGATCCACCGCGCGGGAGACGACGCGGCCCTTGAAGGGGGCGCGGATCTGCGTGAATTCCAGGTCGAGGGTGCGGCTGCGAATCAGGGCCTCAAGGCCGGCGATTTGAGCGCGGGCCTGGTCGCGGCGGTTGATCAACTCGTCGAGTCGCTCGGCGGCGGCAAAGCCTTGGCTCTTCAGGCTGCGGGTGCGCTCGATCTGTTTTGTGGCGAAGGTCAACTCCGCCTGGGCCGCCTGCCGGTCCGCCTCGGCCTGGGCGAGAATGGCCTCGAAGGGCCGGGCATCGAGGGTGACCAGCACATCCTCCGGAGCCACCGCCGCGCCCGGCTCGAAGGTTTCGGCGATGGAGACGACCGCCCCGGAAATCCGCGCTGCGAGTGTCACGGACCGGCGTGCCCGCACGAAGCCGGTCCCCCGTACCGTCACGGGACCGTCAAATCGTCGCGCCTTGACGGCTTCGACCAGGGGGGAGCGGTCTTCCGCGGCACCGCCCTGGGGCGCGCTGCGCAATTGGCTCAAGGCGACATAGGCGCCAAGGCCCAGCCCAAAAAGGACCATCGCAAGGACAATGCCGCGCCGCTGGCGCCTCGGCGCCCTCAAATCTGATGTCGCGGCCATGAAACAGTCCCCCCGAGCAATTGGAATACCCATTCTGTACGTGCGCCGGCCTGGTCTGGACCTTGCGTTCCCGAAAATGCGCCGACCCTGGGAATGCCCGGATGATGCAGCATATGTTAGCTCTCAAAATTCAAACGCCCGCGCCCCCGGGTGGGGCACGGCTCAAAAAAAAGAGGTCGCACAAGACCCACCAAAGACCGCTTTACCGATGGAGCGGGGGCGCGTGAGCGGGGTTGAGGAAACAAAAGGCAGAAACGCCATGACATTTCGCCGGCCATCACCGGTGCGGATTGGCGCCGTCGCAGCGCTTTTACTCCTGCTGGCAGGGGCGATACGTGACACGGCGACAGTGCAAGACGATCATATGAGCCCGGTGCGTGGCCAGTGGCTCACCGAGGGGGCCAAGGCCCTTGTGGAGATCAAATCCTGCGAAAACGACACGTCTCGATTGTGCGGCCGGATTATTTGGACGTGGAAGCGCTCCGGTAACGTGGGCAAACAGATCCTCCGGGACTTTGAATGGGCCGGAGACCAATTGTGGAAGGGCGGCCAATTGCTCGATCCCAAGGGTGAAAAAAGTTATCGAGGCCGCCTTGAACTGACCCAGCCAGACCGCCTCGAAGTGCGCGGCTGCCTCCTGCTGTTTTGCCGCACCCAAACCTGGCTGCGCCCCAGCAGTCTGATCGACGCCATGCCCCACGATTGATCCGCTACTCCTCGTAGACGATCTCAAACCGGATCGGCACCACGAAGCGCAACCGGTCGTGCGGAATGCTTCTGGGGATGGCCGGCAGGCGGCGCACGGCACGCAGGGCGCGCCCGATGGCCCTGTCCAAAAGGTCGCTGCCGGTCGATTGGGTCAGAACCCACCCATCGATCCCGCCGCGCCGTGTCACGGTGACGGTGACCACTGCGCTGCCGGTGAGTTTTTGGCGCCGCGCCTCCTTGGGATAGGTCAAGCGGATCACGATGGCCTGCCGGGCCTCGCGCACCCAATCGGCCAGGGACAGATATTCCTCAAGCGTCAGATCTCCGCCGCCGCCGGCTTGAATGTCCCTGGCGGGCGGTTCCGGCGGCGGAGGGGGTGGTGCAGGCTCTGGACGCGGTTCCTCTGGAGGCTCGGGCGGCGGCGCCTCGGGAGACTTTTCCTCAATGATCTCTTCTTCGGGTTCGGGCTCTGGCTCCGGGTCCGGTTCGGGTTCGGGCTCCGGTGCTGGGGGGGCGGGCGGCGGCGGAGGCCCCAGATCAATCGCGATGCCGCCCTGATCGCCTGGCCCGACGCCGATAATCGGCGGTTCGGGATCCTCCAGAAACGGCACGGCGCCGGCGGCATGGAGGGCAAAGGCGGCCGTTCCCGCCAGCAGCCATTGGAGCCGGCTCGGCGCGCCGGACCGGGTGTCGCCCAAGGGCCCATCGAGCGGCCTGGGCAAGGGGCCCTTGGGGCCCGTTCGGCGAGCGCGGCGCTTAACCATCATGCGTAACGTCCCCTCGCGTTGCGGCCCGTGCTAACCGTCCGTGTCCCGGCCCACCGTCAACAGCACGAGGCTGAGGGCGCCCGCCTCCCGCAGGAGCTCCATCACGGTGATGACCCGCGCCGCATCCACATTGGCATCGGCCTTAAGCTGAACTTCCGCCCTCGGCTGATACAGCAAAAAGAGCTTCATGGTACTGACAAGTTGGGCGTCATTGGCGACAGGGCGCTCCCCAAGGAGGCCAGCACCGCTCGCGCCCGACAGCAGGACCGTGCCGTCCGAGCCGACCAGGACCACGATCTCGCCCTCGTCCCCCTCCTCCTGTGCCGAGGATTGGGGCGGATCCACAGGCAGCGCCACGGGACGCTTGATGGCGCCGGCCAGCATAAAGAAGATCAGCAGAATGAACACCACATCGATCAGCGGTGTCATATTGACGAGGTCTTCGTCTTCCCGGTGCCGCTCCAGTTTCACGGGGTGCCTCCTTCACTGCGCGGCGGCGAAAAGGCGAGGGCACTGGCGCCGGCCTCGCGCGCGGTGCCGAAGGCATCAATGGCCCGCTGCAGGCTCACGCCGACTTCGGGGCGAATAAGGAATGTGCGTCCGGGATCGATCTGGAGAATGCGGCCCACGGCGCGGCCCAACTCCTCCGGGTCCACCGGTTCGGCGTCCACCAGCACCGTGCCGTCCGCCTTCAGCAATATGACGATGGCGGCATCGGATTTATCCACGACCTTCGTGTCTTCCGGTGTCTTGATGCGGATCAAGCGGAAATTGGCGAAGTTTGTGGCCAGCATGAAAAACACCAGCAGGATGAAGACCACGTCGATCATCGGCGTGATGTTCAAGACCGTGACGGCCGGCTTTCGGCGACGCAGGCGCATGCCCCCCTCCCGTGTCCGCTCAAGTCGGCCCCACCGGGCCCCGTGATTACGCCAGTGCCGAGGATGTCGCGGTGCCCGGCGGTGTCTGCGCGGGCGCGGGGCGGGTGTAGAGCGGCGCGGTAAAGCACTGGGTCGCCGCGTCTTCCATCGCGTTGGTGGTCACTTCGACCGTACGCTGAAGCGCGGTGTAGAATGCCGCCGCAGGGATGGCCACGGTCAGGCCCGCCGCCGTCGTCAGCAGGGCTTCCCAAATCCCGCCCGACAGGATTGCCGGGTCGACCCGGTCGCCCGCGCCCTGAAGCTGCTGGAAGGCTTCGATCATGCCGAGCACGGTGCCGAGCAGGCCCAGCAAGGGGCTGATGGTGGCGATCAGCCTCAGGAAGGTCAGGCCGGACTCGAGCCCGTCCAGTTTAGCCTGGGCCACCCGGTTGACCTCTTCGCGGGCCGCGTCCTCACCCTCCGGGCCAAGGGCCTTGCCGCGCAAGGCAGCTTCCATGACCCGGGCCACGGCGCCGGGCGCCCGTTCAACCAGGTTGATGGCGCCCTCCAGGTCTCCGCTGCACAGGCGCTCCACGGCGGGCTTGATGAAGGAACGGTTGCCGACCCGTTGCACCGTGAACTGAATGATCTTGGCCAGAATGATCGCGAGGGAAATCAGCGACAGGACGCCCAGAATAATGATGATCGCGCCGCCGGCCTCGATGAGGTCCGCGATGGGTTGGAACCGTCCGTAATCCGTTGGCGTCTCGTCTTCGAGGGCGGCTTCGCCGGTCTCGCCATCCTCAAGGCTTGTCTGCGCGTCCGGATCCTCCGGCGTGGACCGCGCCGCGTTGCCCGCGTTATCGGGCGTCGCCTGGGCCAGAACGAATCCATCGCCATTGCTCAGGCCCCCAGGGGGCAAGGCGAGCGCATCGCCCGCGGCCCAGAGGCAAAGGACAACCGTCAGTGCACCGCTGAACAGCACAGAGGACAGGGAATGATTGCGGTTTTGTGTCATGGACAAGCCCCCCCGGCATTCGGCCACACGTCGCGAAATCCGTGAGGTTTATAGCGCGAGGGATCAGGCCATGCAGCTTATAACTGGCCGAACTGTGTCGATTGCCCGGGGAACTTGTGAGGTCGCCTGCTTTGGCCTGAACCGCCCACGTTTCGGTTGTGCCGCCAACACGGAAAAGACGGCCCGATGGCCTTATTCACAAGGCAGGGAGGAAAGGGCGGTCAGGTGGTCCGTGAGCGCCCCACTGTCCGTGTCCAGCTCCGTCACCAGGGCCGTTACGGGCTGGGCGGCGAGGCTGAGCATATCGACACCAAGGGGAATGCGCGACTTGCAGGTCGAGGCCGACGGGCAGGTCTTGAGGCGCATCGCAAGGGCCTCCAACACCGGTCCCAGGGCGGCAACCTCGCTGGAGAGGCGGGCAAGGCACCGGGTTCGGGCGCCATCTCCCCGCGCCGTTATTTCCGTGCCCAGTGTCTTCGCATCCGGTGCCGTTGATCCGTCCTTGCTGGATGGTTCGTCCCGCTCGCTGCCCGTCGGGGCTGGCATGGTGCGCGCCATGGCATCAAGCAGGCCAAAGGCGGCGATGGCGTTCTCGCCCGCCTGGGCGAGGTCCTCGGCAAGGCTCGCGGCCAAGGCCTGGGGAACGGGCAAGGTCCCGCCTTCGGGCCGGTAAGCGGCGATCCGCGCCAGGGCGTGGCCCGCATTTTCAAGGGCGTTCACCAGTGTGGCGGTCGATCCCGTCAGCCGGTCTTCCCAGGCCAGGAGGGCCGCATCGGCCGCCAGATCGTGCATGGTCGCGCTCAGCGCTGGTGCGCGCGCAAAACCATCGGACGGGGTTCCGGCAGACGGGTTTCCGGCGGCCATGTCCTCGGCCAGGGCAAGCGTCACCGCGGCCACCTGGGCGGCGCCGCGCCGGACGGAGCGGTGGAGGCGCTCAAGGGCCGCTTCATCCGCATGGGACTCGGCAAGGCTGAGGACCGCGAGGCGGTCGGCGAGGCTGGCGGCGTGGGCCCGCGCCCGGCCGACGGCCTTGCGGGCTTCGCCCATGCGCTCGCACTGGTCTGGCTTACAAACGGCGGAACAGGCGCCGTCCGTGGGGTTCACCAGGGCCTGGACCGAGAGGAGGCGTTCGCGGATCCGCTTGGCGGCCGCCTCCAGGGGCGCGTCGCATGTGGCACCAGGCGTGCGCACGATGGCTGGGGCCGGTTCCTGAGAGCCTTCGCTATTGCGTCTGGCGCTATCGGG
>CAYYTT010000024.1:0-13219 GCA_964474635.1 uncultured Alphaproteobacteria bacterium | reverse complement strand
TCGCCGCCACGCTGCGCCGCCTGGGACAGGGCGGTGCGGTAGGCCTCGACGGTGGGCGGCGTATCGGCCGCGCCGGGTGTCGCCCTGTCATTGCAGGCCAGCAGGACCAGGGGGGCGGCAAGCATCAGCAGTCGGAACATGGCGCATCGTCTTCTTGCTGGGGCCAAGGTGAGCCCGGTTCGCAGGAGTGCGGCGCCCATGGGCGGATCATGGGCGCCGGTTCACAATCATCGTGTCCGGCCGGCGGGCCCGCGCAAGGCGCGTTGCTCAAGGGCGCGGATCAGGGCGAGGGTCGCACGCGGCCCGTCCCCTTGCGCCTCCGGCGCGTCCCGCAGGGTGCCGCGGAGCCGTTCCAATGGGGCCTTAAGCATGAGGACCGCGCGATCATCGAGCAGAACCGCGCCCATGCCCGCGACGGCGAAGCCCGCGCGCTGGGCCTGTGCAACCCGGTCCAGAAGCTCGGCCAGGGGCGCGGCGCCGGCCGCTGGCGGAGCAACGGACGCTCCCGCGCGTTGTCCGGACGTGCCCAGTCGCTGCAGCGCCGCGAGGCGAAGTGTCAGCGTGCGGACCTGTGCCGAGGGCACATCGACGGCGGGAAAGGGCGTCTCGCCCGCCGGTGCCGACGCGCCCGAGAGCCTCTGGTCGAAATGCCTCATGGCCGCGCCAAAGGCCGTGCCGTTCTCGCTGATCGGCACTTCGCCATCCGCGCCGAGCAGGGCGAGCGCCTTGTCCCGCAGGACCGCGAGGCGGCGCACGAGGGCCAGTTGGAGAGCGTCTTCCCGGGCCAGCCGGGCGCGCGCGCCGCCGGCATCCTCGCCATCGGACACAGGCAGGGCCGAACCCAGAAAACGCGTCAGTCCCCGGATGGCTTCTTCAAGATCGACAAGAATGTTCGCGGCCTCGCCATCGAGTTCAGGCAGGACGGCCGGCCAGTCGTCGAGCACGCCCGCGAGCTGCGCATGACCGAGACCTTGCCAGGCCTTATGGAGCCGTTCGTTGGTCTCGCGCCGTTCGCTCCAGGCCGCCATCAGAGCGACATCTGCGAACAGGGCCTCCCGGGCCTTGTCGGCGCTGCGGGTCAGCCGTTCCAGGATCGAGCCCCGTGAAATCAGATCCGCCTTCAGGTCCGCAACCCGGTCTTCGTCCACGGGATCGGCGGTCTGTGCCCTGGCGAGGGAGTCTTCCAGGGCGGCATATTCGGCCCGCACCGCATCGGCTTGGGCGGCATATTGCACGGGCACGCCCGCCCGTTCCGCCGCATCAATCAGCGCACTGAGATGGGCCTTGCTGTCATCCAGGAGATCCTGGGGAATGGCCTGGTCATCAAGGGCCGACAGCATGCGGAACATGGCCGTGTCGCTGCGCTCGCGCGAAGCGCGCAGGGCCTCGACGGTCCGGGTGATGCTGACGGCGAGACGCTCGGCGGCGGATCCGGCACTGGCGCGCGCCGGGCCTGAGCGCCGGGCGGGATCGAGCGTTTCGACCGGCGCAAAGCCCGCATGAAGATCGACGGTGAGATCCCGGGTGCCGGTCTCGCCGTCAAGAACCGTCAAATTCAGAACCTCCTGACGGTTTTGGAGGCCAGTGAGCCAATCCATCAGGCTCATGGTCGGCACATCGCGCGCGAAGACGGGATCGACCGGATCGGCTTTTCGCGCCGTCAGATCCAGTCCGAAGGACCCGTAGGCCATATTGTGAAACGGGGCGGCGGCGACGGGGCCAAAAGCCTCTTCGACAAAGCGATGCCAGCGCCAGGTCCGTCCGGCAAGCCGGATGCGCCATTGCGCCATATTGGACAGAATCAAGCGGACCCGGGTCTCGAGCACGCGGGCGCGTGTGGCCTCGGCCTGCGCGAGGCTGGCGAGGGCGCCCTGTCGATCCTCGGCGGTCTCGATGTCCTTGAGAATCCGGGCACGTTCAGCCTTGGCGGCCTCGAACTGCACCGCCGCATCCCGTGCCAGCAGGCCGAACGCATGCTGACTTTCAAAGAGTTTGATTTCCCAGAGCCGCTTGATGGACAGGCGGGCATTCACCAGGGCCCAGCGCGTCATCATGGCGGGCCAGTCGTCCAGTCGTCCGGCCACGGTCGCATTGTTGACGTGGGCCTTACGCGCCTTGCGCAGTTCCGACAGATATTCGCGAATATCGTCTTCGTTTCTCTTGGCGTCCCTGCCCGTGAGCGGGAAGGGAATGTTGTCCGGCATATAGGCGGCTTCGAAGGCCTGCCAGGTGCGGTAGGCCTCGTCATACTGAGCGTCGAGATCGAGGCTCACACGACGATAAAGATCGCTCAGATCGGCCAGGCGATCGGGCGCAGCGGACGTCTGAGCCGATGCGGGCCGGCCGGCCAAGGCCGCACAGACAAGGGCGAGGCCGGCAAACAGGGATGAAAGCCATCGAAACCGCATGAGACCCCCGGTCTTTTCCGGTGAAACGATCACGCCCGGAGCCGCTTCGTGCACCACCGCGCCGCCGTTTCGTAAGCCGGGGAGCCCGCCATGGCAAGGGCGGCCGTGCCGTTTAGTTCAGCGCCGCCAACAACTCTTTTTCATAGGGCTTAAGGGCGTCGAAATTGCCCTCACGCACCCGGTTCGGCCAATCCGGGTTGGCGATCAGCGCGCGGCCTACGGCGGCAAGATCGAATTCGCCCCGTTCCAGCCGGGCCACCAGATCGTCGATGCGGGCAGGCGCGCTGCCCGGCGTGTCGCCATAGGTCGTGATAAAATCCGTGTCGAGACCGATGGACCCGACCGTAATGGCGGGCAGGCCTGAGAGTTTCTTCGTCCAGCCGGCAAGGTTCAGGTCCGAGCCCTCGAATTCGGCCTCCCAATACCGCCGCGTGGAGCAATGGAAGGCATCGACGCCCGCATCAATCAGGGGGGCCAGGAAGGCGGCGAGGGCGTCCGGTGTGGGCGCGAGCTTGGCCGTGTAATCCTGCTGCTTCCACTGGGAAAAGCGCAGCACGATGGGATAGTCCGGACCGGTCGCGGCCCGCACGGCGCGCACGACGTCTTGGGCAAAGCGGGTGCGGGCAATCATGTCGCCGCCGTAGGCATCCTCACGCTCATTCGTCCCCGCCCAGAAGAACTGATCGATGAGATAACCGTGGGCCGCGTGGATTTCGACACCGTCAAAGCCGACCGCGCGCGCATCCGCCGCCGCGCGCGCATAATCGGTGATGGTGCTTTCAATGTCGGCCTCGCTCATGGCCTCGCCCTGGCCCTTGCCCGGCTTAAACAGACCTGAGGGGCTCTTGCTCGCCACATCCGGTGACGGCGTGCGGTCCGCGCGCCGCACGGCCCCCACATGCCAAAGCTGGGGAAAGATCAGGCCGCCGGCCGCGTGGACCGCCTTGACGACCTGGGCCCAGGCGGCGCGGGAGGGCTCGCCATCAAGCTTTGGCACCCGCCCGTCGAAGGTCGAGGCCGGGTCGCGCAAGGTCGTGCCCTCGGTGATGATGAGGCCGACACCGCCCTCGGCCCGGCGCCGATAATAGTCGACCACGTCCTCGCCGGGCACTTGTCCGGGGCTGAAGGAACGCGTCATCGGCGCCATAACAATGCGGTTCGGCAGGGTCAGGCCCTTCAAATTGAAGGGGCTGAACAGGGGGGTATATGACGTCATCGCAGGTCCTTGGGAAGCAGACTGACGGGTGAAGAGAAGAAGCGTCTAAGCGCCGCCGAGCATCCAGTCGATCAGCCGTTCCAGGAGAACCCCGAGTGCACCTGTGATCAGGGTTCCCAGAGCGGCCGGAATGGCCGAGCCGAGCAGGTTCGTGGAACGTCCCCGCTCCATGCGCGCGGTCCAGGTGGCGGCTTCGGCCTCGCTGATCGTGTGTTCCTCAAAGGACACGAGATACCGGAACAGGTCTTCGATATAGGCCGTGATCGGTTCCCACCGGCTCAAATCGGCCCGGTGGTCGTTGATGGTCGACAATTGGACGCCGTCCACCGCTCGGCTTTGCATGTCGAAACGGCGGAACAGGGCCTTGAACTGATCGGAGTCCTTGCCGTAGCGGTCTTCCATCAGGCGATAGAGGTAGTTCTCGAAATACGGGCTGCAGCCCAGCATCCGCTTGATTTCGTTCTCGAGCGCCTTTTGCTGCAGATCGAGGGCATTCTCGTTGCGGAAGGCGGCCGGAAAGCCCGACAGCCAATCCCGGCGCCAGGCCTCCCGGTTGCGCAGAAAGGCCATGCGGTTCAAGGAGCTGAAAAGGAACGGCAGCACGCCGAAGACACCAAAGAGGGCCGCCGGCAGCCAGATCAGATCGTCCACCCGGGGCAGGATGGGCAGATAGGCATGGGCTTCCTCGCCGAACATGACGCTCGGAAAGACCAGGAAAAGCGACGTGATGACGGTCCGGCTGAACAGGTTCATGAGCGCCTGGGCCCGGGTCTCCCCGTCCAAAAAGCGATTTTGAATGATGTAGGTGTTGGCAGGCAGCAGCCAGATAAAGCTGGCGACGGTCGGAACCGCAAAAAGGAAAATCGCGATACGTGCCTGGATTGCCTCAGGCTCCAGATCGATCCGGAAGGACGTGACAAGCGCCAGATAGGCGCACACGACCAAGGTCAGGATGTTGATGATCCACAGGCCGGAACTCAGGATGCTCACGCCCTGGCTCGTGTGGGCCATGATGAAGGCGTGGAATTTTTGCTGTTTTTCCGGTTCGCGCGCGCCGATGGCGGTCTGGGCGATCACCTGAAACAAAAGACCGGCGGCCATCGCGGCGACGATCAGGACAAGATACTCACCGAAAAACCGGCCCGTGAGGACGTAGAAGATAACAAGGGGCGCCAGCAGTTCGGTGAACACCGAAAGCTGGAACAGGAACGACGTGACGGTTTCGGCGATGCGCCCGTCATGCTGGCGGCTGGCCCAATAGCCCAGATAGAGCGGAACGCTGTAGCTTGCGGCCAGAGCAAGAAGGAAAAGCGCGGTCGTGGTCCAACTGAAGGCCACCTGACCCTCCGCAATGGGCGCAATGGCCACCGCGTAGAGATTGCTCACATTGAACAGATCGTCCATGGCCCGCTCCCATCCCTCGCCTCGCTGCGCTGCGTGGCGCAAGGATCTTCCCTGATCCGCGTGCTGTCAAATGGCGATGCAGGTCCTTGTTCCCCGTCACACATGGCGCGCCGCGCGGGCCATCGGTAAGCTCGGGGTCAAATGCGGAACGGCAGGGATAAAAGAGAGGACGCCCCATGGAGGCTTATTTTTCAATCGAAGGGGATCAGGCCATCCCCACCGCCCATGCCGCCGGCCCCTGGGACCCGACCATGCTGCATGGCTCTGCGCCGACCGGGCTGATCACCTATCTGGCCGAGCAAATTCCGGCGCCCCAGCCCATGCGCCTTGTGCGCCTGACCATCGATCTGAAGCGTCCCGTGCCCATCGCACCCCTGACGATCCGCCAATGGGTCACCCGCCAGGGCCGCAACATCCAGACCTGCACGATCACGTTGAGCGCGGGAGACAAGGATGTGGTGGATGCCCATATCCTGAAGATCAGCGACCGGTCCCTCGATCTGCCCGATGGCGTGTTGCCCGCCGTTCCGCCCCTTCCAAATCCCGAGGCAGGCATCGTCGAAGAGGGGATGAAAAGCGCCGCCGGTTTCAACAGCACGGTGGATATCGTTGATGCTCCGTGGCCGGAGCAGGGCGGCGGTAGTCCCGCGGCCGGACCCCGTCACAAGAGAAGCTGGTGGTTCAAGATCCGCCGGCCCATGATCGAAGGAGCGCAAACAACGCCCCTGATGCGTGCCGCCGCGAGCGCCGACTACTGCAATGCGCTGGGCGTACCGCTCGATTTCAAGACCTGGACCTATATCAACGCCGATCTGACGGTCCATTTTGCCCGCACGCCGGTGGGCGAATGGATGATGCTCGACGGGGATGCCATGATCGGCCCGGACGGGCGGGGCCTCGCCCACGCCGATCTGTGCGACAGCCAAGGCTATTTCGGACGCGCGATCCAATCGCTCGTGATTGCACCGCGCTGAAGAGTGTCTGCTGGGCCCGTTTCGGGTGAAGCCCTCATGGCTGGGCCCAGGGCGGCGCGCTTGCCAGCACGAGGAGCGCGGCGACCGTGTGGCGCGGCAGGGGGGCCCGCCGGCCCTCTACAGCGCGGCGTATTACGGCCGGATGGATCATCGGCGGGCTGGCCGCATGGTGTCCCTGGCCCGCGAAGGGGCCCTTGCGCGCCGGCGCCCGTGGAGCCTTGCGGGCCGTCTCGCCGACAGGGCGCTCGGCGGCCTGATGGGCCTTGGCCGCAGGGGAAGGACCCATGGCGGGCAGGGGCGCCAGGAGGGCCGCGGCCACCACCGCAAGGGTCATGGTCCGTATCGAGACAGCCATGTGGTACGAGCGGCCCGTTTGCGTCTTGGTCTTGCCGGCCATGATCCCCTTCTCCTCAAGCTGACTGTGTGCGTGAGAAACAGGCTAAGGCGCGGACCCTAGCGTCGGGCAAAAGATGCCGGGTGGTTTCGAGTCTGTTTCGACGACAATTCGAGACGAATGTCTCTGGCTTGAAGGGGCGTCTCCCTGGCCCCGGGCGGCGGGCGGATGGCCCGTGCCCTGTGGCGGCCTTCATCAATTTTCAGGAAATTTGCCATCCCCTTGATCGGATCGGCCTCCACCGAACCGGTCCATCGCCGGCGCGGGCGGGGGCCTGCGCTGCGGACCGGTGAAGGGAGATGTGGATGCGCTGTGTACTGTTCGAGCCCGACGATCAGCGGGCGGCCGAACTGACGACAACTCTCGCGCGGGCCCGCGTTCTTTGCGATCTGGCCGGCTTCGAGGGCCTTGCCGACCTGGGCGCCGCGCTCACTGGACTGCAGGGCGTGTGGCCCCGTTACAGCGCTGTTCTAGTGGGCACGCTTGAGGATCCCGGCGAAGCCATCCGGTCCATTGCAGAGGCCGCCGGTCCGGTTCCGGTTCTGGCGATTGTGGACACGGCCGACGAACTGGCCGGCGCGTGCTTGAAGTCCGCCGGTGCAGCGGCCGTGCTGGCCCGGCCCGTCGCGGGCGAGGCCATTGTCTCTTGCATCCGGACGCTGCGGCGCCGGGCAATGGCGTCGCAGGCCGCGCAGGCCTCCGTGTCGGCCGGATCGCTGACCGTGCATCTGGACGGACGCGATCCGGAAATCGCCGGCGAGGCCCTGCGCGTAAGCGACCGGGAGCTCAGTGTTCTGACACTGCTCGCCCGCCACATGGGCGAGCCGGTGGCAAGGGAAAGCGTCTCAACCGCCCTGGCCGGTGCCCATGGCGAACGTCCCATGGACCGCATGGCCGATCTTTATGTGGCCAAGCTGCGCCAGAAACTGAGCGCGGCCATGGGCGGCACCACCCTGATTTCAGCCCTGCCAGACGGGCGTTTTCGCCTCGGCGAGCCTTTGAAGACCAGGGGCGCCGTTGTCCCATCCACACCCACGGCGCGTTCGGCGTAGTGCGAACGCACCGTGAACAAATGGTCTGATCATCGGGATCAAAATGCTAGCATCGCCCCAAACGAATCATGTTGGGGCGCGCCATGGATGATCAAACCGCCACGCTTGTCGGCCTCGCCGCGGCCTCGATCCTGACCGCGGCCGCCCTGGCCCGTGCTGCGTTCGTGTCGAACCGGCGGCGACGCCTCGCGCGGGCCCTCGCGGCGGCGCGCACTCAAAGCGCCCAGCTGCAAGCCGAGATGGCCGCCCGCACCGCGCGCCTGAGCGAAGCCCAAGCGGCCCTATCCCGCGCCGAGCAGCATCTGGCGACCGCGCGCGCCGCCCAAGGGGCGGCCGAGGCCGCGCTTGTCCGGGAAGAAGCCGCCCGGGAGGCCGAGCGCCAATCGCAGGCCCGCGCCATGGCGGCGCTCACGGCTCTCAAGGGCTCCATCGAGACGGATCTGAAGGCCCTTGCCCAGGACGCCTTGCGGGAGAGCACACAGGTGTTTCTGGACCAGGCCGCGGGGCGCTTCGAGGTGGAGGCCCGGGCAAACCGGGACGGTGTCGCGGGGCTCGTCGCCCCCCTGCACGAGGCCCTCAAGGCCTATGAAACGCGCATCGAGACCATGGAGGCGGCGCGCCGGGACGAGGAGGGGGCGCTGCGCGAACAGGTCCGCCATCTTCTGGGCAGTACGGAGCGTCTCGACAAGACAGCATCGTCCCTCACCACCGCCCTACAAAGCGCACCCAAAACGCGTGGGCGTTGGGGCGAACAGCAACTCATGACAGTGCTGGACATGGCCGGCATGGCCCGTCATATCGATTACCGTACGGAGGTCCCACTGCCCGGTTTGAGCGGAACGGACACGGAGGCGGGACTGCGCCCCGATGTGATCCTGCGCCTGCCCGGTGACCGGTGCATCGTTATCGACGCCAAGACGTCGCTGACAGCCTATCTGGAAGCGGTGGAGACGGAGGGGGCGGAGCGCGACCGTCTGCTCAAGGACCATGCCCGGGCCATGCGCAACCATGCCCGCCTGCTCGGTTCCAAGGCCTATTGGCAGGCCCTGCCAAACACGCCGGATTTTGTCGTGATGTTCGTGCCCGGGGATGGGCTCTATGCCGCCGCGCTGGAACAGGATCCCGACTTGTTCGATTTCGCCCATCGCCAGCAGGTGGTCATTGCCACGCCCTCCACGTTTCTGGCCCTTGCCAAGGCCATGGCCTTCGGATGGCGACAGGATCAGGCAAGCCGGGATGCCCGGCGCGTGCTTGAGGCGGGCACGGAGCTTTATCGCCGCGTGGGCCGGCTCGCCGAACATTTATCAGGCGTGTCGAGGGCCCTGGACCAAACCGTGCGCAAGCACAACGCGCTTGTCGGCGCCGTGCAGAGCCGCGTGCTGCCGGCCGCGCGCCGGCTGCACGATCTGGGTCTGGGGGAGGCGGACGGCGAGGTCGCCGACGTTGCGCAGGCCGATGAAGTCGTTCGCCTGCCCGCGCCCCGGGCAACCGAGCGGCCGGGCCGCTTGGGCGATCTCGATCCCTTGGGCTGGTAAAGAGCAAGGCGCACAAAAAAACGGTGCACGGATGTTTCCGCGCACCGTCTTGGTCTTTTCAAGGCGTCTTCGCCTCAGTCGCCTCAACCCTGATCAGGGGGCGAGGGCAAAGTCATCCGTATCGAACTCCAGCAGGCCGTTGATCTGGATCGTCCCGGAGTCGAGGGTCAGGAGCAGATCCGTGCCGTTGACGATGGTCACGGATGCGAGGTTCGCCGCATCGGTCGCATCGATCACGCCGTTGGTGTCGAAATCGAAGTCACCGGGCACATTCGACGTATCGGTGATGTCGAGAACATCCGTCCCTGCCTCGAAATCGACGATCACATCGTCGCCGAAGGCCCCCGAATTGTTCGCAAAGAGGCTGCTTCCGACCAGGAACCGATCGCTGCCCACGCCGCCGGTCAGGGTGTCGTTGCCCGTTCCGCCGTCCAGGGTGTCATCGCCGCTACCGCCGTCGAGGACGTCGTTATCCCGGTTACCGAAGACCAGGTCGTTGCCGGAGCCGCCGTTCACGACGTCGTTCTGGAACCCGCCGTCAACGGTGTCGTTGTCGTCGCCGCCGTCGAGGGTGTCACCGCCGATACCGCCATTGACCACATCATCGCCGCCGTCACCGAAGAGCAGGTCGGCACTGCCGCGACCCTCAATGGTGTCGTTGTCGTCGCCGCCATTGATGACGTCGAGGTTGTTGCCGCCGTCCAGGAAGTCGTTACCGGCACCGCCGTCAATGACATCCCGGTTGTTGCCGCCGAAGATGGTGTCGTTGCCGATATTGCCGTTCAGACTGTCGCTGCCAGAGCCGCCGACCAGGCTGTCACTGCCGGAATTGCCATTCAGCGTGTCGTCGCCAAGGCCGCCATCCAAGGTGTCGTTACCATCGTCACCACTCAGAATGTCGTTGCCCAAGTCACCGACAAGCAGATCGTTATCGTCATTGCCGTTGGCCGAGTCATCCCCGATGCCGCCGACGATGACGTCATCGCCAAGCCCGCCGGCCATGGTGTTCAGGCCATTGCCGTCCGTGAGCGTATCATTTCCGGAGCCGCCCACCAGCGAATCGTTGCCCAAGCCGCCATCGACCAGGTCGTTGTCAGCCCCGCCGAAGAGGGTGTCGTCCCCCTCAAGGCCGGAAATCACGTCCGCGCCGCCCAGGCCGTCGATCTGATTGGCCGCCGAAGACCCAACCAGGACATCCGCCGCGCCGCTCTGCACGGTCGGGTTCATCTCGGCCGGCGACAGGCCGCTGAGCTGCGCGCCGCCTTCGTCCTCGACCAGCGCCAGCGGTGCGACCACCGCAGCGAACTGCAGGTCGCTTTCCTGAACCTCATTGATCTGGAATTGCAGCGATCCGTTGGTGAAGTTCAGACGGATGCCGACCCCGCCAACAAGGTCGACCGAGGCAAGATTGGCCGCATCGGTCGCGTCAATCACACCATCCGTGTTGAAATCGAAATCGGCGAAGGTATTCACGGTGCGCGTGGCGTCGACCTTATCCTCACCGCTGACAAAGTCCGTAATCACATCAGCGCCGAAGGCGGTCGTGCCGCCGGCGTCGTCGACGACAAAGACGTCCCCATCGGCACCGCCGCTGAGCGTGTCATTGCCCGTGCCGCCGTCCAGCGTGTCCGCGCCGGCATCGCCGTTGAGCTGGTCGTTGTCCCGGTTGCCACGGAGGACGTCGTCATTGTCCCCACCGTTCAGGATGTCGTTCTGGAACCCGCCGTCGAGCGTGTCGTTGCCTTCGCCGCCATTCACCGTGTCATGGCCGATCCCGCCATTGACGACATCGTCGCCGAGACCGCCACTGACGGAGTCGCTGCTGCCGCGCCCTTCGATGGTGTCGTTGCCGATCCCGCCATCGATGATGTCCAAGTTATTGCCACCATCCAGGCTGTCATTGCCGATGCCGCCGTTGATGGTGTCCCGATTGTTGCCGCCGAAAATGATGTCGTTGCCGTCATTGCCATTCAGCGTGTCGTCGCCGGTAACACCCAGGATCACGTCGTCATTGGCACCGCCATTGGCGATGTTGTTTCCGACGCCGCCCACCAGCGTGTCGTTACCGTCGCCGCCGTTCAGGGTGTTGTTGCCGGATCCGTCCGTGAGCGTATCGTTGCCGCCTTGGCCGCTCAGGTCGTCATTGCCGAGGTTGCCGTTCAGCACGTCTGCGTCGGCGCCGCCTACCAGCGTGTCGTCGCCGTCCGCGCCCTGGATGACGTTCTTACCGGCCGTTCCCGTGAGAGAATCAGGCGTGTCCCGGCCAATCAGCACATTAATATCGGACATGATGTCCCCCAACGCTAAATGGTTACTCAAAGGGACCTCGGGAACCGAGACCCACTGCTAACGTCTCTATTCGTCGTTACCGAGTGCGTTGCAATTTGCCTAGGGGGGCAAAAGCATTTTCTGTCGTCATGGTCACATTTAAGTCCGAACCGTGGCATGTTGATCACTGTGTTCTGGCGCAGACATGGCCCAGTCACCAGGCCAAAACCGAGCAAAATCGCCGTCCGGGCGAGACCAGGCCCAAGCATTCACCTGGGCCAATACATCGCTTGAGGACATAAACCATTTCATATTCAAGGCTCTATGCTTGTTGCCCCCAGGGCGCCTGGGGAAAACCCCACAGCCTGGCCTGTTTTGCGCTTTGCCGTTCACGAATCGGTGGCAAGCGATCGGTCACATTTTGAACCATCCGCCCCGCAGCTTTCGGGGTGCAAAAGAGCTGTTCGCACACCTGGTGGGTGGCGGCACTCAGTCGCTCGTGACAGGGTGTCCAGCTTTTTATCTGGGCGCCGCTGGCTGGCTGGCTTGCGGGCATTTGGTTTCCACCCCGCGGAGGGTGCAGGTGCCGTGCCGCTGGGGCGCGATGAGGATGGGGTTCAGCCGCGCGCGCAGCCTTACGGCGAGGGGGTGCCAAGGCGGCGAGGCCGACCTTGAGGGCACACGGGGCGCAGGGCCTGACCGCAATACCAGCATGAGCCCCGGGGACATTATCCGTGTGCGGGAAAGGCCAGCCTGACCGTCGTGCCGTGTCCGTCTCCGGAGATATCGAGACATCCGCGCAGCGCCTCGGCCCGCGCCATCATATTGGAAAGGCCCTTGCCGCCGGATTTGTCCGTCGCATCGCTTTGAAGGCCCCGGCCATCGTCGCGGACGGTGAGCGTGAGCGTGTCGCCGGACTGGGCGAGGGCAACGCTTAGCGTCTTGGCGCCGGAATGCTGAATAGCGTTGGAACAGGCTTCCTGCAGGATCCGAAAGACTTGAAGAACCCGTTGCGGCCCCAGGGCACGCGCGCCCGCGTCCCGGTCGATGGACCAGGCCAGGTCAAAGCCGGCCGCGGTCAGCCTCGGGGCCATCCGCTCACGGAAGGCACCCATGGCCATGCCCAATGTGTCGCCGGCCGTGTCCATGGACGCGACCATGAGCCGAAGGTCGCAAAGGGCACCATCCAGGGAGCTTTCCATGGTTGTCATGGACGCCTTGCCGCCGCGCACCTGCATCAGCGTCGACACAAGCTGCGCGCCGATCCCGTCATGCATGTCGCGCATGATCCTTTGGCGCTCCTCCAGGATGGCGCGCTCACGCTCCAGTCGTTTCTGGTCTTCGTAGGTTGCCGCCAGGGCCCGCTCGCGCTCCTCAAGGCGTTGGGACAGGATCGTGTTCATGTCTGTGGCAAGGGCTCTTGCACGCGTTTGCTGGGCGGCAATGGAGGCCAGCATGCCCAGGGCAAGCAGAAGCCCGCTGCGCGGGGCCACATAGTAGACAAAAGGCAGACCGTCCGTGAACGGCACTGCAAGGGCGTAGTGCTCGTCCAGGCAGTCGATGACGAAGGTCCCGATACACAACAAAAACAACATGGGCTCAAGCCACACGTCAGGCCGTTTGACGGCGTGGAACCACAGGAGCCGGACGGCCGCGAGGCTCGAGAGCCCCATGACCAGCCAGAATTCCAAGGGAAAGCCCACCTCAAAGACCGTATGGGGACCGAATGGCAGGGCTGCCGCCACCGCCGCCGCCGCAACAAGAAATCCGGCGCCCAAAGCGACGTAAACGGAGCGCGGTGCCCGCGTCCAGGCGGCGATAAACCCGGCGAACGAAAAGATGAGCGCATAGGGAATCCAGTAGCCCATGGCCTGGCGGAACGGATCGGCCATCTGCCCAGTCAAGCCCAGGGCCGACAGATTGCGCAGGCTCCAGACCGACAGGACTAGAACGAGAGCGCGGATGACG
>CAYYTT010000023.1:5684-33991 GCA_964474635.1 uncultured Alphaproteobacteria bacterium | reverse complement strand
AAGGCCAGGGTCGGTTTCTGCAACTGGGCCGCGAAGGTTTGCGCGAAATCGAGAAGAAAATCCATTGGACGCACCACGCTCTGGAGGGGTTTTTCCAACGCAATTTGAGCGCTTTGTATCATCCAGAAAAGTTCATTTTTGAGAATGAATCCTTCTTTGAAAGAGAACCGTTTTGGGCAGATCGCATCATGCCCAATCGTTCTTCATGGAAGAACTAATCATGCCAATATTTCTATTTTTTCGATTTTTCAGCCTGTGATACCCCATCTCCTCGTCAGCGCAGAGACCTCGGCTCAGGCACCCATGGGGCAAAACTCCACAACTCCGCGAGCCATCCTGACACTGACATGTCTCAACTTCGCGCTGACCAGTGGTGCAGCCGACAAATGAGCGGAGGGCTGATCATCAAATTAATTCCCAAAAAGCCTCTTAGCCCTTTTGATCGGGTTTCCCTTCGCCAACCAGGGACTGTTCTCGGTCGTTCAGTGATCGGGGCCCGCGCCGTTTACAGACGGTCGGACAGGGCCGCCCAGATCATGGCCAGGGTCATCAGGGGGCGGCGCAACCAGCGCCCGCCCGGCAAGGGGCCCGGCGCACTTTGTGCGTAGGCCTCGAAGCGGACCGGATTGCCCGCAATGGCTTCGGCCATCACCGCGCCGGCCTGGGTGGTTAGGGCAAGGCCCTGGCCGGAAAAGCCCGCCGCCACATAGCGGTCCGCGCCGATCCGGTCGAAATAGGGTAACCGGCTTCTCGTCACCGCCAATCGTCCGCCCCAGGCATACTCCAGGGGCACGTCCGCGAGATCCGGAAAGACCGATGCAATACGCCGTTGCAGGGTGGGCCGCGGATCGCGGGGCAGGGTGCGCCGATAACTTTCTCCGCCGCCAAACAAAAGTCGGCCGTCCGGCGTCATGCGATAATAATCGAGCACGAACCGAGTGTCGGCAACGCAGCCGCCGCGCGGCAGCAGGTTCCGCGCTACATCCGCGCCGAGTGGGGCGGTCACACCCACAAAACTGTTGATGGGCAAAATGCGCGCGTCCACCTGGGGCACAAGCCCGGTGTGGTACCCATTGGTGGCAAGGACAAGCGCCGAAGCGCGGACACGGCCACGCTCCGTATCGAGAACGCAAGGACCATTCGGCGTGAGGCGCAGCACGCGGCTGTTCTCGAACAGGCGCGCACCGGCGGCCTCGCCCGCGCGGGCTAGGCCAAGAGCGTAGGTGAGCGGATGAAGATGGCCGCCGCCATCATCCCACAGGCCACCGCGATAGGCGCCGCCTCCCACATAGCGTTCCATGTCCGCCTGGGGAACAAGGGTCAGGCGGTCATAACCGTAGATCCGCTCCAAATGCGTCGCTTCGGACGCCAGATCCGCAAAATCCCTGTCGCGCACGGCGGCAACGAGGGCCCCTGGCGCAAGATCACAGGGAATGGCGTGGCGTTCGATCCGTGCACGCACGCTGGCCTTGGCGTCTTCGGCGAGATCCCACAGGAGCCTTGCGTGCGCCGGCCCGAAGCTCTTTTCAAGGGTGCGTTGACCAAGACGCTGGCCGGTCAAAAGCTGACCGCCATTGCGTCCGCTGGCGCCCCAGCCGAGGCGGCGTGCCTCCAAAAGGGCGACATCGACGCCGCGTTCGGCCAGATGCAGCGCGCAGGACAGGCCCGTCAGCCCGCCGCCCACAACCGCGACGTCACAGCGGATCTCGCCTTCAAGAACGGGCCTTGGATGGAGGCCCTGGGCCGTGGCCGCGTAATAGGTCCGGCCGTGACCGCTGTCATGGCGCGCTTCGTCTGGATGAAAAAGGGACCTGTTCAGTGTGCGCCCTCATGGGGCTTGGCGCTGCCTGCGCTCGTCTCCTCCTCGGGCGCGTCACCATCGTCCTTGGACCCGGCGGCGGCCTTGTAACTGCGATCCCGCACGGTCAATTCAACCAGAACCGGCGCGGCCCGCTCAAAGGTCAAGGTCGCCGGCAGGATGGTGCCGGCCTCCAGCGGTGCGGGCAAATCGGTCAGCATGATGTGGAAACCGCCCGGCTCCAGCGCAGTGGTTTTGCCGGCGCGCAAGGGAACGCCATCCACCGGGCGCATGCGCGTCTGACCGTCCTCATGAATGTGCATGTGCAGGGCCGCCTTGGGCACGCCGTCGACGGAGACTTTCACGAGGCGATCATCCAAAAGCCCCTCGTTTTCGATGGTGACATAGGCCGCGCTGGTGCGTACCGCGCCCAGGCTGGCCGAGGCCCAGCCGCCCGAAATGGTCAGGGCTCCGGCGCTCGTTCCGTCCCGCTCCGGCGCGGCGCCCACGGTGCCGACAATGACCGTGAGGATCAGGAGGGCCGTGCCCACGGCAAGGCTGATGGCCAAGTTTTCATCATCGAACATGGATTTCGCTCCGAAGATAAGGATTCTTGAGCGCGACGGGTGCAGTGGACGCCTCAATGCGGTGTGAAGGGGCACGGGCGAGTCGCGACTTGGCAAGGGCGTATCGGTCCTGTGCGCCGGGCGCAAGGGGCGCGCAAGCGCCGCTGAACGTGGCATGTCGCCGTGCAGGCGGGCCGTGGGGTCCGCCTTGTGTTCGATGGGGTGAATGGGTAGGCACAACGGGGGCGTCGTGCGATGCAGTCTCGCCCGGTGCCTCACCCTGGCCGCACTGCGGCCCGATCCTCTGAACGGTGTTGCGCGGCCGCGAATGGGTGCCAAGAGGCGTGTGGCATCAGGCGCTTGGCGCCGGAGGCCTGCGGCGACGCACCGATCTTGCCCACCTGCGAACCCCCATAACCCGAAGAGTGTTTCAATGACCAAAGACGAAATCGCAAATGTTCAGCGCTATCTGCGCCAGAAGTTCCGGCTGGATACAATCCAGGTGGAGGCGCGGCCAAAAAAGGATGATTCGGCAGAAGTGCTGATTGGGGACGAATTCATCGGCGTCCTGTTCAAGGACGATGAGGACGGAGAAGTCAGTTACCAGTTCCAGATGGCCATTCTGGACGTCGATCTGGATGAAGTGGCCTAACGGCGCCGAGCCATTTGCCCCGTCGCGGGGCGGTGGTTCCGGATGGGCTGGGGGGACCGATTCGAATCGCGCGGGCCGACTCACATCGCGGAGTGATTCGGCCAATCTGGTCCTTACTTTGCGGTCCAGACCCGGTGCAAAGTGGGGGTGCGACCCCGTGGTCATGCGCCCAGAAGGATTGCCTGCGCGGCGCGGGGACGCCGAACGGCCGGGTGCGACAACTTCAGGGTGGGGGCGCGGGCCGAAGGGCTCCCGGCGTGGACAATGACACAGCGTATCGATCTGTGGGGCGCTATAGCCCTGAAATTGCAGGGTCTTTTTCGTGTCCGCCAAGCCGTTGCGGCGGTCACGGGCGCCATCACCGTGGCTTTGACCCTTGCCACATTCTGGCTGAGCACCGACCCGGTGCCTGCGCGGGTCCTCCAGGGGCTGCGTGACGCAGGCGCAGCGGGAGATGAAAAGGCTGTCAACCCAAAGGCGGAGATTGCTGTTAGCGTCACATTCCAGCACACTACGGCGTGGTCGCCCGACGGGCTTGCGACGCTCGCGCGACTTCAACGGGAACTGATCCGCGTTCCCGGTATCGACCCTTCGAGCCTTGTCTCGCTCTTAACCCCAATCGGCCAAAAAGAAGGGCCCGAGGGGCAAAGTCCGGAAGACGAGGTTGAGGCCGCTGCGCTCGCGGAATTGGAAGCCCTGGTCCGGCCTCCGGTTATCGCTGACGGCGCGGTACGAGAAGGTGAGATCCGAGAACGCTGGCGGCAGAAGGACATCAGTTGGTTGAGTAAGCTCGCCGATCTCCTCGGCCTGAAGGGCCGTCTCGTATCTGTTGATGGTCGCACCGTGATCATGCGCGTCGCCATGGCCCCGCCGCCCAAGCCGGACGGGCCGAGCTATGGCGATGTGTTTCGCGGACTGATGCGGGCCATGGAGCAGGGCGCCCAGGGCATCCATGTGAAACTGTCCTTCGCGGGCGTGCCCCTTCGCACGGGCGGTCTGGAAACGTCCCTTGAGCGGAGCTGGCCCTGGCTCCTGCTGCTGTTCACCATGGTTTTCGCCGGTCTTTGGTACATCGCGCGCTCGGTGCCGGTGGCGCTGATGGCCTTTATCGTCGCCGCCATGCCCGTCCTGTGGATGTGCGGCGGGATGGCGCTTTTGGGCCATAATTTCAATCCCACGAGCTGGCCCGCATTGATGGGTGTATTTACAATCTGCGTGCTCGGATGCGGTGTCGGCATCGCGCTCTACACGGCCCGGCTCGCCTGGGGCGAGGAACGCGACAGTGCCGCGCGCAGTGTCATGCATCTGGGCATGCGCCTTCTGGCGCCGGCCCTGGCCGCCGGCCTGCTCGCCCTCGTGCCGCTCACGCTTCTGCCCGGCGATGCAGCCCGTGACATGGTCGTGCTGGGATCCATTGGTCTCGTGCTCGGTCTGGGCGCCATGCTCGCGATCTTGCCGGTGATGCTCACATTGCTGCCCGCGCCACGGGCCTGGATTGATGATGTCAGCCGGATCCTGATGGCCGAACGGCGCCCCTTGGGCGGGTGGGTCCTTCGGCTCGCCGACGGGTTGCCGTGGGCCCAGGCACGCGCGTTTTTGGATAGTCCGTCGCGTTATCGCACCGATGCGGACACGGGCTCCATCGGTTTTCCCCATGTCATGCACGCCTTTGGTGTGTTGAGTTGTGTTGTGTTTTTGAGCGTGGGCTTGGCGGGTCTGCCGCCAGCCAAGACCGCGCTCACCCCGTCCGCGACTTCTGTGTCCGCCTTTGAGGCGGCCGTCGCGGACGAGACCGATGCGGGGGACCAGACCGCATCGGGTCCGGCCACTGCGACAGCCCTGTTGGATCCTGGCGAGAACGCCGCATCCGACTTGGCTGCGCAGCCGGCCTCGGCGGACGCAGCGTCTCCGATGTCCGATCAGGCGCGCGGAAAGCGGGCCTTTGTCGAGATCGAAGGGAAAAACCTTGCGCCCGCCCTCGATCCGCTTGGCAATCCGGCGGCCGCTTTCGATGCCGCCACTTTCGATGCTGGAGAGCGCGTGGTTGCCGCTCGGGCGCCCTGGCTGGGCCTTGCCAGCGTCTGTCTCGCGGCCCTTGCGGCCGGTTTCGTGACCTGGCGCCGGGCGGTGGCCATTGCCGTTGCCGCCTCGCTCGCCGCCGGTATGGCGGTGTTCGCCCTGGTGGCATGGCTTTCCGGCGCGGCCGCCGTGCTGGGCAGCGGCGCTTCCTTGTGCCTCGCGGTTGCGTTCGGTGCTCCTGTGGTGGCCGCCTTGGCGCAGACGGCGGCTTTTGCGCGGACGATCAGTTTCACGCGGACCGATTCGCTCCGGCTTGCCTGGGAATGGGCGGGCCGTGCACTGATCCCTCTGGCGTTGGTGTGCGCCGGCCTGTGGCTCGTGATGGCGCTGTTCGCCACGACGGCCGTCAGCTCCGGCGACGTGGCCGTCGTGTCGGCCACTGCTTCGCTGACCGTGACGGCCCTGATCAGCTCCATGATGGTCACGGTGTTTGCCCGCCGCTGATCGCCCCCCACTGATCCAGCGCCGCGGTTTGCCTGCGGCGGCGATGGGCGACGCATGGAAAGGTCTACCATGGGCCGTCCGCTGCCGCCCTTGCCCCATGAATTCCGGACGCGGGGTTTGCGCCTGATCGCCACCCCGCCGGGCAACAGCACCTTTAGGGTGGCCCCGGAGCGTCCCATCGTGGCGGTCACCCTTGCGCCCATGGCCTGCGGGATCGCCATCGGCGGCGATCGCTTACGAAAGCGACGCATCGCAGCGCAATCCGTCTGTGTGCTGCCGGCCGGTGCGACCTTCTCCGTGGACGGCGTCAGTGCAGCCTGGGCCGCGCTGCTCGAAGTGGATCCGAGCTTCTGCGGCCTTGAGGCCTTCGCCAGTCTTGACCGACCTGTCGATTTCGAGCCGGACCGGACCTGCGGCGCCGCGACGGCGCAGGCCGTCCGGCAGGTCGTTGAGCCCGTGCCCGATGAGGTCCGTCTCCAGGAGCACGTGGCCGACATGGCCCTCGCGGCCCTGGCGCGGGCCGGCCATCCGCATGCTGATCTTGATGGGGGTGTGCTGACACCGCCAAAGGTGCGCCGGACCATGGAGCGTATCCGGGCCGATGTGGGCGGTGTTCCGAGTTTGGAGGATCTGGCCCGCGATGTGGGTATCAGCGTCACGCATCTCGGGCGCCAGTTCCGGCGCGCCACCGGCTCATCCCTTTGGGACTTCGTGACCTATGAACGGTGCCGCAAGGCGCGCAGCCTGCTGATGGCCGGGGACATGCCCCTGGCGCAGATTGCGCTCGAATGCGGCTTCCACGATCAGGCCCATATGACCCACGCTGTGAAACAGAAATTGGGCACGACACCCGGTGCCCTGCGCACGGCCCACGGTCAGATTTTACAATAAGTGCCCCACAGTCTTGCGCCATAGTGCTGGTGATCCGAACAACACCGGAAGATCGCCATGCCGTTTTCCACCGCCCGCATCCGGTCACGCTTGGGCAGAGCTCTCCTACCCCCCGCCCGGGGCCTCATGGCCCTGTGGCTGGTCTGGGCCGATCCGGGCCTTGCCCAAGAAACACCGCCGCCGGCGTCCCAGCCCCTGTGGGAGGTCGGCGTCGGAGGTTTTGCCGCCGTCACACCGAATTATCCCGCATCCGGAAATTATGCTGTGAACGGATTTCCGGTCCCCCTGACGGTCTATCGCGGACGTATTGTGCGCCTCGGCGATGAGGCCGTGGCGCGGCTTGTGCCCCTCGACACGCCGCGCGCCGAGTTGGGTATCTCCGTTGATGCCGCCTTCGGGGTCGACAGCGACGATAATGACTTGCGCGAAGGATTGCCCGACCTCAGCCCCCTGATCGAAATCGGCCCTGAAATCGTCTTCAAGGGCACCTCCCTTGGTGCAAGCCAGGTGGAACTCGCGCTTCAGGGGCGGGCGGCCTATTCGGTCGATTTCGACAATGGAGTGGTCTATCGCGGCCTCGTTGCCGAACCCCAGATCCGTGTCATCCGGCCTGGCCTCATTGGTGCGGGCAGTGTCGCCAGAGTCGCTCTGGGGAGCATTTTCGCCTCTCGCCGGCTCCATGAGTATTTCTACGACGTGCCCGCCGCCTTTGCGCGTCCGGGACGCCCGGCCTTCGATGCGGAGGCTGGCTATCTGGGTACGGAGCTGACCCTCGGTCTCGGTGTGCCCGTCGCAGAGAAACTGGACCTGTTTGTCGGGGCCGAACTTGGGCTTTATGCCGGCGCCGCCAATGCCGACAGCCCCTTGTTCGAAGACGATGTCACCGGATCGGTTTTCGTCGGCATCGCCTACCGACTTTTTCGCAGCCGGCGGACCGTTCCGGCACGTCGGTGAGGAGGGGAGATAAGGTCATGCGCCTGCTGACGAGAAGCACGCCCTTGCGGTCCCTTGCCGCGGCCGACAAGAGCCCTGAAAACAAGTCCAGGATCCTGCCGCGTCTTTTCGTACGCTTGTTTTTCGGGGGCTGGGGTTTGTGTGAGGTCCATACGGACGAAACGCTCCGGATCACCTATGGCGGACGGGATCTGGAGGACTGGGCGGACGACTTCATTTACATCATGCGGAGGGGTGGGCCATGACGGACAGGCAAACAGCCACGGCGGCGGACTGGATACGGATCCTGCTTTGCCTTCTTGGTAGTGTGGGGCAGATCCTTGGGGCCTTTGCGCCTGAACTGTTCGGATTGAACGAATCCATCAGCTCACGGGCCGGGCGCAGCGCCAGTCCCCTGATTCCGGCGGGCTATGCCTTTGCCATCTGGCTCGTGATTTTTCTCGGCTGCGCGGTGTATGCGCTGGTGCAGATCCTGCCACGGTACCGGACCGATGCGCGCTTTCGGGCCGTGGGCTGGTGCCTTGCCCTTGCGACACTCGCCAACACGGTGTGGGAAGTATTCGTCCCGCTGGCCGGCAATCAGGTCGTGACCGCGGTGCTGCTGTTCGTGATCCTGGCGCCGCTTGTTGCCATGATGCTTGCTATCCGCCGGCTTGGTTCGGCCTTGGTGTTCCTGCCCCTGACGATCTTTGCCGGATGGGTCAGCATTGCCGCGACGGTGAGCCTCAGTCTTGCGCTTGAAGGCGCAGGGCTTGTCCCGCCGGCGCCGGCCAGCCTGTGGGTCTGGCTTGGTGTGCTGGTTACCGGCGGTCTGGGCGTTCTGTGGCTCGCGGCGCGCACAGGCTCGTTCGGATATGGCTTTGCTGTTATTTGGGGGCTTGTCGCGGTGGCCCTGGCCAATTTCGGCGGGGCCCGCGCCGCGTCCGATCCGGCGATTGCCTACACTGCCATCGCACTGGCGGTGGGCACGGCCATCGCCGCCATCACGGGGCGGATCGTCTTGCGTCGCCGATAAAAGCCCCATTTTGAGGAGACGTTCCGGTCATTGCGGGTCGGCGCGCACCTGCGCCAGATCCTCCGGCACGGACGCGATCTCGCCCTCGCCATCCGGTGCCACTTGCACGAAGCTGCCGACGAGTTCGATGATGTTGCGATCGATCATTTCCCAGCGCGCCAGATGGGCCTGGCGGAAGCGGTAGTGCAGGCTCAGACCATCATCGAGTTCGGTCTTGCGCCAACAGAAGGGCGCGCGGATCCGTTCGCTTTTGCGCAGGCAGCGGATCATCCCCTTCAGATCGGTTGCCGTACGGAAGACGAACATGTCCTGCTCGCCGTAGTAACTGTCCGCGGACATTTCATATTCGACGAGCCCCACATCCGTCTGGATCCCGTTGTCGCTGACATGGTTTTCCAGCAGATAGTCGATCCGCTCGCTTTCGGACATGGCCTCGCCCTTGGCGGCCAGCTTGAATACCACCACGGGCGCGTCGGGTTCATCGCTCAGGAAATCGTCCTTACGCGCATCGGAATAGGGCACGAAGTCCGGCAGGATCGTAAAGAGCTCGATGGAGGTCAAGGTGCCGTCCCGGCGATCACGCGCGTATTGGGTGTAGTTGGCCGGGATCGAAAGCGCCTGTCCGCCGATGGTGACGTTAAGCCGGCGGCCCCGTTCGGTGCCCGAAACGGTGTTGCCCATCAACTCGTCGAACGACAGGCCCAGATAGCTCCACCAGAAGAAAAACCCGAAGGTCACCGTCACGATGAGCGCGATGAGCGGCAGCAGCCAACTGGGCCGCTCCTTTATTTCTTCAAAATCATTTTCTGACGTCATGTCCCGCCTTGCCCGCCTGTTTCCCGCCCTGACTTAAAGCAAGGCTGGTGCCCGGTGCCGTGTTCACAGGTAGCCCAGGCGACGGATCACCGTGTCCATCTCGCGGATGCGACTTTGGTCGGAAGGGTGGGTGGACATGAACTCCAGCGGCTTGTTGCCCTGGTTCATGCTGGACATGTTCTGCCAGAAGTTCAGGGCCTGCCGGGGGTTGTAGTTGGCCCTTGCCATGTACTCCACGCCCAGGCGGTCGGCCTCATATTCATGGCGGCGGGAATAGGGAAGAAGAATGCCGAAGCTGACACCGGCCCCGAGGATTGCCGCGATTTCCTGACTAAACCGCACGTCCTGGGACTGGAGAGCGATATTGGTGATCTGCAGGCCCGCATTGGCCGCAAGGGCCTGGCTGTAACGCTCCGCCGAGTGGCGCCCGGCCACATGGCCAACCTCGTGGCCCATCACGGTGGCCACCTGGTCGTCATTGTCCATGATGTCGAGAATGCCGCTGTAAAAGCCGACCTTGCCGCCGGGCATCACGAAAGCGTTGATCTGATCGCTTTCAAAGACGGTGTATTCCCAATTGTAGTTTGTCAGCCCCGAGGCCTGGACGATTCGGTCGCCCGTGGACTGGAGGCGGCGGTTATAAGCGGGATCCCGGGAGACACGCTCCTGCTGGCGCAATTGGCTCCAGGCGGAACCGGCCAGCTGGGCCAATTGTTCTTCGGACACGAGGAGCATTTGGCGCCGGCCGAGGGCCTGATTCTCCACACAGGCCGTTGTGCCCGCGCCCGCGAAAGCCAAAACCGATCCGGATGCCAGGCCGGTAACGAGCTCCCGGCGATTCATGACAATGGTCATGGGTCACGTCTCCCTGTGGACACTCCGTGTTCACCTTTAGTCATTGCTCTACCCCGAGCAGACAGGCCCGTAAAGAACGGGATATACGCGAACCACACATCAGGGGTGTCCGTCGCACTGCAACATGCCCGTTCCCTTTGCAAATTCCCCATATCGGGACTTAACTCCAGGCGCGCGACGCGCTGTCCCGATCCCGGGCACGCCCCTTGAGGCCACCCCGCGTTCCAGTCAGAAGGAGCCGACCCTTGGCACAAAAGATCTATCCCTCCGCCGAAGCCGCTTTGGACGGTCTTCTGTTTGACGGCATGACCGTCGCCGCCGGCGGTTTCGGACTGTGCGGTATTCCGGAGAACTGCATCGCCGCCATCGTGAAGGCCGGCACCAAGAACCTCGTGATTGCCTCCAACAATTGCGGTGTTGATGATTTCGGTCTCGGGCTTCTGCTTAAGACGCGTCAGATCGCCAAAATGATGTCGTCCTATGTGGGCGAAAACGCGGAGTTTGAGCGTCAGTTCCTGTCCGGCGAAATTGAAGTGGAATTCAACCCGCAAGGCACGCTCGCGGAGCGTCTGCGCGCGGGCGGGGCAGGGATCCCGGGCTTTTACACCAAGACCGGCGTGGGCACCCAGGTGGCCGAGGGCAAGGAACACAAGGACTTTGACGGAGAGACCTACATTCTGGAGCGCGGCATCCGCGCGGATCTTGCCATCGTGAAAGCCTGGAAGGGCGATGCGGAGGGCAACCTCATCTACCGCAAGACAGCCCGCAATTTTAATCCCCACTGCGCCAGTGCGGGCAAGGTGACCGTCGCCGAGGTCGAGGAAATCGTTCCCGTGGGAACGCTCGAAAAGGACGCCATTCACACCCCGGGCATCTATGTCCAACGTATCGTTCAGGCGACCCACGAAAAACGCATCGAGCAGCGCACGGTGCGGGCCGCCTGAGCCCGCGCCTGGCCCCGCTGCACACCGACGATCCGACAGGAGAACATCATGCCTTGGACCCGCGATCAAATGGCCGCCCGCGCGGCCCGCGAAATCGAAGACGGCTTTTACGTCAATTTGGGGATTGGGATCCCGACCCTGGTGGCGAACTTCATCCCCGAGGGCCTCGACGTTACGTTGCAATCGGAAAACGGCATGCTGGGCATGGGCCCGTTTCCCACCGAGAACGAGGTGGACCCGGACCTTATCAATGCGGGCAAGCAGACCATCACGGAATTGGAGCGCACGAGCTATTTCGCTTCCGCGGAGAGTTTCGCCATGATCCGCGGGGGGCATATTGACCTGTCCATCCTCGGGGCCATGGAAGTCTCCGAAGCGGGCGACATCGCCAATTGGATGATCCCGGGCAAGATGGTCAAGGGCATGGGCGGCGCCATGGATCTGGTGGCCGGCGTCAAGCGCGTAGTGGTGGTCATGGACCACACCAACAAGGCCGGTGAGCCCAAGCTCCTCAAAGCCTGCACCTTGCCACTGACGGGCAAGGGCTGCGTTGACCGCATCGTGACCAATCTGGGCGTCCTCGACGTGGTCGACGGCGGCCTCAAGGTCGTCGAACTGGCCCCCGACGTGAGCGCCGATGAAATCAAGGGCAAGACCGAGGCGCAGATTGTTGAGGTGAGCGCGGCGGCGTAGGCCTTTTGGGGCGGACCTGGAAGGGCGCCTTGAGGCGGATCAAGGCGTCCTGCCGGCAAGGAGTGCAGGGATAGGGTGCTGAAAAACGCAAACCAGGAGGTGCCGACCCATGAGCCATACGCCCCATGAACTTGCCGAGGAATTTCCTGACGCGCACGACACCTTGCACAAGCTCAAGATCGAGAACGCCCATTTTGCCAAACTGGCCGACGCGTACCACACCGTGAACCGGGAAATTCACCGGATCGAGACCGAGGTCGAAGCCGCCAGCGATGAGCGCCTGGAAGACCTGAAAAAGCAGCGTCTCACCCTGAAGGACGAAATCGCGACCATGGTTGCGGCCGCCTGATTCCGGCCTCCGGCGCGCTCGGGTCGCTCAGGCCCTTTGCCCATGATATCCTTTGTGAAATTGGCCTTTTGGCGAGGCTAAAGCGGGAGGCTTGAGACGATGGATGTTGTGCGCACGCCGGACGAACGGTTCGCGGGCCTGAGCGGTTATCCCTTCAGCCCTCATTACACCGAGGTAAAGGGCGCGCGCGGCACGGGCCTGCGCATGCATCATCTGGACGAGGGGGCTCGGGATGCCCCCGTTATCCTGTGTCTGCACGGGCAGCCGTCCTGGTCCTATCTTTACCGCAAAATGGTCCCTTTGCTGACGGGGGCCGGATACCGGGTCATCGCGCCGGACCTGATCGGCTTCGGCCGGTCCGACAAGCCGACCGCCATGGCCGATTACACCTATGACGGTCACGTGGCGTGGCTGAACCAGTGGCTGGCCGGCCTCGACCTGACCGATGTGACCCTTGTCTGCCAGGACTGGGGCGGGCTGATCGGGCTGCGCGTTGTCGCTGACCAGTCCGAGCGCTTTGCCCGGCTTGTCATCGCCAATACGGGCCTACCGTCGAGCGATACGGTGACGGATGAGGTGGCCGACTTTCTCGGCTCGCTTTGGCCGTCCGTGCCCGTACCGGACGCTGAAATGCTGGCCACGAAATTTGCCGAAAGGGCGCCGGATGCCTTTTTGTACTGGGTGAAATACGCTTCTGAGTATTCCGGTTTCTCCGTCCGCGATGTTTTCGGCATGCTCTCCGGCGTTCAGGATCCGGCGGTGCTCGCCGGCTATGTCGCGCCATTTCCGGACGGCACCTATCTCGCCGGCGCCCGGGCCTTTCCGACGCTTGTGCCTCTTCTGCCCCACCACAAAAAGGACCGGGAGGCCAATGATCGGGCCTGGGCGGTGCTGGACCGCTTTGAGCGTCCGGTGCTGACCGCCTTCAGCGACGGCGATCCGGTGACGGCCGGCGGCGAAATCCCCTTTCAGACCCGCATTCCCGGGGCGCAGGAAGTTGCCCATGTCACCATCCACGGGGCGGGCCATTTCCTCCAGGAGGACAAACCCCAGGCCCTGTCGGATGCGGTGATCCATTTCATGGCCTCGACTGGAGCGTGAAGCCGCCGCTCCTTGCGCCGAATTCGGACAAGTGACGGACCATTAAGCACGGCTGATTAAGGTGCGGGCAATCTTCTCCGCTTGCCTTGGGGACGGCTCATGCCGAGCACCATGTCGCTTTCCGTCGTTCACAGACTGTTTTTGATCTTGGTCGTACCGACGGCGCTGATCCTCCTTGCGACCGGCCTTTATGCCGTAGACATGGCGTCCCACCGGGGAAAATTGGTGCGGTTGCGGGCCCTCGCGGAATGGGCGCGCAGCGCCGGTGACCTCGTTCACATGCTGCAGCCCGAGCGGGGCGCTTCGGTCGGGTATCTCTCGTCGGGCGGTGGGGACCGTTTTGCAGATGTGCTCGCGCAGCGGCGCCGTCTGACCGATGGCGCGCTGCAGGCCTACAAGACGTTCAATGCGCAGCGGGATTGGCGCCGGATTGACGAACAGATCGCGGTGCAGATCGCCTCAATGTCCGAAAAACTCGACAGGCTTGAGGCCCATCGCGCGCAAGTCGATGCGCTCGGCGTGGCGGTGCCCGCGACCATCGCATTTTACACTGACATTATCACAGAGGCCCTCGACGTCATCAGCCGGATGGCGGGCATCAGTCCGGATGCGGAAGCTGCCAGTTCGCTGGCGGCCTATCGTGCCCTCCTGTATGCCAAGGAGAAGGCTGGCCTTGAACGCGCCCTTGGTTCAAACCTGTTCAACGCGGCCCGCTTTGTTCCCTCGGTGTTCAATCGCTTCAGCCTCCAGGTCAATCAGCAGCAGTCCTATCTCAAGGACTTCTTCGCCTATGCGACCGAGGAACAACGCGCGCTCTATCGCAACACCGTCGTCGGACCTGACATGGAAACCGTGGAGGCCTGGCGTGACATTCTCCTGGCCCTGAGCGAAACCAATGATACCAGGGGAATTTCGGGGACCGATTGGTTTGGCGCCACGACGGTGCGCATCGACAAGATGAAAGCCGTGGAGAACGCCGTTGGCGCCACAATCTTGTCCCGGGTGACGCGGCTTCAAAAGGCGAACCTTCGGGCCTCCATCATGGGGGCGGCACTCTCGCTTGGCGCGCTTGGCGTCATGCTGCTGATTTGTGTCAAGATTGGCTTGTCAATCTCTCGGCCCCTGGGAGCGCTGGCCGGTCTTGTCCGCCGCCTTGCCCACGGCGAATTGGCCATTCAGGTTCCTGCGCAGGACCGGACGGATGAGATCGGCGAGATCTCGCGGGCGGTCGATATCCTCCGGGAAAAGAGCATCGAAGCGGAAAAACTGCGCGAGCAAAGGGACGAAGAGCGCCGCGCCCATGCCAATCAACGGGCCCAAGCCCTTGAAACCATGGCCGTCGCCGTGGAGCGGGAAACCCGGCAGGCCGTCGACGACGTGGAGCGGCTGACCCGCGACCTCTACGGGTCATCCCGGTCCATGGCCCAAGGCGCCATGAGCGTTGGCGAAAACGCCGTAACCGTGGCGGCCGCCGCCCAGAAAGCCATGGCCGGGGCCGAAAGCGTCGCCAATTCCACCGGGCTGCTGACGAAATCCGTGGGCGAAATCCGCGCCGAGTTCACCCATATGAGTGACCAGACCCGCAACACCGTGCAGCTGGGCGAGGCTACCCGAGAGACCGTAGGCTCCCTTGAGACCGAAGTGGCCAAGATTGATGATGTAATCCGCCTGATCGGTGATATTGCCGAACAGACAAATCTGCTGGCCTTGAATGCCACCATTGAAGCTGCACGGGCGGGCGAATTCGGCAAAGGTTTTGCGGTGGTGGCAAGCGAAGTGAAGGCCCTCGCAAACCAAACAACGTCCGCCACCAATGATATCCGCACCCTCATTGACTGCGTGCAAGAGGTGACGCGGCGCGCGGTATCCTCCGTGAACGCCATGATCGAGGGGGTGGGCCGGATCAATAACACGACCGCAACGGTGTCCTCCTCCACGGTGCGCCAGGACGCGGTCATTGGCGATATTGTCCGAACCTTGCAGGAGAGCACAGCCGCGTCCAGCGATGTGACCCAACGCATTACCGAAGTATCGGGCCAGGCGGAAGAAACCGGCCGCACGGCCAAGGACCTTCAAGACGTCTCCGAGCAGGTGGGCGATGCGGTCAGCCACCTGCGACGCAAACTCATCGAAGTGGTCCGTCGCAGCACGAAGGAAGTGGATCGCCGCGCCTTCGAACGCCATCCCATCCGAACCAGCGTGCGGGTGAGCGTAAACGAGCAGGAGAGCCAAACCGAGACGACTGACCTGTCCATGGGCGGCATGTCCGTTACGATGACCGACGGCTTGGAGATTGGTGCGATCGGGATCGCATGTTTCGAAGGCCTTGGGACAGATCTGCCCTTTTGTGTGCGGATGGTCGACAACGGCCTTGCACATATCAGCTTCTTGATCGATCCGGACCAGGAGGCGGTCTTGGGCCGTTGGCTGTTGGACCATTTCGGTATTGAGGCCCTTGTCGAGACCGACGACCAGTCGTGAGGCTGAGCATCCGGCGATGGGGCACGAGGTCCAAAATTGGTGATTTCAGATCTCGACCACGTCGTCTTCGTTCTGCGCCTGCGGCGCGCTCTGAGGCGCTTCCAGAGCCGGTGATCCTTCTGAGGCGGCGTTTGCTCTTGCCCGTTTGTCGGCGACGAAACGTTCGATCCGGGCCTGGAGCATTTTGGGTGAGACGGGTTTGGCCAGAAAGCCCTGCACCTTGAGGCGTTTGGCCGTTTCCACCCGGTCGCTCAAGGGCCGTCCTGTCAGAAAGAAGATGGCTGTCCCGGGGCGAAAGGCGGGGGTGCGCTGGAACTGCTCTACGAACTGACCGCCGTCCATGCGCGCCATTTCCCAATCGCAGATCAGCACATCGGGCGCCTTCAGCGCCGGGGTTTGAAGCGCTTCCATTGGATCTGGGTGCAGCGAGACCTGGTTGATCCCGATCCGTTGAAACATGGTGCGCAGCAGGCGCAGCATGTCCTTGTCATCATCCACCACCATGACCGACACCTGGGCGAGGTCTGACGTGGAGGCCGGGGACAAAGCGGTCATGGGGGATTTCCTTCGAAGACATACCCGAACCACCATGCGCCCATCCTCTGAAGATCGGGTAAGCTGGCTGCTGTTGATTTGAGAAAAGAAAACGAATTCAAGGAGGAGATGCCCCGTGTCAAGCCCAGCCGAACCGCGCGTAACGTCCACGACCGTGTCCTGGCGCGAGGTCGCCCGCGGCCTCGCCTTCCCGGAAGGCCCCATTGCGCTCGCCGACGGCAGCGTGGTGCTGGTGGAGATCCGCCGCGGCACCGTCACGCGCGTGGCGCCCGACGGGGCCCTGTCGGTGATCGCGGATCTGGGCGGCGGGCCGAACGGCGCCGCCATCGGTCCGGACGGCGCCCTTTATGTGTGCAACAATGGCGGTATGCGTTGGCACGACGTGGATGGACTGACCATTCCCGGCGACCGGCCCGATGATTACGAAACCGGCCGGATCGAACGGATCGATCCGATCACGGGCGCCGTCACCCGGCTTTATGACGCCTGCGACGGCAACCGCCTGAATGGGCCCAACGACATCGTCTTCGACACCCTTGGCAACTTTTACTTCACGGACCTGGGCAAGAGCCACGGCCGGCTTCGCGATCGGGGGGCCGTGTTCTATGCCGCGCCGGACGGGTCCATGATCCGGGAGGTGATCTTTCCCTTTGATAGCCCGAACGGCGTGGGCCTGAGCCCGGACGGCTCGACCCTCTATGTGGCCGAGACCATGCCGGCGACCCTTTGGGCCTTTCCCATCGCCGGCCCGGGGGAGGTTGCGCGCGGGGCGCCCTTCCTGCGCGGCACACCCCTTGCCCATCCCCAGGGGCACCAGTTCTTCGATTCCCTGGCGGTGGAAGCGGACGGCACGGTTTGTGTCGCGACCATCTTCAACGCGGGCATTACACGGGTCAGCCCCGATGGCAGCCATATCGACCACGTCCCGACCGACGATCCGCTCACGACCAATATCTGTTTCGGCGGTCCTGATCTGCGCACGGCCTTTGTCACCTGTTCGGGCACGGGCCGCCTGCTGTCGGCCCCCTGGGTCGGCGCGGGTCTGGCGCTGAATACACCGCGGGGACAGTGACCGGTTTTTCTGCTTTGTATAATGACGAAATGGGCAGGGCCGTCGCCCCGCCCCAGAGGTCACGCTCGCTTACCGTCCGGCCGATACGATAAGCGCCGTGGTCAGAAAATAAACCCGTCCTCCGGATCCGTCATTGGCATGTCCTGATCCGGATGGCCGTCGTTGGGCAACTCGTCTTGCGGCCAAGTGTCGGCGCTGCCCAGATCTTCCGCCCACATCACATCTCTGTCGTCCCAGGCGGCATCCTCGGTGCCGCCATCCGCGCTGCCTGTGCCCTCGAAGACGAATGCGTTATCGTCTTCCTCGGCGGGCTCGTTTGTCGATGGGGCGCCGCTGTCGGGCACGCTGGCCTGCTCTGCCTCGTGCAGATGCCGCTCGACGATGTCGTCGAGCAGGTCTTCCGAGGCGCGGATCTCGTTTTCCCATTCCGCGATTTCGGCGTCGTCGGCGCCGTGTTCCGTCAACTGTTCGATATGGCGTTCGATCTCGGCGATGTGGTCAAGCACGCCTTGCGCCTCGGGCGGGAAGTCATCGTTCTCGATGGTGACTTTCGGGCTTTCGGGCCGCTCGTCCTTTGAAAAGCCCATCACGTCCAGCACAGAGCCGCCGGCTTCCTGAAAGCGCACGCTGCTCACATAAAGGGAGAAGGCCTCGTCGAGTTCGACCTCGCTGTCCCACTTTATGTCAACCGTGATGGTCAGTTTGAAATTGCCCCAACCGCTTTCCGATTGACTGACTCTCGCCTGATACTCCGTACGGGGCAGGGCGGCGAAGTCATCGTTCGACATGCCGAATAACTCAAGATCCGGCCGGATATAGACAAAATCCGTCCCCTCCGGCATCGGGCCCCAGCCTGCGACGGAGAACGTAATTCTGGTGACGCCGTCGCCCGTGCCTTCTTCGACGGTTCTGGAGTGGTTGACGTTGACAATGACGTTGAGGTCCTCGGCCATGGTGCGGCTCCTGTGATCGCCCGTGAAAGACTGGGGGGCGTTGTTGCTCGACATAGGGATCCTTGCAGGCCGTGTCCGCCGCCTCTGTGCCTGCGGTCACAGGCGGGATCGTTCCGCTTTAAGAAAACTGCGAATGACGGCGGGGCCGTTTTAAGACTTGGATGGCCCATGAGAGTTTTTTGAAAATCACTTTCAGAACTGCGCCAAACCCGCCCACCGAATTGACGACGAATTTGCTGTGGCTATTTCCTCAATCGTGCAAACGAAAGGAGGACAGTATGCATTGCGCCGATTGTCGTTTCTTCGAAAGTGAACAAAGCGAATGTCGTTTCCGTGCCCCGGAATTGTCCGGGGGGACGGACCAGCCGAAATGGCCGGTCGTGTCGTCAACGGACTGGTGTGGCTCGTTCGAGTTGGCCGAGAGTGAAAAAGAGCGTCAGGCAGCCTGACCCTTCCCTTTGGATCGCCTGCGCCGGCATCCCCCCTATCTCTTTGATGGTATGCCCGTCGACCGCGCTGGTCGGCGGGCAAATATGCATTGAAAACGGCGCAGACAAGCGCGCGGGAGAAACACCATGGCGAAGAAATCGCGGAACAATCTTGGCATTTACGACGATGTCGCCGCGCAGTGGTGGTCGGACGACATTCGCTGGGTGCGAACCTTGAAAAATCTTGTTCCCGGACGCCTCGCCTGGTTCGACCGCCATGCGGACTGGTCGGGGAAACAGGTTCTGGACCTGGGCTGTGCGGGAGGCTTCATGGCCGAAGCACTTGCCCAGCGCGGCGCGGCTGTCACCGGGATCGACCCGGCGAAAGAGGCGATCGCCGCCGCCCGCGCCCACGCCGACTCGTCAGGTTTGGCCATCCGTTATGATGTGGGCGTGGGTGAGGATTTGCCCTATGAGCACGGAGCCTTTGACTACGTTGTATGCGTAGACGTGCTGGAGCACGTGGCCGATCTGCAAAAGGTCTTGGACGAGACGTACCGTGTGCTGAAACCGGGCGGTGTTTTCCTGTTCGACACCATCAACCGCAATCCGATTTCGCGCCTTGCCGCCATCACCGTCGCCGAGGATGTTTTACGCATCCTGCCCCAGGGCACCCATGATCCGGATTTGTTCATAACGCCGAAGGAGCTTAAAGGCGGGATGGAGCGCAGCGGTTTCGTTCCCGGACCGATGAAGGGCCTGGGACCACGCGGCCTCAACCTGCGCGGCGATCCCGTTTTCGGCCCGGTGCCCACCATGGCCGTGATTTATATGGGGATTGCAACAAAGCCAGGGCCCGCGTGAGCGAGAGGGATCAGATCCGCCAGGGCGGAAACCGGCGCACTTCCCCGGCGAACATCAGGCAAACTTCGTTGCCGGCCGGATCGGTAAGGCGGGCTTCCCGCCAGCCCCAGGACTGGTCACTCGGCTGACTGAGGAAGAGGAACCCTTGCGCCTGCAAGGCCTCCACATGGGCGTCGAGTGCCTCCTTGGACGGATGATCGAAATAAACGATCGTTGCCGATGACACCGTATCCTCTGTGTGATGGAGGGACAGGGTCGCGCCCGATCCATCCGCGCTTTCGAACCTGGCATAGCGCGGCGGTGCGTCAACAATCTGTGTAAGGCCGAGGGCCTTATAGAAGGCGACGGAGGCCTCGTAATCCGTGCAGGGAATGGTCACCTGATTGAGTTGCATTGGCGGCTATCCAAGGCCCGGTGCGGTCACGCCGCGCCGGAGCAGTTTTCCGGATGGTGGACCCGTTCCGTGGATGGTGGAAATAGGCCCAACAAATGTGCGGCACGGGCGGGGCGCGGCGCAAAAGTGCCACCGCAATTGGGACACCGGCCGGCAAGGCGGATCTCGGCGCAGTCCGCACAGAAAGTGCACTCAAAGGAGCAGATCCGCGCCTCCCCACTGTCCGGTGGCAGATCTTTGTCGCAACATTCGCAGCTCGGGCGCATCTGGAGCATGGTCACACTCTCCCTTCCGCAAAGCGACCTTGCCCTCAGAATGTGATCGCAACGCCGCCAAACACGGTACGCGGGCGCCCCGGACGCAGACCATAGGGCTGACGCGCCACCGCGTACTCATTGTCGAACAAGTTGAGGACTTCCGCAAACAGCCGCACGTCGTCGGCTACAGTAACCGTGCCGGCCAGGTCGACGACCGTGCGCGCCTCCACCAGTTCAGCGGTCGGGATCGCCCCTTGTCCCGCTTTGGTCCGTGTGTCGCTGACATAATTCGTCAGGGCCTGGAGCGACCATCGGGGACCTTCCAGCCCCGTGATGAGCGTCAACTGGTGACGCGGCACGAAGGGCAGGGTGTCCCCATCGATCACCTCACCGAAAAATCCGTCCTCGAAGCTTTCCTTGAATTCAGAGTCGGTAAAGGTATAGATCGCCTGGAACAGGCCGCCCATGCCGTCAAGCGCTCCGCCCAGCGGCTGGCGGGTCAGGACCGAAAGCTCCAGGCCGCGCACATCGGCGGCCCCCGCATTGAACTGATCGCCGAACTCCCCTTCGCCGCAGCCGCGCGAGGCCGTGCAGGTCCCGATCAGATTTTCCACATCGGAATAAAACCCGATCACTTCCGCCGTGATGAGGCCGTTCCCCAAACGCCGATCGAACAGGGCGCCCGCCTCCACATTGATGGCGGTTTCGGCCTCCGCGTTGGAATCAGAGGCACCCGGAGGATTGATGCCCCGGTGCACGCCCGCGATCAGGCGCACGCCCTCAATAACATCGACGGACACGTCGATCCCTGGGGCGGCTATGGTCAGTGTGTTTTCACGCAAACCCGTGGCACCGCCCGCACGGGTAGGGTCGTCAGTGGAAAAATCAGTGCGCCGAAGAGTGATATGCTCCACCCGCACGCCCGGTGTGACGGTCACGCGGCCCCAGCGGATCGAATTTTGAATGAACCCGGCGAGGGCTTCGGCGTCCTGGGTCCGGTTGGCCTGGCTACCGGGCGGGGTGACGCCCGCCGGCACGAGCGCGCCGGAGATCTGGGTGAAGAGTTCCCGGTTCTGGAAGCGATCTTCCTCGTCCTCGTGGTACCGCAGGGACGTTTCGATCTGGTGGGACAGGGGGCCGGTCTCAAAGGCCTGGCGGAAACTCACCTGCACGCCGGCGGAGTAATAAGTCCGGCTGTTGTGCCGGTTCTGGAAGGCCCCTTCCGGACTGTCGGCCTCGCCGCGCAAGACAGCGATAACATCGGCAAAGCCTTCCGGATCGGCAAACACCTCCGAGGGTCTGAAACGCCCGCGCTCGTCACCGAAGTCAATGTCATCGAGCTTGAACCAGTCCCGTTCGAAATCATTGTAATAGGCCGTGACCGTCAGATCGGCATCCTCACTGAAGACCGCGCGATAGGTGCCCTGCACCTGCCAATGGAACGTGTCGATGGCATCGCGCGCACTGGCCGCGTATCGCCGGAAGGGATCGGCGGCGAAGTCTTCATCCGTGAGCCCCAGATAGGTCTCGTTGGAATCATTGTTCGTGGCGCTGCCCTTGAGTTCAAGACTGTGCCGGACACGGCTGGTCTCGCCGCTGCTGAGGCGCAGCTTGATGAGATAATCCTCAATGCGAAAGCCCGTGTCCGCGTCGGGCAGGCCGTCGATGGTCTTGAAACCGTCCGAGCCGGACTGGAAGGTTTCGAGCACGATCCCTATGGGGCCGGAGGTCATGCCGCCGGCCGCGTGGACGGCAAAACTCGCGTCCTCTCCAACCCGCGCTTCCACAAAACCGCTCGGCCCCGCGCTGTCGGGGATCTGCCGGGAGACGAAATTGATTGCCCCGCCGATCGTCCGGGGTCCGAACCGGATCGCGGAGGGTCCCTTGACGACCTCGACCGCCTCCATGCGTCCCACCGTGGGGAAGTAATAGGCCGCCGGGGCCGCGTAAGGGGCCGGCGCGATCAAAACGCCGTCCTCCATGAGGGTGATTTTCTCGGACCGGTCCGTGCCCGTGCCGCGCAGGCCAATATTGGGCCGCAGGCCGAAGCCGTCCTCCTCCTGAAGATTGACGCCGGGCACCTGGCGCAGAAGGCGCAAAACATCGCCATACTCGAATGTGTTCAGCGCCTCCTGATCGAGGATCGTGGCCGACCCGGCAATGTCAAAACGATCCGGCAGCACACCGATGACCTCGATCACTTCCGCGGCCGGTTTCACCGTTGCCGGACGGTCGGCGTCCATGGGCGTTGCGGGTTGGGCGAGGGCCCCTTCAGGAAAGGCAGCCAGAGACAAGAGGGCCGGTGCGCCAGCCAGAAGGGCGGCGCCGGCCAGGGCGCGGAAGGTCACGGTCATCGAACGGAAATCCCCATACCATCAAGCCTACACGCTGTTTTTGCGAATGCGTATCAGGCGAGATCGCAGAGAAGCTGGATTGAGAGTTATTGTCAATAAGCGGAATGATGAAAAGGGCGGGCCAACCGACCCGCCCTTGAGTGTCTTGATGGGGAGGACCCCAGCGTGGGCAACGGGGCGTCGCGGCCGTGATCAGGCGGCCTGGGCTTTTTGCGCTTCGCCAAAGCGCTCGGCGACGTATTCCCAGTTCACCAGGTTGTCGACCCAGCTCTTGATGTAGTCGGGACGCTTGTTGCGGAAGTCCAGATAGTAAGAGTGCTCCCAGACATCGCAGCCCAGCAGGGCATGCTGTCCGTGGACCAGCGGGTTTTCCGCGTTCGGCGTTTTGGTGACCTCAAGCTTGCCTTTGTTCATCACAAGCCAACACCAGCCGGAGCCGAACTGCGTCACGCCGGCCTGGACGAATTCGTCCTTGAACTTGTCTACCGAACCAAAATCCTCGGCGATTTTCTTTTCCAGCTCGCCAGGCATGGCGGTGGGCTTCGGCGTCATCCACTTCCAGAACTCGATATGGTTCCAGTGCTGGGCGGCATTGTTGAACAGGCCGGGATGCTTGCCGTGGCTGCCCACGACAACCTCTTCCAGGGACTTGCCCTCAAGGCCCGTGCCTTCGATGAGTTCGTTGGCTTTCACCACATAGGCATTGTGGTGGCGGTCATGGTGAAGCTCGACGGTTTCGGCGCCCATATGCGGGGCGAGAGCATCCTTGGCATAGGGAAGGTCGGGAAGGGTGAATGTCATAACGAACCTCTTGTCCTTGCTCTCTCGGTTCTGCGGAAGTGCGAACCGAGGACGGCCCTGTCGGCCGGCGGTAAGGGCGGACGCGGCAAATCGGGGCGGGTGCTGCGTCACTGGGGCCGAACCCCGGCGCCCTTGAAGAGACAATGTTTCTTTTCAGGTGGAGTTCAACAGTTTGTTCGCTCGGTCGGTCGGCGGCGTGCGACATCCGCCCGGGCATTGGGGAGGCAGGGACCATGGGATCATCAACGACGCGCCAGATACCGGATCAAAGCGGTCTTGGCCCCTGCGCCGAGCTTGTTCGCCGGGGTGATCCGGACCGATTCTTCGCCGCCCTCCTGGCCCGGCCCGACCGGCGCCCGGGGCTGCTGGCGCTTTATGCCTTTTCGCTTGAACTGGCGCGGATCCCGGAGCTGGTGAGCGAGCCCACGCTGGGGGCCATCCGGCAACAGTGGTGGCATGAGGTTCTGGAAGGGCTTTCGGGCCAGGGTGCCGCGCCCCATCCGGTCGCGCAGGCCCTTTCGCCCTGGCTGGAGGCGGGGTTGAGCCGTGCCGCGCTGGAGGGACTGATCGAGGCCCGGGCCTGCGATTTCGAAGAAGCGACCTTCAAGACCGACGCGGATCTTGACCGGTACGCGGGTGAGACGGCGGGGGCCTTGACGCTCGCCGCCGCCGCGCTGCTGCGCCATCCAGATCCCTTGCCCGAGGACGAGGCGGAGCTGGCGCGGCGCGCGGGGCGGCTGTGGGCGCGCCTTGGCCTTTTGCGTTCGGTGGGCTTTTGGGCGCGGCGGCGCCGGCTTGTGATGCCGCTGGAGCGACTGGAGGCCTGCGGTCTTGAAAGGGAAGATGTGTTCGCGGCCGCGCGGGACGGGCGGGCCATCCCGGGCCTTGCCGAGGCGGTGCGGGACGAAATCGCCGTGCTGCGGCTCCATTTGGCGCGGCTGCGCGGAATCGTGCTTCCAGTGCCCGTGCGGCCGGCCCTGTGCTACGTTGGCCTGGCACCATCGCTGCTGCGCCGGCTCGACCGCCGCGCCGAAACCCTCCTGTTCACCCCCGGCGCGCCGGGCTCGTCCCAACGCTTGTTTCATATTCTTTGGACCGCCTCGCGCGGGCGCTTTTAAGGCTGAAAGCCCCCCTGCCGGGTCGGCCAGGGTCGCCCGCGCCGTGACCGGTCTGGCCGAAAAGGAACCGCCCCATGCGCCTGTCTCCGCTTGCCCGACTGGCCCGCTTGGCCTGCCTTGTCCTTGGTGCGCTGATCTGGGCGGTGGCGGGCCCGGCCGCGGCCCAGCCCGTGGCTGAAGCGCCCCCCCTTGGCGATGTTCGGCCGGCCTTGTGGCAGGTCTCCAAGGGCGGGGAACTGGGCTGGCTCTTTGGCACCATGCACGCCCTGCCGACCCTCGACTGGCGCACGCCGCCCATCAAAGCAGCCATCGCCAAGGCGGATGTGTTCGTCTTCGAACTGGAGATCGACAAGGTGGATGTGGCGGTGGTGCGCGACCTTGTGATGCGCTACGCCTTCATCGAGGACGGGCGCACGCTTCCCGATGTGATCAATGCGCGCAACTGGGATGAGGTGACGCGGCTCGCCTCGAATCTGGGTCTCGAAAGCAGCGACATTCGGTCCATGCTCCCAATGCGGCCCTGGTACGCGTCTCTTTTCCTGACGAACCGTTTTTTCGCCAATGAAGGCTTTGAATCCGGCCAGGGCGTGGAAGAAGCGTTGCTGGCCCAGCTTCGGTCCGAAAGCCGCAGGACGCTCTCCCTCGAGACGGCCGAGCAGCAACTTGCCTTCCTCGATGGCTTGAGCGAGCCGATCCAGGTCGCCATGCTGGAGGCAACGGTGCGTGACCTGACGAGCCGTCCGCTCATTGCCCAGGACATGCTGCGCTATTGGGCCACGGGCGATACGGACAAGCTCGCCGGTCTTTTGAACGATGCCCTCCAGGACTATCCGGAGGCCTATGATGCCCTGCTGGTCGCGCGGAACCAGGCTTGGCTGCCCGAACTGATGGATCTGCTGGCCTCGGGTAAGCGCATTTTCGTTGCCGTTGGCGCTGGCCATCTGGTGGGACGGGACAGCGTCGTCAGCTTGCTGAGAGCGGAAGGCTATAAAGTCGAGCGGGCGGATTGAACGGTTCCATAGCGCGGGTCTGCCGTTTCATGAACGCTCAAGGCAATCCTGGAACGCAAAACGGCGAGACACTCCTGTCTCGCCGCTGAGCTGTCAGGCCCGAAAGGGTGATCACAGATCGATTTGCCGGACCTTGGGGGCGGCAAGATCCGGGACAATGCCGGGGGTTGATGCCTTGCCCGGCCCGCCGGTGACATCCGTGTCGCCGTCCGTGCCGTCCATATCCGCATCCGGGACGATTGAAGCCTCGTCTACCGTCTCGCCGCCGCGAAAGAAGAAGCGGTCGAGTGCGGGAAGACCGAAGGCAAGGGCGAAGCTGACGGCAAGGCCCAGAAGCGCCCGACCCAGATCGGCGAGAGCGATTTTGATCGCCCGGAAAATCGGGCTGTGGCCGATCATCAGCGTCAGGGCGATTTCGCGGCCCGCGAGCAGCCCCAGGAAGACCCACGTGGTGGACATGGGAATATTCGAGATCTGCTTGAAGTAGAGCAGAATGAACGCGTAGATCAGGTCGATGATCGTGGCCGCGCGAATATCCGTCGTATTGGTCTTGACCGTGACGATCTTTTGGATCTCACCGCCGCGCCGGGCAAAGATGATGGCGTGCAGCAGCAGCATAAAGACCACGGAGAAGATCAGGATGTTCACATCCACTTCGCGCGGCAGATAGACAAAGATATTGGCCAGATCCTGAATGAGCCACTGGCTCCACAGGAAGCCCGTCGACGCCCACTGCGCCACCACCCAGTACCACCCGGGCGAGCCGCCGTCGGTGTTCATGAACCGCCGCTCGAACAGGCGCGCCACCGCCAGATAAATCAGGAACCCAACCCCCAGAGCCACCCCGTAGCCCAGGGCCGACTTCATCAAGACAGCTTGGGTATTCGTGGGCGCGAAGACCGTCAGGACCAGGAACGTGGTCGAAACGGGAATGCCGAAGCGCGTCAGGAGCAGGATAAAAATCGGCGGGATCACGTGGATCCAGGTGACGCCGCCCTCGGGCTCGGGAAACTTGGCCAGGCGGCCATAGGCCGGATCGCCGAAATTCACCACCCAACCGTAAACCAGGACGGCCACGAGGATGGAGGAGGCATAGAGCCACAAGATCCACCAGGGCCGGTGGGCGTTCGAACTCAAAAAGGTTCCCAGGGTCTGGATAGCGTCGTTCGCGACGATGGAATAGGCCGCGAACATAAAGCCCAGGAACATCATGATCGCTGGAAGACTTGTGTCCATGGTGAAACTGCCCCCAAAGAGCGACTGTACTGTTCAAGCCTTGGCTGAGATGGCCCTTTGCCGCGCGGGCAGGGCCATCCGTGCAAGGCCGTTTATTGACCGGCCTGCCGCCCACTGATCTGTCCCAAGAAGCCTTCGGATGGGGCAGCATCGCAGTGGGCAGGCGATGGACGGGCGACCGAGCCCGTCTATCTCGACGCGGAGCTTCCGGCCGATTGCTTGGTTCCGGCGCGGTCTCTTGTGTCCGCGTCCGGATCCGGTGTTGTGTGATGGCGTGTCCAGCCCGTTCCCCAGGCCTTTTTCGTCGTCAGCCCCGCACTCTTTTGGGCGGGGCTGAGTCTTCAGTCGAACCACCAGCGACGCGGTTGATAATCCGCCGCCAGCTTGCGCCGTTCCCGTTCCAGCGTACGGGACGGCAGGGGCACATACCCGCGATCCACGACGATCTGCTGACCCTGGCGCGACAGCACAAAGCTCAGGAATTCGCGGGTCAGGTCGTCCATGGGCTCACCGGGCTCGCGGTTCACATAGAGATACAAACGCCGGGCCAGCGGATACCGCCCGTCGAGCACATAGGCGAATCGCTTGGAGGCATCATCGGAATTTTTGAACCGTTCCACATAGATCGGGAAGAACCGGACATATTGCGGATCGCTGCCCCGGGCGAGGGCGATGGGCCGGACGTTTGGCTCGTTGTAACCAAGCCCGGCAAAGCCGATGGCATTCACGTCCGCGGCAACCGCCTTGATGACGGCCCGGGAGTCCTCATGGGGGATGTAATCCTCGCGAAAGGCACCGTCGCACAAGGCCTTGTCGCGGAAATACTCATAGGTCCCCGACCGGGTGTCGCGCCCGTGGACGCTGATGTCCTCCAGGGTCCGCGTGCCCACGGCAAGCTCGTCCCAGCGGGTGATGGGCCGGCCGCCGCACAGGTGGGAGGAGGAAAAAATCTGATCGAGCTGCCCCATGGTCAGGCCGTAGATCGGATTGTCCTTGTGCACATAGACAGCCAGGGCATCGAGGGCGACGGTCACTTCGGTCGGCTGGTATCCGTACTGATTTTCAAAGGTGGCCTCTTCCCCGCGGCTCATGGGCCGGCTCATGGGCGCAATCTTTGTGCGCCCGGCGCTCAAGGCCGGCGGTGCGGTCTGGGAGCCCTCCGATTCGATATCCGGCTGGACATTGGGATGGATCGCCGCGAAGGCGGCCGCCCAATTGTCCATCACTTCGCCGAGCGTGTCCGAGCCGATGGCCGTCAGTGTGCCCTGCAGATCGGCGCTCCGGGCCGTGTAGTCCGGGGCGTCGTCGAAATTGCCTTCCGCCCCCGCGGCGGGGCCCGGGACCGGCAAGGCCAGGGCCAGGACGGCGCCGAGCGCCAACCAGAAACGTTTCATGTCCCCTCACTCCTCACATCCCTGGCCGGCCTCTTGTGGGGCCTTCGCCGTTCAAGATCCGGTCCGACTGATTCGAGGTCGTCGCCGCCGCGAACCGGTCCGGCCCGCACGGCCCGCACCATCAGTCGGGCGTTATCGTCCACTACCGCTTCGATTGTGTCGTTACCACGCGTGTACCCCACATTTATGACAGTGGGTCGCGGAATTTTCCGCCTGTCCGAACCGTAACTCCG
>CAYYTT010000023.1:1539-5584 GCA_964474635.1 uncultured Alphaproteobacteria bacterium | reverse complement strand
TCCGCCTGTCCGAACCGTAACTCCGGCTGTCCTGGGCCTCAGCCGCGCCGTTGCAGCCACTGGCGCAAGGCAATCGCGGTGCCGTTCATGAACAACAGGAAGCCGAGCAGCACGAGAATGCCCGCCGCTGTGCGCTGCACGAAACCGCGCTCGGGACTGTCGGCCCAGATAAAGATCTGGGTGGGCAAGGCCGTTGAGGGCTCCATGAGGCCGTCGGGCATGGCGGGAATGAACGCATTCATGCCGATCAGGAGCAGGGGCGCCGTCTCGCCCAGGGCCTGGGCGAGGCCGATAATGGTGCCGGTCAGAATGCCTGGCATGGCCGAGGGCAGAACATGATCGACGACGGTCTGGTGTTTCGAGGCACCGATTCCAAGGGCGGCTTCGCGGATGGACGGGGGCACAGCCTTCAGCGCGGCCCGGGTGGCGATGATGATGGTCGGCAGGGTCATCAGCGACAGGACCATGCCGCCGACCAGGGGCGCCGAGCGCGGCAGTCCGAGCATCCCGAGGAAAACCGCAAGTCCGAGCAAGCCGAAAACGATGGAGGGCACCGCGGCCAGATTGTTGATGTTGACTTCGATAAGGTCCGTCCATCGATTTTTGGGCGCGAACTCCTCCAGATAGATGGCCGCGGCGATGCCCACGGGAAAGCTGATCAGGAAGCAGACCAGAAGCGCCAGGAAGGATCCCGTCAGGGCTCCGGCAAGGCCGGCGATTTCCGGAAAGCGACTGTCGGGAGAGAAAAACAGCCGCCAGTTAAAGGGCTGGCTGATGAGGCCGCGCGCCACCAGCCCGTCAAAAACGGCGATCTGCCGATCGCTCAGGCGGCGCTGATCTTCGGGCGTATCCGGATCGATGGTGCCCTTGTGCCATTGGTCGAAGGGATCGGAGACAGGCAGATCGAGCGTGACCGTTTTCCCGATCAGGGCCGGGTTGGCCACCACTTTGGCCCGCAGCAGGGCCGGTGCGGCCTTTGACACGATATCGCTGCCATACCGCCTTTCTTCAGGGGCGAACAGGCCGTCGCTGACCCGGCGCACGAGGGCCCGGTAATCGGCGGCACGCGGATTGGCGGCGTCTATTTCGGAAGCATCGAACGTCACCTGGACGCGCACATGGGTCTGCACGAAGGCCTGCGCGCCCAACATGCCGAGCGAGACGAGCAGGACGCCCAGCAGACCGATGGCGGTTGAAATGGCCGCGATACCGCCGATCTGCAGCGCGCTGTCGGCCCGTTTGCGCCGTCGGATCTGGCGCGCTCGCTCCGGGCTCGTCCAATCCACCGAGCGGCGCCCCGGCCGGGGTCCGCCCGCCCCAAGAGGGCTTTTGCTCTCACTCATAGCGTTCCCGATATCTCTGGACGATGTGCAGGGCCACCACATTGAGACCAAGGGTGACGACGAACAGCACAAGCCCAAGGGCGAAGGCGGCCAGGGTCTTGGCGTTGTCGAATTCGGTGTCGCCAACCAGCAGGGTGACAATCTGTACCGTGACCGTTGTGACGCCCTCGAAGGGATTGGCCGTCAACCGGGCGATGAGGCCCGCCGCCATCACGACGATCATAGTTTCGCCAATGGCGCGGCTCAGGGCCAGCAGCACGCCGCCCGCGATCCCGGGCAGGGCGGCGGGCAAGAGCACCCGGGAAATGGTCTCCCCCTGGGTCGCGCCGAGTGCATAGGAGCCGTCGCGCAGGCTGTTGGGCACGGCGTTCAAGGCATCGTCGGACAGGGACGAGACGAAGGGAATGATCATGATGCCCATCACGCTACCGGCGGCGATAGCGCTGTTTGGGGCAACGGAAAATCCAAGGGACGGGTGGACCCAGCTTTCCAAAAAGGCGCTGAGGCTCTCCCCGCCGTTCACCAGCGCCGGGGCCACGACCAGAACCGCGAAAAAGCCGTACACAACCGTTGGCACGCCGGACAGGATCTCAAGCGCCGGTTTCACGAAGGCACGCACCCGGTGCCCGGCATATTCGGCAAGGTAAATCGAGGACATGAGCCCGATCGGCACCGCGATGGCCATGGCGATCAGGGCAATGAGCAAGGTGCCCGTGAAAACGGGGATCGCGCCGAAGGCCCCTTCGGCGGCAACCTGATCCTCACGAATGGCGATCTGCGGTTCCCAGTTCACGCCAAACAGAAAATCAAAAAAGTCCACCCGGTCGAAAAACAGTTGGGCCTCGTAAAGCAGGGCCACGACGATGCCCAAGGTGGTCAGCACGGCGAGCGACGCGCTCGCAATCATCAGTCCGGTGAGGACGTGTTCAAAGCTGTTGCGGGCCCGGAACTCCGGCGTGATCTGGCGCAAGGCGATGATGCTGCCGAGCGCCGTCAGGCCGGCCGCCGAAGCCGCCATCGCCGCGCCCGCAATCGACTGCCAGCGCGCCAGCCGAGCGCCGGCCGCGGCCAGGGCCTCGCTCGGTGTGCCGAAAAACTGCCCGGCCGCTGCCTGGCGGATCTGAGAGATCAACAGGTCGAGTTCACCGGCGCTGCGCCCCTCCGTCAGGCTTTCCGGCAGGGAGTAGAGCAGCAGCCAGGTGACAAGGCCGTTCTGCGTCGCAAGCCACACAAGCACGAGCGCCATGGACGGAAGCAGAGCCCAGGACGCGGCATAAGCCCCGTGGTAGACGGGCAGGGAGTGCAGACCATGGCCCGCATGGGCCCGCCGCCCGCCGGGCGGTGGTGGCGCGCCCGTCTCCTGGCGATAGCCAAGCGCGGTGTGGCGCGCCCACAGAAAACTGCCGGCGGCGCCGAGGCCGATCAGGGTCATGGCCAGGGCCAGCATCTTGAAGACCTCCCCGTCTTTGGACCCGATCGTGAGGGGCCCGCCCGCCGGAATTGCGCCTGGCGCTTTTGTCAGCCCTCGAAGCGCTCGAGGCTCGTGCGATCCTGGATCGCCGAGCGTGTCTTGGTGCGCTCGGCATCATCAAGAGGCGTCAGCCCCCGATCCACCAGATAGCCGTCGGGACCGAGGGAGGCTTCGCTGACAAACTCCAGGAGGAAATCGTCCAGGCCCGGAATAACGCCCCTGTGGGCGTTTTTCGCATAGATGAACAGCGGACGGGCGATGTCATAGCTGCCCTCGCTGATTGTCTTGAGGCTGGGCTCGACGCCGTTGATGGGGATGGCCTGGAGGATGTCCTGATTTTCAAACAGGAAGGAGTAGCCGAAAATGCCGAGGGCCGTGGGGTCGGCCGTCAGACGCTGAACAATGAGATTGTCGTTCTCGCCCGCCTCGATGAAGGGGCCGTCCTGGCGCATGCGCCCGCAGGCCTGTGCAACGAAATCCTCAAAGGCGTCCTCGTCCATCTCCGCCTTTTTGCCCGCGAAGAAATCGAGACCTTCGCAGCCGTCATACATGGCCAGCTCCACAAAGGCATCGCGGGTGCCGGAGGTGGGCGGCGGGCCAAAGACGCGGATCGCCACGTCGGGCAGATCAGCCGAGATCTGCGACCAGCGGGTGTAGGGGTTGTCCACAAGCTGCGTGCCCGTGTCCGGATCGGGGACTTGGGAGGCGAGGGCAAGGTAAAGCTGGCTTTCCGTGAGCGCCCATGTCTGCGGACTGTCTCGGGAGACGCTGACAGTGAGTCCGTCATAGCCGATGAGGCCTTCGCTCACATCCGTAACGCCATTGCGCTGGCACAGCGCCCATTCGCTTTCCTTCATGGCGCGGGAGGCCCCCGTCACGTCCGGAAAGTTCGCGCCAATGCCTTCGCAGAAGATCTTCATGCCGCCGCCGGTGCCGGTCGATTCGACGACGGGTGCGGGACGGCTTGTCTTGCCGGCGAATTCTTCCGCCACGGCCACCGAGTAGGGAAACACGGTCGAGGACCCGACAACGCGGATCCGGTCGCGCACGGCCGCCGTGCCACCCGAGTTTGACGATCCCCCGTTATCACAGGCGGCCGCCATGGTCATGAACGCGGCCGCGCCAAGCGCCGCAAGTGCACGCGCGCTCTTGGGCATCCGGGCCATGCGTGTGCGCGATTGACCGGCGCCGAGCACCGAGATGGTCGTCCTCGCCATGATACACTCTCCCT
>CAYYTT010000023.1:0-1439 GCA_964474635.1 uncultured Alphaproteobacteria bacterium | reverse complement strand
AACGGTTTAGGGCCCTGAACGGTCTAGTGGCGGTCTCATCCGCGCCTTGCATAGCCCGAAGCGCTCCAGCTTGCCAGGGGGACACGCTTATCTCTTGTGCAGTGCGAAGGGCTGCCGCTAGTCTTGGGGTGCTTTGTCGTGGGGAATCACCGTGCCGATCCTTTGGGCCGATCCTTTGGCGCCAGGCCAAATGTCGGCTTTTTTAGAACAGGCGGGCGCAGTGCGACGCCTGTGGCGAAGGGGGCCGGACGGGGACCGGGGGCGACAGGCGTCTGTCGAAGACTTGTATTTTTTGGACTGCGGGCATTTCTGCAAGACTGGGGTGAACGGCGATGATTGTTTTCAATCCGGTTAAACTGGCCCTGTCGCTTGCCAGGGGTGAACTGACCGAGAAGCAGAAATTCCGCTATTTGTTTACCTATATTTGCGTGAGCCTGGTGGTCAGTCTTGTCCTCGCCCTCGGCTTTGCCTTGCCGTCCGCGCCGAAAGGCAGCGGCGTCACCTCCGCGCAATCTTACAGCATCATCGCGGAAGTCATTGGGCTGATCATGTTCATGATCGGTATCGTGATCGCCTATCAGGTCAATGAAAAAGGCGACAACAAGGACTTCGTGCTGCGCTACATCAGTCTGTCCGTGCCTTTGACGATCCATTCGATTTTTATATTTTTGATGATTTTCGCCACGTTGTTCCTGTTCGTGACCTCGGCCGTTTCCGCCGGCATGACGGGCACCGCCCGCAAGGCCATCATGTCCGAAAGCATCGGCCTTGCCACCCTGGCCAGCTTGTTGCTGTCCTACCTTTATTTTTATGTGTCGATCATCGTGCACATGCGCACCGCGTCGAGCCAGGTGGCCACAGGTAAAACACCCGGCGGAAAGCCGAGCATATTGAATCTTCCCCCAGGGACGCAAACGACGGGCTTTTGACGGCCCTCACTTCCTTGAAATGCATGAAAACTGGGTGGGACCGTCAGCGGGACTGCGCGCTTGTGCAAAGTGTTCTTTATAATGAACAGATTTGCCGTTTGCGTTCCTTGTAATGACGATTATGACATGCACGGTCCGTCCCGCAATCAGCCCGCGGCGCCTTGTGTCGCCGTGCCTTGTGCGCCGAGGATCGGCGCAATCAGATAGAAAATGTAAAGCAGGTAGCATCCGAACAGAAGCAGTCCGGACAATCGGTCGATGTTCGGATTTTTGCCGATGATATAGAATGATGCCAAGCTGGTGGCGGCGATAAGGATCGCAAGGTCGGCCTCCAAGGTATGACCCAGACTGTCCACGCCCGGAAAAATGAGACCTGCGCCGGTGAACAAGGTCGCGATGCCGGCAATGGCGTGGATGTTGAAAATATTGCTGCCCAGAATGTTGCCATAGCCGACCGAGATCTGTTTGCGCCGCGCCGCCGCATGGGTGAGCGCTAGTTCCGGCAAGGAT